>JBJTCL010000096.1:0-10124 GCA_046091865.1 Burkholderiaceae bacterium | reverse complement strand
GCCAGGGCACCGATGTTGCGGTGGAAAGCCTTGTGCGGCGCCTTCAGGCGGAACGGAATGCTGGCCTTCTCGATGATCTTGTTCCAGCGCTCCACGCCAGCGATCGAGTCCTTGATGTAGTCATCGCGCAGCACTTCGTTGAGCGCGTTGAGCATCGGCACTTCCTTCTCGGCGAGCTGGCCGTTCTTGACTTCAAGCACGCGGTAGGTGTTGCCGCGCAGTTGGTGGTCGTCGGTGCGCTTGCCTTCTTCGTAGCGGCCCTTCAGGCCGGTGCTGTAAAAGGTGGCAGCGTTGGACGACTCGTCAGCGCCGAACAGGTCGATCGTCACCGAGAAGTGGAAGTTCAGGTAACGCTGGATGGTCGGCAGGTCGATCACGCCGGCTTCGCGCAGCTTCTTGGGATCGTCGGTCTTGAGCTCGTTCATCACCTGGCAGGTGCGGGTGATGACGCGGCCCACGCCCGACTCGCCCACGAACATGTGGTGCGCTTCTTCGGTCAGCATGAACTTGGTGGTGCGGGCCAGCGGATCGAACGCGCTTTCGGCCACCGCGCACAGCTGGAACTTGCCGTCGCGGTCGGTGAAGTAGGTGAACATGAAGAACGACAGCCAATCGGGCGTCTCTTCATTGAAGGCTTCCAGGATGCGGGGGTTGTCTTCCTGACCCGAGCGGCGCTGCAGCAGCGCGTCGGCTTCTTCGCGGCCGTCACGACCGCAGTGCTTGTGCAGCAGGTAGACCATGGCCCAGAGGTGGCGGCCTTCTTCTACGTTGATCTGGAACAGGTTGCGCAGGTCGTACATGCTGGGCGCGGTCTGGCCCAGGTGACGCTGCTGCTCCACCGATGCCGGCTCGGTGTCGCCCTGCGTGACGATGATGCGGCGCAGGTTGGCGCGGTACTCGCCGGGCACGTCGTTCCAGGCCTTCTCGCCCATGTGGTCGCCGAAGTGGATCTTGCGGTCGGCTTCGCCCGGATTCAGGAAGATGCCCCAGCGGTAGTCGCGCATCTTCACGTGGCCGAACTGGGCCCAGCCCTGCGGGTCCACCGACACGGCGGTGCGCAGATACACGCTGGCGTCGGTGGTGCCCTCGGGGCCCATGTCGTCCCACCAGTTGATGAAGTCGGGCTGCCAGCTCTCGAGCGCGCGCTGCAGGGTGCGGTCTTCGCTCAGGTTGACGTTGTTGGGAATCTTCTCGCTGTAGTTGATGCCGGACATGTTGTGCTCCTGGTGATGAATTGAATTAAACGCGGTTCCAATCGAAGGCAGCCTTGTCGCCCTTGCCGTAGACCTTGAGCGCACCCTTGTCGCCCACGGCGTTCGGACGCTGGAAGATCCAGTTCTGCCATGCGGTCAGGCGGCCGAAGACGCGGGTGACCATGTTTTCCTTGCCGTTGAAGCGCAGGTTGGCTTCCATGCCGGTCAGGGCGTCAGGGCTCATGGCCGCGCGCTCTTCGATGGCGATGCGCACTTCGTCGGCCCAGTCGATGTCGTCGGGGTTGCTGGTGTTCAGGCCCACCTTGAAGGCCTCATCGGCGTCCAGCGGCTGGCCCACCACGGCGCGCACTGCGTCCAGCGCAGGCTGCTCGCCGTAGAAGCGGCGCTGCAGGCGGCATTCCTCGGTGGCCATCGGGTAGGTGCCGAAGTTCAGCTCGCCCACGGTGATCTTGGGCGCCTTCTCGGGCGAATCCGGCAGCGACAGGTGATAGATGCGGTCGCAGGCCAGGGCCAGTTCGAGGAAGGTGCCGGCAAAGCACGAACCCTCTTCGATCAGCGCGAACAGGCTGCGCGAGGACACGTCGATGCGGCTGAAGGTGCGGCGCAGCAGGCCGATGGTCTCGCGCACCAGCCAGTGACCCTGGTGGGCCGACAGGGTTGCGTCCATGGCCAGAACGTCGGCGGCGTTGCCCGAGGTCTTGATCAGCCAGGTGCCGATGTCGAGCTCGTTGGTGCGCATGTTGAGGATCGCGTCCTCGAGTTCGCGCGCCATCTGCAGCGGGTACCAGTTGGCACCGGCGGCCTCGATGCCGGCGATGTCGGTGGGTTGTGCACCGGTGGGGGCCTTGACGGTGAAGGTGGCGGTGCGTTTGGCGCGGTCGATGTCCACCGTCACGAACTCATAGACCAGGCGGTCGGCTTCGATCGTGCGCTTGAGCGGCGTGAGCGTCACGCCCTTGCCGTTGGCGGGACGGTCGCTTTGGGCGGCCAGTTCCAGCGCGCGCTCTTGCACCTTGGCCGCAAACACCGCCGGCTTGGCGATCTCGTCCACCAGGCGCCAGTCCTTGGCCTTCTGGCCGCGCACGCCTTCGTTGGTGGTGCAGAAGATGTCGGCCAGGTCGTGGCGCACCTTGCGCTTGTCGGTCACGCGGGTCAGGCCGCCGGTGCCCGGCAGCACGCCCAGCAGCGGCACCTCGGGCAGGCTCACGGCGCTGGAGCGGTCATCGATCAGGATGATCTCGTCGCACGACAGGGCGAGCTCGTAGCCGCCGCCGGCGCAGGCGCCGTTGACGGCCGCCAGGAACTTCAGGCCGCTGTGCTGGCTGGAATCTTCCAGGCCGTTGCGGGTCTCGTTGGTGAACTTGCAGAAGTTCACCTTCCAGGCATGGCTGCTGACGCCCAGCATGAAGATGTTGGCGCCCGAGCAGAAGACCTTGTCCTTCAGGCTGGTGACGACCACCGTGCGCACCTCGGGGTGCTCGAAGCGGATGCGGTTGAGCGCGTCGTTGAGCTCGATGTCCACGCCCAGGTCGTAGCTGTTGAGCTTGAGCTTGTCGCCAGGGCGCAGGCCGGCGTTCTCGTCGAAGTCGGCGGCCAGCGTGGCCACGGGGCCGTTGAAGCTCAGCTTCCAGTGGTGGTACTGGCTCGGGTGGGTCTGGTACTCAATACGGGTATCGGTGGTCATGAACAGTCTCCTGAAGGGTTTGGTGCGTTCGGCTTGGGTCTTGCGCCAAGGGTCTCCTCAGCGCATGACAGGCATCATAGTGCAGACAATGAATCCATGTCAAGCACTTTTATGCATGTTATTTTGAATCAGTTTGTATCAGGCCGGGAGCTTCAGTGCATCCCGGATCATGTGGCGCAGCGCCCGGAAGGTCTGCTCCAGCGGCTGGGCACTGGTGTTCAGGCTGAAGTCGGCCTTGCTGTAGAAGGCCGCCCGTCCGGCCAGGATGCCGCGCAGGTCTTCCATCGCCTCCTTGCTGGCGGCCATGGGTCGCATATCGCCCTGGGCGATCACGCGCTTCATGTGGTCCTCGGCCTCGGCCTGCAGCCACACCGAGGTGCAGTGCGACAGCATCTCGTTGAAGGTGGCGGTGTCAGACACCAGGCCACCGGGCGTGGCGATCACCGCTTCGGGGTAGATCTGGATCGCCTCTTCCAGCGCGCGGCGCTCGTAGCGGCGGTAGGCATTGACGCCGTACAGCGCCTGGATCTCGGCGATGCTGCAGCCCGCGAACTTCTCGATTTCGCGGCTGAGTTCCACAAACGGAAAGCCCAGATCGTCGGCCAGCATCTGGCCCAGCGTGGTTTTGCCAGCGCCCCGCAGGCCCACCAGAGCGATGCGGCTGCTGCGCTGGGCGCTGCCGGTGTTGCCCAGCACGTCGGCCACCGCCGAGCGCACGCGGCGCAGCGTCGGCTCGTCGCAGCGCTCGAGCATCTCGCGCAGCAGCAGCCACTCGGGGTTGGAGGTCGTCACATCGCCCAGCAGCTCGGCCAGCGGGCACTGCAGCGCCTGCGCCACCTGCAGCAGCACCAGGATGGACGCATTGCCCAGCCCGTACTCCAGATTGGCCAGGTGACGCTCGGACACGTCGGCGCTGGCGGCCAGGGCCTTGCGCGTCATGCCGCGGCGGCCGCGCAGCGCACGCACCCGGTCGCCCAAGGCCATGAGGAACGGGTCTTTCTGGGCGGAATCGGCAGAGTCAGCGGACTCGGCTGGGGCTTGCTGCAGCATTTCGTTGGCCATCGGTTGCACTATAGTGGCCTGCTTGGACACACCATGAGTTCTGGGTAGAAGCAGGCAAGATACTGCATCTTGCGCCGATGCGCAATGCTTCCACCTGATTCCCCGGGACAGACCACCAAGGAGATGCGATGACGGAACTCTTGAGCAATTTCTGGGCAGGACGCTGGCAGGCGGGGCAGGGCGCAGGCACGGCGCTGCACGACCCGGTGCTGGGCAACGAACTGGTGCGGGTGGACGCGACCGGGCTCGATCTGGCCGCCGGATTTGCCTTTGCGCGTGAACAGGGCGGCGCCGCCCTGCGCGCCATGACCTACCGCGAGCGCGGCGCGATGCTGGGCGCGGTGGTGAAGGTGCTGCAGGCGCAGCGCGACGCCTACTACGACATCGCCACGGCCAACAGCGGCACCGTCAAGAGCGATTCGGGCATCGACATCGACGGCGGCATCTACACCCTGGGCGTGTACGCCAAGATGGGCGAGTCGCTGGGCGAGCGCCGCTTCATGCTTGACGGCGAGGCGGCCCGCCTGGGCAAAGACCCGTTGTTCCAGTCGCAGCACCTGCTGGTGCCCACGCGTGGCGTGGCGCTGTTCATCAACGCCTTCAACTTTCCGAGTTGGGGCCTGTGGGAGAAGGCCGCGCCCGCGCTGCTGTCGGGCGTGCCTGTGATCGTCAAGCCCGCCACCTCCACCGCGTGGCTCACGCAGCGCATGGTCAAGGACGTGGTGGACGCCGGCGTGCTGCCCGCGGGTGCGCTGTCGGTGATCTGCGGCAGCTCGGCCGGCCTGATGGACCAGTTGCAGCCCTTTGACGTGGTGTCCTTCACCGGCTCGGCCGACACGGCGCGCGTGATCCGTTCGCACCCGGCCGTGGCCGAGCGCTCGGTGCGCGTCAACATCGAGGCCGACAGCATCAACTCGGCGCTGATGCTGCCGTCCGACGCGCCGGGCAGCGAAGCCTTTGACCTGGTGGTCAAGGAGGTGGCGCGCGAGATGACGATCAAGTCGGGCCAAAAATGCACCGCCATCCGCCGCGTCTTCGTGCCGCAGCAACACTATCGGGCCGCTGCCGAAGCGATCTCGGCGCGGCTGGCCAAGACCACCGTGGGCAACCCGCGCAACGAGGCGGTGCGCATGGGTGCGCTGGTCAGCCGCGCCCAGTGGCATGCGGTGCGCGAAGGCCTGGATCAGCTCAAGGCCCACACCCAGGTGCTGCACGACGGACAGCAGCATGCGCTGGTGGACGCCGACGCCGCGGTAGCCTGCTGCTTGGGGCCCACGCTGCTGGGCGCCAGCGACGCCGACCACACGCCGCTGGTGCACGACATGGAGGTGTTCGGCCCGGTGTCCACGCTGTTGCCTTATCGGGATGCCGACCACGCGCTGCAGCTGATCCGCCGCGGTCAGGGCTCGCTGGTGGCTTCGGTGTACGGCAGCGATGCGGGTGCACTGGCTGTCGCTGCTGCAGAGCTGGCCGACAGTCATGGCCGCGTGCATGTGATCTCGCCCGATGTGGCGGCGCTGCACAGCGGTCACGGCAATGTGATGCCGCAGTCGCTGCACGGCGGGCCGGGTCGCGCAGGCGGTGGCGAGGAACTGGGCGGCGCGCGTGCGCTGAACTTCTATCACCGCCGGGCGGCGGTGCAGGCCAGCACGGCGGTGCTGGGCGGGTTGCAGCCCGCCGCCTGAGAGGGGGTCGGTAGAATCGACCCTGTCGGAGCGTAGCGCAGTCTGGTAGCGCATCTGGTTTGGGACCAGAGGGTCGGAGGTTCGAATCCTCTCGCTCCGACCACGCTGCCCGTAGCTCAGATGGATAGAGCAACAGCCTTCTAAGCTGTGGGTCGGGGGTTCGATTCCCTCCGGGCAGGCCAGGTGCGGCCGCACGCACCTGTCGCGCGCGCGACTCTGGTTACATCCTGTTTCTGGACCCTGCGTCCACTCTCCCAGACATTTCCGAGTCCACACGACGCTTTTCGGTCTTCGGAATCCGCTGTTCATGAAGGTTTGGGACGCCATTGATGCCGAGTTCCTGCGCAGCGCGCGCCAGGCACGCGCGCTGGATCACGTGCAGCTGGCCGCGCGCGCCACGGTGTCGGTGGCCCAACTCACCCAGCTCGAAAACGGCGGCGACAGCAGCTTTTATTCGCCCGCCATCAAGCTGGCCACCGGGCGCCATGTGCTGCGCAAGCTGGGGCTGGACCTTCCCGATCGCGAACCGCCGCCGGCCGAGGCCGTTGCTGCTGCGGCTCCGTCCTTAGCTCCCTCCTTGGAACTGACTTCGGCCGCACCTCCGGTCGCACCGCTGATTGCGATCGACACCGGCCGCCATCGTTCGTGGCCCGTGCTCACTGGCTCGGTGGCGCTGGCCTGCGCCTTGATTACCGCTGGCTGGTGGGCATCGCGACCGGCGCCCGCCACAGGCCCTGCGGTCGATCGCTGGATGGCCGCTGGCGTGCAGATGCCGGGTGCCATGCCGACCGGCATCCCGGCCGTCATGCCATCCATGTCGCCCATGGCCACGCCGACCACGGCGACCACCGTGCCGGTGGCGCACGCACTGGACACGTCGCCGGTGCCCCATGCCGAGCCCGTGCAGACCCTGGTCGTTCAACCGTCGGCGGATGGCGCGGCCTGCGCCTGGACGCCGCAGCCGGCGCGCATCGATGCGGTGTCGCGTGGCAAGCCCGACACCTATGTGCACTTGCGCGCCGAGCGCGATGCCGCGATTTGCGTGATGGATGGACAACAGCGCGTGGCGCGCCTGCAGCTCAAGGCCGGCGAAGAGCGCAGCGTGCACGGCTCGGGGCCGTGGCAGATTTCGGGCGATCAGCTCGAACACGTGAACGTGTTCTTCCGTGGAACGCGGGTGCGTGCCCCGGAGGCCACTGCACCCTCACACTGGCTGCTGGTGAGCCGCGACGCCTTGCCCGACGCAGGCGCCGCATCCCGCGGCGGCTGACGCCAAGGCATCCGGGGACCCTCCGAGGTGCCCGGTGGCTTTTGTGGACGCTCAGCGACGCTGGTACTGCGCCTTGCCGAACAGCGCCTCGCGCGCCTTGTCGTCCACCAGCGGTTTGCGAAGGTCGGCCAGCACCTGCACGCCGCGCTGCACCGCAGGCCGTGCCGCAATGGTGTTGAACCAGCGCTCCACGTTCGGGTAGTCCGACATCTGCACGCCCTGGTTCTGCCAGCTGCGCAGCCACGGGAAGGTGGCGATGTCGGCGATGCTGTAGCTGTTGCCCGCCAGAAACTTTGATTCGGCCAGCCGTTTGTCCATCACGCCGTACAGGCGCTTGGCTTCGTTGCTGTAGCGGTTGATCGCGTACTCGACCTTCTCGGGCGCATAGATGCGAAAGTGATGCGCCTGGCCCAGCATCGGTCCCACGCCGCCCATCTGGAACATCAGCCACTGCAGCGTCTCGAACTTCTGCCGGTCGGACCGGGGCATGAACTTGCCGAACTTCGACGCCAGATACACCAGGATCGTACCCGATTCGAACAACGCCATCGGCTTGCCGTCAGGTCCGTTGGGATCGACGATAGCCGGGATCTTGTTATTGGGGCTGATCTTCAGGAACTCGGGCTTGAACTGGTCGCCGCTGCCGATGTTCACCGGGATGGCGCGCCAGTCGCGGCCCAGCCGCTGGCCACATTCCTCCAGCAGGATGTGCACCTTGTGGCCGTTGGGCGTGGGCCAGGTGTAGACGTCGATCATGGTGCTGCTCAGGCGCCGCGGGTGATGGCGGGTTCGGCACTACGGCCGTACTCGCCGTACTTGCCTAGTTCCCACTTGGCAATCGCGTTGCGGTGCACCTCGTCCGGGCCGTCGGCAAAGCGCAGCGTACGTGCATGCGCGTAGGCGCTGGCCAGCGGGAAGTCGTCGCACATGCCGCCGCCGCCGTGCACCTGCATCGCCCAGTCGATCACCTGACAGGCCATGTTGGGCGCCACCACCTTGATCATCGCGATCTCGGTGCGCGCCACCTTGTTGCCCACGGTGTCCATCAGCCATGCGGCCTTGAGCGTGAGCAGGCGCGCCATGTCGATCTTGCAACGCGCCTCGGCGATGCGCTCTTGCGTCACCGTCTGCTGCGCCACCGTCTTGCCAAAGGCCACGCGCGACGAGGCTCGGCGGCACATCAGTTCCAGCGCGCGCTCGGCCAGGCCGATGAGGCGCATGCAGTGGTGGATGCGGCCCGGGCCCAGGCGGCCTTGCGCGATCTCGAAACCGCGGCCTTCACCCAGCAGGATATTGCTGGCGGGCACGCGCACGTTCTCGAAATACATCTCCACATGGCCGTGCGGCGCGTCGTCGTAGCCCATCACGTTCAGCGGGCGCACGATACGGATGCCCTTGGCATCGGCCGGCACGATCACCATGCTTTGCTGCGAGTGCTTGGGCGCCTCCGGGTCGGTCTTGCCCATGGTGATGAACAGCGCGCAGCGCGGGTCGGCCGCGCCCGAGATCCACCACTTGTGGCCGTTGATCACGTACTCGTCACCCTGGCGCTCGATGCGGGTGCAGATGTTGGTGGCGTCGCTGGAGGCCACCTCGGGCTCGGTCATCGCAAAGGCCGAACGGATCTTGCCCTCGAGCAGCGGCTTGAGCCAGCGCGCGCGCAATTCGGCGCTGCCGTAGCGCGCAATGGTTTCCATGTTGCCAGTGTCGGGCGCCGAGCAGTTGAAAACCTCGCGGGACCACGGCACACGGCCCAAGAACTCGGCCCGCGGCGCGTGCTCCTGGCTGCTGAGGCCCGCGCCGGGGTAGCCCGCCTGCTCGGCGCTGTCCTTGGGCAGGAACAGGTTCCACAGGCCGGCGGCCTGTGCCTTGGGCTTGAGGTCTTCGATGGTCTTTAGCGCGCTCCAGCGCTTGCCCGCGGCGGTGTTGGCCTCAAGCTCGTCCTTGTACTTCTGCTCGGACGGGTAGATATGGTCGTCCATGAACTTCAGCAGTCGGGCCTGAAGCTCCTTGGTCTTGGGCGAATAGTCGAAATCCATCAATGTCTCCGGTGGTGATCGGTCAAAAAAGGGGTGTGTGGGGCTCAGGCCTGCTGTGCGAATTTCCAGGCCATCTCGGCCATGGGTCGCGCGCCGGCGCCCGAGCTGATGGCCTGTGCGCTGGACGCCGTGCCCATCTCCACCCGCTTGGCGATGCCTTGCAGGATGGCGGCCATGCGGAACATGTTGTAGGCGAGGTAGAAGTTCCAGTCGGCCTTCAGGTCGGCTGGCGTGGTGATGCCGGTGCGGTCGCAATACATGCGGATGTACTCGTCCTCGGACGGAATGCCCAGCGCCTTGAGGTCCAGTCCGCCAATGCCGCGGAAGGTGCCTGGCGTGATGTGCCAAGCCATGCAGTGGTAGCTGAAATCACCCAGCGGATGCCCGAGCGTGGACAGTTCCCAGTCGAGCACCGCGATGATGCGCGCCTCGTCGCCGTGGAACATGGTGTTGTCCAGCCGGTAGTCGCCGTGGACGATGGACACCTGCTTTTCGTCGCGAGCGCTGGCCGGCATGTTTTTGGGCAGCCACTCCATCAGATGGTCCATCTCGGGGATGGGCTGGGTGATGGACGCCACGTACTGCTTGCTCCAGCGGCCGATCTGCCGCTCGAAGTAGTTGCCCGGCTTGCCAAAGCCCGCCAGCCCGCGTGCTGCAAAGTCCACCGAATGCAGTGCGGCGATCACGCGGTTCATCTCGCCGTAAATGGCCTGTCGCTGGTCGGTGCTCATGCCGGGCAGGGCCTGGTCCCACAGCACGCGGCCCTGCATGAACTCCATCACGTAGAAGGCGCGGCCGATCACGGATTCGTCTTCGCACAGGCACAGCATCTCGGGCACCGGTACGCCGGTGCCGTGCAGGCCGCGCATCACCGCAAATTCGCGCTCGATCGCATGCGCCGACGGCAGCAGCTTGGCCACCGGGCCCGGCTTGGCGCGCATCACATAGGTGCGCTTGGGTGTGAGGAGCTTGTAGGTGGGGTTGGACTGGCCGCCCTTGAACATCTCCACCGCCAGCGGGCCGGCAAAGCCGGGCAGGTGGCGCGACAGCCAGTCGGTCAGCGCAGCGGTGTCAAAGGCATGCTGCTCCGACACCGGACGGGTGCCCACGAAGTGATCGAAATTGCTCATCGGACAAACAGCGGCAGGGCGCGGTGGGGGGTGTGCAGGG
>JBJTCL010000095.1:0-12614 GCA_046091865.1 Burkholderiaceae bacterium | reverse complement strand
GGCCGGCGGCGTGGCAGCGCCCGGGCGTGCCGGGCGTACCGGGGCCGAGGGCAAGGCCGGAGCGCCGTCGATCGGCAGCAGGCGGTTGGGCTGCGGTTGCGCGCCTTGCTGGCGCGAACGCATCAGGTCATAGCGGTCCATCGACAGTGATTCGGTTTGCTGCGCGTCGCGCACCACCACCGGCCGCAGGAACACCATCAGGTTGGTCTTCTTGCGGCTGCGCGTTTCGGCCTTGAACAGGTTACCGAACAGCGGAATGTCGCCCAGGCCGGGCAGCTTTTCCTGGTTGCCCGAGAACTCGTCCTGCAGCAGGCCGCCCAGCACCACGATGCCGCCGTCTTCCACCAGCACGTTCGATTCGATCGAGCGCTTGTTGGTGATCAGCCCCGACGGTGAATTGACCGACGACGGCTGCACGCTCGACACCTCCTGGTAGATCTGCAGCTTGACGGTGCCGTTCTCGCTGATCTGCGGCTTCACCCGCAGCGTCAGGCCCACATCCTTGCGCTCGATCGTCTGAAACGGGTTCACCGCGCCGGTGCCGCCCACGTTGGCATTGGTGTACTGCCCGGTGACGAAGGGCACGTTCTGGCCGATGACGATGCGCGCCTCTTCGTTGTCCAGCGTCAGCAGATTGGGCGTGGACAGGATGTTGCCGTCGCCGTTGGTCTCGATGAAGCGCGCCAGCGTGGTCAGCACGTACACGCCCAGGGTGTTGTGCGCCACGCCCAGGTTCAGGCCGGTGGCAGGGCGCGCCGCGCCGCTGGCCCCCTGGGTGGACAGACTGATGATGTTTTGCCCGCCGATGCTGAAGTTGGTGCCCAGCACGCCGATGTTGGGATCGCCCTTGTTGCCCAGCGCGCCTTGCCACTGGATGCCGAACTCGGCGGCTCGGTCGGCATTGACCTCGGCGATCAGGCTTTCCACGAACACCTGCGCGCGCCGCTGGTCCAGCCGGTCGATCACCGCGCGGATCTGGCGGTACTGCGGCTCGGGGGCGGTGATGATCAGCGAGTTGGTGGCGGGGTCGGCCTGGATCTGGCCGCCTGTGGACGGTTGCGCCGACGCCTGCACCGGCGTGCTGGCGGCACTGGCGCCGGGGCTGGCCATGCCCAGCTGCGCGCCCACCGTGGGCGTGGGCAGGTTCAGCGGCCCGCTGGCCGCAGCGCTGCCGCCCGACCCCGCAATGGCCGCTCGCAGCGTGGTGGCGAGCTTTACTGCGTCGGCGTTCTTCAGGTAGACCACATGGATGTTGCCCGAGGCCTGGGCCGCCGTGGGCTGGTCGAGCTTGGCCACCAGCGATCGCACCAGCGCCAGCCGCGCCGGGTTGGCCGCGCGCACCACCAGCGCATTGCTGCGCGGCTCGGCGATCACCTGGGTGCGAAACGAGGTGTCGGCCACCTGACCCGGTGCGGCGGCCAGCGGCAGCGTGCCGCTGCCTTCCATCAGCCGCGCCACCAGCGGCGCCAGATCCACCGCCAGCGCATGCTGCAGCGGCAGCACCTCCACGTCGGTCGCGTTGGACACGTCCAGCGCCGCAATGATGCGCGCGATGCGCTGCAGGTTGTCAGCGTAGTCGGTGATCACCAGCGCATTGCTGCCCGGGTTCACGTTGATCGTGTTGTTGGGGCTGATCAGCGGGCGCAGCAGCAGCACCAGGTTGTTGGGGTTCTCGTGGCTCAGCCGGAAGATCTGCGTGACGATCTGCCCGCCGGCAGGCGCGGTGCCGTCGGCCAGCACCTGGCCGCCCTGCAGCTTGGCATCGGCCTCGGGCACCACCTTCAGCAGCCCGGCGCTGTCGACCACCGCAAAGCCCGACAGGCGCAGCGTGGCCAGAAACTGGTTCCACGCCTCGGCAGGGGCCACCGGCTTGTCGGTGCTCAGCGTGACCGAGCCCTTGACGCGCGGATCGACCACGATGTTGCGCTGGGTGATGGTGGCCATGGTGCGCGCCACGGCGTCGATCTCGGCGGTGACGAAGTTCAGCGTCACCGGCTCGCCGGGGCGTTGCGCCAGTGCGGCGGTGCCGGCGGTGGCCAGCAGCGTCGTCAGCACCGTGGCGGCCAGCGTCGTGGCCAGACCGCGTTGCGCCGGTCGGAAGGAATGGAGTCGCGTCATGGTGTGCGCCCTGATGAAGCCTGTGCTGCCGTGTCAGCCCAGAGTAATGCGGGACTGCGCGCCGCGGCGCTGCCCGATGAGGTTGAGCAGGTTGCCCAGGGCGTCTTCGCGCTGGGCTTCGGCCTGGGCCAGTCCTTCGAAGCGAAGCCGCCCACCCACCCACTGGCCCTGCCCGCTGAGCTGCAGGCTGCCCGCCAGCGTTTGCAGGGTGAGGGCGGGTGTGGGGCCGCCGGTGAGCTGCAAGCGGTAGCTGCCCAGCGGACGCAGGGTCGACAGCCGCGACGACATCGCATCGGCCAGCACCTCGGCTTGCCCGTCGATGTCGATGCGGCCCTGGGCCCAGCGCACGGCCAGGCCGCGGGTGGACAGTTGCAGCAGGCCATCGGGCTGCAGCGTGTTCCATGGCGTGCCCAGGCCGGTCAGCCATGCCGAAGGCCAGCGTGAGCTGCCGTCGGCCACGCTCAGAAGGCCATGGCCCCAGCGCGGCTGCAACTGCAAGCGCAGGGGCTGATCGGTGCAGCAGTCGGCGCGCAGCGCCAGGCGTGCGCCGGCCCCCGCGCTGAAGTTGAGCATCGGGCGCAAGGTCCAGTGGACTCGGCCGGGCAGGGCCATGGCGTCGCGGCTGCCCTCGCCGCCGCTGAGCACCGCGCGGGCGTGGCCGCTCCACAGCGTGCCGCGCGCATCGGCCAGCACCACCCGGCCGCCGGTGGCCTGCGCCACGGCGTGCGCTAGCCAGCGCGCCGGCGCAAACACCAGCAGCGCCAGCACCGCGCCGACCAGCACGCCGGCCACCGCCCAGCCGCGCATGCGCGGCTGGGCGGCAGGATGGGCCGCGGCCCTCAGGGGGTGTGCCGATGGACGCGCGGGCTTCATGGCAAGGACATCACCAGGGTTCCGTCCCACTGGCCGGCGGCGTTGCGCGTCAGCCGCGCCTGCAGCGGCAGCGAGCGCGCATTCACGCGCGCCTCTTGCAGCCACTGCGCCAACGACTCGGGCGCCACGCCACTCAAGGCCACTTCGGCGCGCTCGGCGCCCACCTGCACCCGCGCCTTGTCGCCCAGCCGTTGCCGCACGCTGGCCTGCAGCGCTGAAGCGCCAGCGCCGAGACCAGCACCGGTGCCGGCACCGGAACCGGCTGCAGGGGCCGCAGCAGAGGACTGCAGGGCCTGCGCCTGCCGCTCGAGCTGCTGCATGCGCTGCAGTTGCGCGTCCAGCCGCGCATGCTCGGCACCGGCCGCCCGCACCACGCGCCATGCAGGCTGCACCGCCAACAGGTACAGCAATGCAATTCCCACCACCGCTGCCGCCAGCGCCAGCAGCGTGCGCTCGCGCGGCGCCAGTGCCTGCCAGCGCGCGCCCAAGCGCACACCCCCGCGCGACACCGTTTGCGATCCCTGAACGAGCGCAATCACCGGGCCTCCTGGCGGCGCAGCACCAGCACATCGCCTTGCACATCCACCGTGGCACCGATCGCCTTGGCGCGATCGCGTACCGCCTGCACATCGGCGCCCTGCAGCGCCATGCCACGCAAGCGCAATTCGGCTTGCGCAAATTCGATCTGGCTTGGCGTGGGTGATGCCGCAGACGATGCCGAAGCCGAAGCCGCTGTAGCGCCGGACCCGCTCGGTGCGGTCAAAGCGCCCAGCAGCGCTTCCAGATCGGCCGCGGCCGCCGCACCACTGCTGCGACGCAGCGCGGCCAGCTCGCGCTCCATCTGCAGCGGCGCATCCACCACCACCTTGACCTGCGGAAAGCTGCGGGTCAGCACCTGCTGCACCGCCGCCCGCTTGTCGGCGAGGGCGCGTTGCTCATGCACTGCCCAGGCGTTCAGGCCCACCAGGTGCGCCAGCAGCAGCGCCACGGCACCCCAGCGCGCCGCACGCCATTGCGGCGACACCAGCGCCTGCGCCGCCCGCTGGCCCGCATGGCGCAGCGCACGCCGGCCGCCCGAGGCGTCGAACTCGCCTTGGGCCAGATTCCAGTCCGACGCAGCCTCCACCGCTTCGGCGCGCCGCTGGGCGGCGCTGGCCACGCGCACCGGGCGCTGCAGCGCATGTTCGGCCGCCGCGGCGGTCTGCGGCTCGCTGCGCACGTCCAGCGCGTCCATCGCATCAGGTCGCGTGGAAGCCAGCGCCGTCAGCGCTGACAACGGGCCGCACCACACGCCATCGCGATCGCACAGCCAGGCCTGCGGTTCGTCGGCGTCGCCCAGCACCTGCAGCAGCGCGGGCCCGCTGTCCTGCGGCACCGCCTCGGGCACGATGCGGTCCACCGGCCGCTGGGCGGCTTCCAGCAGGCTGCACCAGCGCTGCAGCCATTCGCGGTCGCAGGCGGCCACCCACACCTCGCCGGTGCTGCCATTGCGCGCAAAGCTGGCCAGATGCAGTTGGCCAGGCTCGTCCAGCAGGCGGTCTTCCAGCAGGCCCTCGAGCACCGCACGCAGCCGCGGCGACGACAACCCCACCCCCTTGGGCAGTTGCACCGCGTGCCATGACACCGACGCAGCCGGCAGCAGGGCCACCACCTCGGCGCCGGCGCCGCTGGGCGCGGGCAGCAGCGTGGCGGCGGCGCGCCCGGCCTGCGCCGGCGCACCCGGCTGTACCAGCAGGTAGTCCAGCTCGGCCGCACCCGCAGGCTGCGCTTGCAGGGACGCGTCCACGGGCGCTCCTGCATGCGCTTGCACAGGCGCTTGCACAGGCGAGGGCAGGGCGACGATCAGTGAGCGCATGGGCGTGGCATGGAACGGGTCATTGTAGGCAGCGGCTGTGACTCGGACGGGGCAAGAAAGGTGGCAAGAACGGTGGGGACGGCGCCGGCACGGGGGCCTTCACGACGGCGCGGCCACGCGCTCGCGCCACACCACCTTCACATCGATGCCGTCGCGGCGCACCAGCGAGCGCTCCTCGATCACCCGCGACTCGATGCGCAGCCGTCCGCGCACCTCGAAGAAGCGGCTGTTGACCGAAAAGCGTGTGTCGTTGAACGGGTTGTCGCGCAGCTGCAGGCGTTGCGCGGCATCGGCCACGCTGCGCAGGTGCGACCGCTCGCGCTCGGCCACCAGACGCTGCGCATCGGCCAGGCCCAGCCCGGGTGCCACGGCGGCAATGCGCTCGGCGCTGGCGGTGTTGAGGTTCAGCGGCGTGGTCACCGGCAGCAGGCTCACATGCGGCGCCAGCACACGCAGGCTGGCGTCGCTCAGGCCCAGCCAGGCCAGTTGCTCCACGCGGGTGGGCATCAGCGGTGCCGGGTTGGCGCGGGCTTCGGGCCGCGCGTCGCTGGCCGAACGCAGTGCGGCGGTCAGCGTGGCCAGCTCGGCCGGGGGCAGGCCCAGTTGCTCGAACAGCCGCTCAAACTCGGCGTAGGCGGGCTCGTCGTCGCTGCGGGTGGCCGCCAGGTTGGTCAGGTTCAGGCGCGACTGCAGGTCGGTGATCTGGCCAGCCAGGAACACCTCGGGCAGGTCGATGCCGTCGCCGGTGGTGGCCACGCCCTGCTCGGCGGCCAGAAAGGTCGACAGCCGCGCCTCGGCCAGCGGAATGGCCCAGGGCTCGGACAAGTGATCGGCGCCGCCGCTGCGCGCGTCTTCGCGCAGGATCAGCCTGGCCCAGTCCAGCGCGCCCACCAGGATCCAGCTGGCCTGCTGGCGTTGCCGCTCGGCCGACCCCACCTCGATGCCGCGCCACTGCTGCCACGCCGCCGCCGCCGAAAAGGTGGCCACCAGGGCCACCGTCAGCATGGCCTGCAGCAAGGCGGCGCCGCGCTGCGCCCGGCGTGGCAGCACAGGGTGTGCACAGGGCATCGCGCCATGGCTCATGACTTGCCCCCGCCTGCGGTGGGCTGCGCCCAGTCGTGCTGCAGCCGCCCGCCGATGGCGCCGGCTTCGGGCAACTGCAACACCAGCCGCACGCCGTCGGGGGCAGGTGCCGGCGTGGCACCCAGCCCGGCCCCCAGCCCGGCAAGCGGGCCCTGCGCAGGCAGCGAGGGGATGGACCCGCCCGCGGCGCTGGACAGCGGGTTGGTCCAGGCGTCGCCGCGGTAATAAAACACCTGCCACTCGGCCAGTGCGGCGATGGGCACCTCGCGGCGGCGCAGCGTGTCGTCCGGGCTTTGCGCCCAGCGGGCGGCCAGATCCCAGGCCTGCAGCAACTGCTCACGGGTGACGACAGGGGTGGATTCCCAGCGCAGCCATCGGCCGCCAGCGGGCGTGCCAGGGGTTGCCACGGCCCCGTCGGCGCGACGCGTCCAGGCCACCACCCGCAGCGCCGCGGCGTCGGATGCGCTGGCGCGCCGCGTCAGGCGCAGCACCTGGCTGTCCCAGTCGATGGCGGCCACCAGTCCGGTGGGCTCCATCGCGTCCAGGTCGGCCGCCCATTGCGCCAGCCCCGACTGCAGCGCCAGCACCTGCGCCGAGCGCTCCTCGGTGATGTCGCGCGATCGCACCATCGCATCCACGCCGCGCCAGCTGAGCGCAGCCAGCACCGCCATCACGCCGATGGCCAGCATCAGCTCGATCAGGGTGAAGCCGCGCAAGCGCCGGGACTGCATGGGAGCCATTGCGTTCAGTAGCGGTTCAGTAGCGGTTCAGTAGCGCCCGATGACGGTCGACACGCGCAGCACCGACTGGCCCTCGGTGCGCACCTGCGCATCCACCCGCTGAAAGCTCGGGTTGGGCGTGGGGCGCACCGTCAGCGCCACCTCGAAGCTGCGACCGCCCTGCTCGCACGGGCTTACGGTGTCGCCCACACCGGGCATTTGCTGCAGCAGCCGCAGCCGCACCAGTTCGTTGTCGGCGCACAGCTGCGCCAACAGCAGGTCGTTCTGGCGCTGCGCATTGCGCGTGAGCGTGGCACTGGCCTGCGACGCCGCAATCAGCGCGATGGCCACGATGGCCAGCGCTACCAGCACCTCCACCAGCGTGAAGCCGCGCCGTGCCGCGCGGCCGCTAGGGCGATGCGCCGTCGGCGGCCTCATCGCGCCGCCTCGGCGCCGGCCTGTGGCGCAAACGGGCCCAGGCCGTCGGTGGCCACGCGCACGCGCCGCGTCGGGTCGGCGCTGGACACCAGCGTCACCTCTTGCGGGCCGATCAGCGGCTCTGGCCCCAGCACCAGCGGCATGGCGGTAGCGGCGCGGGTGGACGGGTCCAGCCAGCGCGTGGGCAGCGCGTCTGCGGCCAGGCCGTCAAAGCGGAATCCGCCCTCGGCGGGCACCCAGCGCACCGCGCGGCCGCTGGCACGGCTTTGCGCGCGGGCGGCATCCAGCAAGGATGCCAGGCGCTGGGCTTCGCGGTCCAGTTGGGTGCTGGCGTTGTCGCGCAGCGCGAACACCATGCCGCCCGAAGCGATCGCGATGATCGCCACCACCACCAGCAGCTCGATCAGCGTGAAGCCGCGCGCTGCCGGTGCAGCCGCTGATGTTGCTGATACCGGTGGCGGCACCGATGCCGCTGCCCTGGCGGCGCTCAGGCGTCGGCCGGGCGGGCCGTCACTGCCAGCTGCCGACGTCGGCATCGTTGCCCTCGCCACCGGGCTGGCCGTCGGCACCGAAGGACATCACGTCGATCTCGCCCTTGATGCCCGGGTTGAGGTACTGATACGGCCGCCCCCAGGGGTCGCTGGGCAGCTTTTCGAGGTAGGGCCGCCAGTTGCCGGCCGCCGGGCCGCTGGACGGCCGCGCCACCAGCGCCTGCAGGCCCTGTTCGGTGGTGGGATAGCGCTGGTTGTCGAGCTTGTACAGCTTGAGCGCCTGCATCAGGTTGTTGACGTCGGTGCGTGCGGCGGTGATGCGCGCGTCGTCGGCCCGGTTGAGCACATTGGGCACGATCAGCGCGGCCAGCACGCCGATGATGACCAGCACCACCATCAGCTCGATCAGGGTGAAGCCCCGCGCGCGCGCGCCGGCGGCAGGCAAAGGCAGGAGGCGCAGCGACGCAGTCATTTGACAAAAGTGGGGTGTCGGATGGGATTCGACAAATCATAATGGGCGCTCATGACCGCAGAAGCCCGAATTGCTGCCCCCATGGGGTCCACATCCGCGGCCCGGGGTGCGGGCACCTCGCCCGCCGGGGGTGCGCCGGGCCGTCGGCCCGCGCGGAGGCGCTGGGCGCCGCGCCTGGCAGCTTTGGGGCTATGGGCTGCTGCAGCGGCCAGCGCCGTGTTCTGGGGGCTGAAGTTCGGTGCCGGTCCGCAAGGTCCGGCGTCGGTATCCGCTTCGGTGCCGGTGGCCTCGCTGGCCCCGGCGGCAGGCGCTGCGGCACCCGATGCTGGCACGCTGGCCCAGGCGCTGGGCGCGCGGCCGTCGTCGCAGGCTGCACCGGCTGCTGCGGTGGCGGCTGCGGCCGCGAACGCCCTGCAGGGCCGGCTGGTGCTCACCGGCGTGGTGAGCGGTGCCATGCCGGGTGCGGGCAAGGCATCTTCGCAGGGTGCGGCGCCGCAGAGCCCGGCGTCGCAGCCCACGGGTCGCGGCGTGGCGCTGATCGCGCTGGACGGCAAGCCGCCGCGCCCCTATGCCGTGGGTGCGCGCATCGACGATGGCCTGATGCTGCAGTCGGTGGGGGTGCGCAGCGCGGTGATCGCCGCCGACGCCAAGGGCCCGCCGCTGATCACGCTGGAGCTGCCCAAGCCGCAGCGCTGAGCGCAGGCGTGCGGTGTCAGCGCGGCAAGCCGGTGCAGATGTGAAGCCCCACACCGCCCGCAAAAGATGACGGATCCGCAAGCATGAGCGCTTCGCCATCACCCAGCCTGTTTGCCAACCTGCGCACCGAGCTGATGCGCGTGCCGCCATTTGCGCAGATGGACGCGCAGGCGCTGGATGTTTTTCTGGCCAGCAGCGAGCAGCGCTACTACGCGCCCGATGAGGTGATCACCACACCCGACGAAGGACCGGTGCGCGAGCTGTTCTTCATTCGCCAGGGCGCGGTGGTGGGCGAGCGCGGCAGCGGCGCGCAGGCGGTCAATGCCTTCGAGTACGAGCAGGGCGACCTGTTCCCGGTGAGTGCTGCCGTGGCGCAGCGCGCGGTGACGGCGCGCTACAAGGCGGTGCAGGACACCTTCGTGCTGGTGCTGCCGGTGTTGGCCATGCGCCAGCTGGCCGAGCGCAGCGCGCCGTTTGCAGACTTCCTGAACCGGCGCATCCAGAAGTTTTTGGAGCTGTCGCGGCGCGAGCTGCAGGTGGCGTATTCGTCGCAGACGCTGGCCGAGCAGTCGCTGGAAACCCCGCTGGGCACGCTGGCCACGCGCGCGCCGGTGGCCTGCCGGCCCGACACCCCTTTGCGCGAGGCGCTGTCGACCATGCACGCCAAGCGCATTGGGTCGGTGCTGGTGACCGATGAAGCCGGGCATCCGCAGGGCATTCTTACGCGCTACGACGTGCTGGGCCGGGTGCTGCTGGCCGGTGTGGACCTGAGCGCACCGATGTCGCAGGTGATGGTGCAGCCGGTGCGCAGCCTCACCACCGAGCACACGGCGCAAGATGCCGCGCTGCTGATGTCGCGCCACGGCATCCGCCATGTGCCGGTCACGCGTGAGGGCGTGGCGGTGGGCATCGTGTCCGAGCGCGACCTGTTTGCGATGCAGCGCCTGAGCCTCAAGCAGGTGAGCACCGGCATCCGCGCCGCGCAGGATGTGGAGGCGCTGAAGCTCACCGCCCGCGAGATCCGCCGCTTTGCGCACAACCTGCTGAGCCAGGGCGTGCAGGCGCGGCAGCTCACTGCGCTCATCAGCCACCTGAACGATGTGCTCACCGAGCGGCTGCTGCAGATCGAGGCGCAGCGCCATGGCGTGGACCTGTCGCGCATCTGCTGGCTGGCGCTGGGCTCGGAGGGGCGCAGCGAACAGACGATTGCCACCGACCAGGACAACGCGCTGATCCTGCCCGACGACGCCACGCCCGAATTCGCCGAGCAGGTGCGCGTGTTTGCGCGTGCCGTCAATCAGGCGCTGGACGCCTGCGGGTATCCGCTGTGCAAGGGCGGCATCATGGCAGGCGAGGCCGGTAAGGCGGTGACGCTGCGCGAATGGCGCGAGCGCTTTGCCGCGTGGATCGATCACGGGGCGCCGCAGGACCTGCTGAACGCCAGCATCTACTTTGACTTTCGCTGTCTGGCGGGCGATGCCTCGCTGGCCGAAGCCCTGCGCACCGAGGTGGTGGAGTCGGCGCGGCGCACGCCCCGCTTTTTGAAGCAGATGGCGGTGAATGCGTTGCGATCGGGCGCGCCGCTCAACTGGCTGGGCAGTGTGGACACCGACGATCAGGGCATGATCGACCTCAAGCTGCAGGGCACGGCCCTCTTTGTGGACGCCGCGCGCTTGTATGCACTGGCGCATGGCCTGGCCGCCACCGGCACCCGCGAGCGGCTGGAGGGCGTGGGCCGCATCCTGGGGCTGGCCGAATCGGAATACGGCGGCTGGGTGGGCGGCTTTGAGTTCTTGCAGATGCTGCGCCTGCGGGTGCAATTGGAAGGCGCGCAGAACCTGCCCGATGCCGACAACCCCAACCGAATGCCGGTGCACCGCCTCAACGACATCGACCGCCGCATCCTCAAGGAGTCGCTGCGCGTGGCGCGCATCCTGCAGCAGCGCCTGCACCTCGACTACGAGCGGTGATCCGCCGTGATTAATTGGGGTCAGATTCCAATTGTTAGCCCGTGGTTGGCGCGCCGTGCAGGCGCTGAGCAAGGTGCAGCGCAAGCGAACGAAGCCAGCGCATCGGAACGCTGGGTGGCGCTGGATGTGGAGACCAGCGGCCTGGATGCCCGGCGCGATCGCCTGCTGGCAATTGCCGCCATCGGCCTGCGGGTGGACTGGGCCACGCGGCGGCTGGCCATCGTGCCCGGCGACAGCTTCGAGGTGGTGCTGCGCCAGCAGGTGGCGTCCACCAAGGACAACATCCTTTTGCATGGCATCGGCGCGCAGCGCCAGCGCGACGGCGTCGAGCCGCAGCAGGCCTTGCAGGCGTTTGCAAGCTACATCGGCACCGCGCCGCTGCTGGCGTTTCATTCGGCGTTTGACGAAACCATGATCGGCCGCTTCGTGCGCGAGCATCTGGGGCGCGACCTGCCCAACGACTGGGTGGACATCGAGCACCTGTGCGCCGTCACGCACGAGCAGGTGCGGGCGCGGTCGCTGGACGAATGGATGGCGCACTTTGGCATCGAGTGCGCGGTGCGGCATCAGGCCGCCGCCGACACGCTGGCCGAATGCGAAGTGCTGCTGCGCGTGTGGCCGCGTGTGGCCCACCAGTGCCAGCGCTGGCGCGACGTCAAGAAGCTGGCCGCGCAGCAGCGCTGGATCGCGCGCTTGTAGCGCCGCGCCTGCGCAGGCTCAGGCCTGCAGGAACAGCTGGTACGCCGGGTTGGCGGTTTCCTCGACGAACGGGTAGGCCAGTTCGCCCAAAAACGCCTTGAACGCCTTGGCATCTGCCGCGGGCACCTGCAGGCCCACCAGCACGCGGCCGTAGTCGGCGCCCTGATTGCGGTAGTGGAACAGGCTGATGTTCCAAGTGGGCCGCATCAGGTTCAAAAACTTCATCAGCGCGCCCGGCCGCTCGGGGAACACAAAGCGCAGCAGCCGCTCGTCGCGCGCCAGGCCCGAACGCCCGCCCACCATGTAGCGCACATGCTCCTTGGCCAGGTCATCGTGCGTCAGGTCCACCGTGGGGAAGCCGTGCTTCTGGATGTGCGCGGCCAGCTTGGTGCTTTCGCCCTTGCCGTGGGTGGTGAGGCCCACGAACACATGCGCCGCGTTCGAGTCGCTGATGCGGTAATTGAACTCGGTCACGTTGCGCGGCCCGCCCGGAAGTTCGCCGATCAGCGCACAAAAACGGCGGAAGCTGCCGCGCTCCTCCGGGATGGTGACGGCAAACAGTGCCTCGCGCTCCTCGCCCACCTCGGCGCGCTCGGCCACGAAGCGCAGCCGGTCGAAGTTCATGTTGGCGCCGCACAAAATGGCGGCGTAGGTCTCGCCTTTGGTCTTGTGCTGCGCCACGTATTTTTTGATGGCCGCCACCGACATCGCACCCGCCGGCTCGACGATGCTTCGCGTGTCCACGAACACATCCTTAATGGCGGCGCACACCGCATCGGTGTCCACGGTAATGAATTCGTCCACCAGCCCGCGCGCGATGCGAAAGGTTTCTTCGCCCACCAGCTTGACGGCCGTGCCGTCCGAAAACAGCCCCACATCGCTCAGCGCCACACGTTTTTTGGCGGCCACCGACTGCATCATCGCGTCAGAGTCGTTCATCTGCACGCCGATCACCTTGATCTCGGGCCGCACGGCCTTGATGTAGTTGGCCACTCCCGAGATCAGGCCGCCGCCGCCGATGGCCACGAACACCGCGTCCAGGTCGCGGCCCATGGCCTGCACCTGCATCAGCATCTCCATGGCCACCGTGCCCTGGCCGGCGATCACGTCCGGGGCGTCGAAGGGGTGCACGAAGCTCTGGCCCTGCTCGCGCTGCAGCGCCAGCGCGTGGGTGTCGGCGTCGGAGTCGCTGTCGCCCAC
>JBJTCL010000094.1:0-31659 GCA_046091865.1 Burkholderiaceae bacterium | reverse complement strand
CAAAGCCATCACGGGCATAACGAGCCAGGACCGGAATGTTCGCTTGCTTGCTCTGATCGACCGATTCAAGGTCGCCCAGTTCGAGCTTGGGCATGCCGCAGCATTTTTCCTTCTCGACGATGACATAGGGCACCTGGTTGTGGTCCAGAATCTTCAGCAGGTCGTGACCGATACCCGGCTCGTTGTAATTGACATAGCAGGTGGAAAAGATCACCACCTTGCCCGGGGTGCTGGCGCCGTCCTTGACCTCGGTGCTCAGGGCCTGCGGCGCACTGGAACGAAACTTCTGCTCGGCCAGCTCCGGCAACCAGGCCCTTTGATCGACGCCCAGGGTGGACTCCATCACCTTGCGGGCCATGGCGGTCTTGCTGACCGCATTGACGGCCTGCACCACAATGGGAATGCCGGCAAAAGAGCCGTGCACATCGGTGGAGGCAAGAAACTTCTCACCTGCGCCCACTTCGCCCTTCTTGAACTTGATCGCCTTGGCCCGCAGCATGGTGTGCGGAAAGTCCAGGTTGAACTCATGCGGCGGCACATAGGGGCACTTGTTCAGGTAGCACAGGTCGCACAGGTAGCACTGGTCGACCACCTTCCAGAAGTCCTTCTTCTCGACGCCGTCAAGCTCGCCGGTGGGGCCTTCGTCCACCAGATCGAACAGCGTGGGGAACGATCCGCACAGGCTCACGCAGCGGCGGCAACCGTGGCAGATGTCGAAGATGCGCTCCATCTCCTTGAAGCAGGCTTCTTCGTTGTAGAACTCGGGGTTCTGCCAGTCCAGCGGGTGCCGGGTGGGGGCTTCCAGACTGCCTTCGCGTGCCATGGTCGTTGTTCTCTCGTCGATGTTCAGAAATTGGAATGCAGCGTCCCGGAACCGCGGACGGCATAGATGGATTTGGCGCAGGCCCCGGGCGCACGGTGCCTGCACACCGGCGTGGAGCCTGACGGGGCGCAAGCAACCGCCCCGCGGCCTGCCATGGGGCGAGGCGTTCACCTCGCGAGCCTTGGGCATTGGGCACTGACCGAGTCAGCGCCCAACACTCACCGCTCAATCAAGCGGTGTGGCGATCAGTCCACCAGCTCGTTCAGGGCCTTGGCGTAACGGTTGGCGTGCGAGCGCTCAGCCTTGGCCAGGGTCTCGAACCAGTCGGCGACTTCGTCGAAGCCTTCGTCGCGTGCGGTCTTGGCCATGCCCGGGTACATGTCTGTGTACTCGTGCGTCTCGCCAGCCACAGCGGCCTTCAGGTTGTCACGGGTCGAGCCGATCGGCAGGCCGGTGGCCGGGTCGCCGCACTGCTCGAGCCACTCGAGGTGACCATGCGCGTGGCCGGTCTCGCCTTCGGCAGTGGAGCGGAACAGCGCTGCCACGTCGTTCTGGCCCTCAACGTCGGCCTTGTTTGCGAAGTACAGGTAGCGGCGGTTGGCCTGCGACTCGCCAGCAAAGGCGGCCTTCAGGTTCTCTTCCGTCTTGGAGCCCTTCAGGGTCGGCATGGAATTCTCCTAAGTGGGTTGGAAACAATTGCCCCAGCCCGTGCGGGCAGGTGACGGCGCAAAGGGTAACGGCGACGCCATGCCCCGTCCAATTGGGAGGATCAATTCCCACCATTGAGGTGGCCTATAACGGCAATGAGCGCCATTGCGGCTTTCAATGCCGCGCCCCCCGGCCGGCAGCGCTCGCCGCCCGGGGAAACGCACGCAGATTACGGTATAGTGAATGCGTTACGCATAGTTAAACGCCAGGTTCGGCTTCGGCGCCATGCTTCAGGCACAGCATGCCGCGCATGCCGCAAGCACCGCGAACGTCGCACCTGCCAGCCGCATCAGGAGTTCACCATGGCCGCCATTCTCTCCAGCGCACCGTCCGGTCAAGCGTCGGTCTCAGCATCCAGCGTGGCCGCAGCCACCCTGCCCGCGCCCGCCCCCATCCAGCAGCTGCACCACTACGCCTACCGCGCGCGCGACGCCGAGGAAACGCGCCACTTCTACGAAGACATCCTGGGCCTGCCGCTGTACCACATCATCCAGAGCGACCACGTGCCCTCCACCGGCGAGTACTGCCCGTACACGCACTTCTTCTTCCGCCTGCAGGACGGCTCGTTCATCGCCTTCTTTGATCTCGGCGACGACGAGGCAGCGCTGCCCTCGCCCAACACGCCCAAGTGGGTGAACCACATTGCGTTTCGCGTCGACAGCATCGACGACCTGAAGGCGATGAAGGCCCGGCTGGAGGCGCACGGCGTGGAGGTGCTGGGCGTGACCGACCACCACATCTTCCACAGCATCTACTTCTTTGATCCCAACGGCGTGCGGCTGGAGTTGTCGGCGCAGTTTGCTGATGAGTTCCAGATGCTCGAGGAAAGCAAGACCGCCCACGCGCGGCTGAACGAATGGACCGCGCGCAAGCAGCAATGGCGCCGCGAGCGCGCCGAGGGCAAGGCTGCCGGTGCGCTCAAGCCGCAGCAAAACGACCGTCCCGAGTTCGTGCGCCCGCAGGCCTGACGCCGCCAATCGTTTTCATTCCAGCAGTCACTGCAGTCACCGCACAGGCCACGCCATGGACCTCAACGACAAGGGTCGCGACAAGGGCACCGACTACGCCCAGAGCGCCTTCACCAACGGCTACGAATTCACCCAGGGCCAGGGCTACCAGCTGCCCGAATACCCCTTTGTGCCGCCGCCGGAAATCGGCTCGAAGCAGCCCGGACGCCACCCCATCGTGATCGTGGGCGGTGGCATCACCGGCCTCACGCTGGCCTGCTGCCTGGCGCGCCTGGGCATGCCGGCGGTGCTGCTGGACGAGGACAACACCGTGGGCGTCAAGGGCGCCAGCTCGCGCGGCATCTGCTACACGCAAAAGTCGCTGGAGATCTTCCAGCGTCTGGGGGTGTTCGACCGCATCGCCGCCAAGGGCATCCAGTGGAGCGTGGGCCGCACCTTTGCCGGCAACGACGAGGTGTACTCGTTCGACCTGCGCCAGCAAGCCAGCTTCAACCTGTCCAGCCAGCCGGCCTTCATCAACATCCAGCAGTTCTACATCGAGGGCTATCTGGTCGAGCGCATCATGCAGCTCGGCAATGTGGACCTGCGCTGGAACAGCCGCGTGACCGCCTTCAAGCAGGACGCCGACGGCGCCATGTTGTCGGTCACCACGCCGGCGGGCGACTACCGCATCCGCGCCGAGCATGTGATCGACGCCACTGGCTCGCGCTCGCCCTTTCGCGAATGGGTGGGCGCCAGCGTCACGGCCAAGCGCGGCGACGACCGCTGGTGCATCGCCGATGTGCGCTTCACCAAACGCCCGCCCACCGAGCGCCACACCTGGATCGAAGCCCCGTTCAACGAGAACCGCGCGGTGTGGCAGCACCTGATGGGCGACGAGGTCTGGCGCATCGACTACCAAATGGCGCCCAACGCCGACGCCGAGTACGTGAGCCGCGAGGACGTGGTGCGCGAGCGCCTGTCGCGCCAGTTCGGCAAGGACACCGAGGTGGAGATCGTCTGGGTGGGGCCGTATGCCTACCGCAGCGAATGCGTGAACCAGATGCGCCACGGGCGGGTGTTCTTCATGGGCGACTCGGCCAAGATCGTCAGCCCCTTCGGCGCGCGCGGCGGCAACACCGGTGTGGCCGATGCCGACAACCTGGCCTGGAAGCTGGCTGCGGTGCTGCGCGGGCAGGCGCCGGCGTCGCTGCTGGACAGCTACCACGACGAGCGCCACGAGGCGGCCACCGAGAACGTGCGGGTGACCAACCGCACCGCTCGCTTCCTGCGCCCGGCCGACGGGATGGAGCGCACCTTCCGCAACGCCACCATCAGCCTGGCCAAGCAGCATGCGTTTGCGCGCTCGCTGGTCAACACCGGCCGCATGGCGGTGGCCAACAGCTACAGCCGCTCGCGCGCCTGCGACCGCAGCGGCGGCACCTCGGTGCAAAACGTGCGCCTGCGCTGGGCCGACGGCAGCCCCGGCTGCGTGAACGACCTGCTGCGCTGGGCCAACGGCCGGCTGCTGCTGCTGGTGTTCGGCACGCTCGATGCCGCCAGCGTGCAGCGCCTGCAACAGCTGTCGGCCAGTGCACCACTGGTGTGTGTGCAGGTGGTGGGCGGGGGTGCCCGCCCCTCGGCGCGTGAGCATGTGCGCGACCCGGATGGCCATCTGCAGGGCGCCTGCCGGGTGTTCGGTCATGCCTGGGCGCTGCTGCGCCCCGACGCCTACCTGGCCGCCACCGGCGAAAGGGTCGACGGCTCGCTGGTGCGCAAGTTGTCGGTGGCGCTGACGGCCCACCTTGCCGACAACGCGGGCGCACAGCCTGTGGCGTCGGCGGAGGCGCGCGCATGAAGCCCGCCCAGACCACCGCCGTGCTCAAGACCACGATGAAGACCGAGTTGAACCTGCAGGATGCCGACGGCTTTTACGAGCAACTGATGGACGCACACCAGGGCCTGAGCGACGATCAATCTGCCTTGCTCAATGCGCGGCTGATCCTGCTGCTGGCCAACCAGGTGGGCGACAGCCAAGTGCTGTCGCGCTGTATCCAGGCCGCGCGCGACATGCCCCCGGGCTCGGCCTGAGGGGTGCGCGGCACCGCCGCGCCTGATACCCGGTCCGCCCCCTTTCCGCCGCGTCACCCCATGCGTGCCGGGCCCCGGGCGGACCGATAAAATTCGGTCATCCCTTCATCGGCACCGGTAGCGCGCCTGCGGGTGCCGATCGTCATTTTCGGATCACCATGAGCGACACCCCCACCAAGCCCGTTCAACCCGGGCTGGACAGCCTGAGCAAATCCTTCGAGCCCGCGGCCATCGAGTCGCGCTGGGGCCCACGGTGGGAACACGAAGGCATGGCCCGCGCCGGCGTGCGCGGCACGGGCACGCCCGACGCGGCACAGCCCGCGTTCAGCATCCAGCTGCCGCCACCCAACGTGACCGGCACGCTGCACATGGGCCACGCGTTCAACCAGACCATCATGGACGCACTGACGCGCTACCACCGCATGCGCGGCCACAACACGCTGTGGGTGCCGGGGACAGACCACGCGGGTATCGCCACGCAGATCGTGGTGGAGCGACAGCTTCAGGAACAAAAGATCAGCCGCCACGACCTGGGCCGCAAGAACTTTGTGGCGCGCGTGTGGGAGTGGAAAGAAAAGTCGGGCAACACCATCACCACGCAAATGCGCCGCATGGGCGCCAGCGTCGACTGGGGCCACGAGTACTTCACCATGGACGACAAGCTGTCGTCCGTGGTCACCGAGACTTTCGTGCGGCTGTACCAGCAGGGCCTGATCTACCGCGGCAAGCGACTGGTCAACTGGGACCCGGTGCTCAAGACCGCTGTGTCCGACCTGGAAGTGGAAAGCGAAGAGGAAGACGGCTTCCTGTGGCACATCGCCTATCCGCTGGTCAGCGGTGATGGGGCACTGACCGTGGCCACTACCCGCCCCGAAACGCTGCTGGGCGACGTGGCGGTGATGGTGCACCCCGAGGATGAGCGCTACACGCATCTGGTGGGCCAGCGCGTGAAGCTGCCGCTGACCGGCCGCGAGATTCCGGTGATTGCCGACGCCTATGTGGACCGCGCCTTCGGCACCGGCGTGGTGAAGGTGACGCCCGCCCACGACGTGAACGACTACGCGGTGGGCCAGCGCCACGGGCTGCCCATCATTGGTGTGCTGGCGCTCGATGCCACCATCAACGACCACGCCCCCGAGAAGTACCGCGGCATGGACCGCTTCGTGGCGCGCAAGGCGGTGGTAGCCGACCTCGAGGCGCAGGGCCTGCTGGTGGAGACCAAGAAGCACAAGCTGATGGTGCCGCGCTGCGCACGCACCGGGCAAGTGGTGGAGCCCATGCTGACCGACCAGTGGTTCGTCGCGATGAACAAGGCCCCCACGCTCCCCGCTGCGCGTGGTTCGCTGCCCCCCGAGGGGGCCCTCCCCGGCTTGGGGCGGCCCGGCGCCGGGGAGCCAGCGGAAGACACACGATCCATCGCGCAAAAGGCCATCGACGCGGTGGCCTCGGGCGCCGTCAAGTTCTACCCCGACCAATGGGTCAACACATACAACCAGTGGATGAACACCATCCAGGACTGGTGCATCAGCCGCCAACTGTGGTGGGGCCACCAGATCCCGGCCTGGTACAACGAGGCGGGCCAGGTGTACGTGGCGCGCAACGAAGCCGAGGCGCAGGCCCAGGCGGGCGCCGGCGTGAAGCTCACGCGCGACGAGGATGTGCTGGATACCTGGTATTCATCAGCCCTCGTCCCGTTCAGCACGATGGGTTGGCCAAACCAGACTGAATCCGCCACCGACGACTACAACCTGTACCTGCCCAGCAGCGTGCTGGTCACCGGCTACGACATCATCTTCTTCTGGGTGGCGCGTATGGTGATGATGACCACGCACTTCACCGGCCGCGTCCCGTTCAAGCACGTGTACATCCACGGCCTGGTGCGCGATTCGCACGGCAAGAAGATGAGCAAGTCCGAGGGCAATGTGCTCGACCCGGTGGACCTGATCGACGGCATTGCTTTGGAGCCGCTGCTGGACAAGCGCACCACCGGACTGCGCAAGCCCGAAACCGCGCCGCAGGTGCGCAAGAACACCCAGGCCGAGTTTCCGGAAGGCAGTCCGGCCTACGGCGCCGACGCGCTGCGTTTCACCTTTGCGGCGCTGGCCTCGCTGGGGCGCAATATCAACTTCGACAGCAAGCGCTGCGAGGGTTACCGCAACTTCTGCAACAAGCTCTGGAACGCCACGCGCTTCGTACTGATGAACTGCGAGGGCCACGACTGCGGCCTGATGGACCACACCAAGGCCGACTGCGCGCCCGGCGGCAAGGCACATGGCTACATGCGCTTCAGCCAGGCCGACCGCTGGATCGCGTCCGTGCTGCAGCAGGTCGAGGCCGAGGTGGCCAAGGGCTTTGAGGAATATCGCCTGGACAACGTCGCCAACGCGATCTACGACTTTGTCTGGAACGAGTTCTGCGACTGGTACCTCGAGATCGCCAAGGTGCAGATCCAGACCGGCACCGAGGCCGAACAGCGCGGCACGCGCCGCACCCTCATCCGCACGCTCGAGGCCATCCTGCGTCTCGCGCATCCGTTGATCCCCTTCATCACCGAAGAGCTGTGGCAGAAGGTGGCGCCCGTGGCCGGCCTGCCAGGCAAGTCGGTGGCGGTGGCGCGCTACCCCGAGGCGCAACCCAACAAGATCGACCCCGAAGCGATCGCGAATGTGAGCAAGCTCAAGGCCCTGGTGGACGCCTGCCGCAACCTGCGCGGCGAGATGAACGTATCGCCGGCCACACGGCTGCCGCTGTACGCGGTGGGCGATGCCGACTTCATGCGCGGCATCGCGCCGGTGCTGCAGGCGCTCGCCAAGCTGAGCGAGGTGCGCGTGTTCGACAACGAAGCCGATTGGGCCGCTGCCGCTCAGGCCGCGCCGGTGGCGGTGGTGGGTGGCGTGCGCCTGTGCCTGTTCGTGCAGATCGACGTGGCCGCCGAGAAGGCGCGCCTGGGCAAAGAGGTGGCGCGGCTGGAAGGCGAGATGGCCAAGGCCCAGGGCAAGCTGTCGAATGAAGCCTTCGTAGCCAAGGCGCCGCCCGCAGTGATCGAGCAGGAGAAAAAGCGCATGGCCGAGTTCGGCGCAACGCTGGCCAAGGTGCGCGAGCAACTGCAGCGCCTGGGCTGAACGCCGGCGCGCAACTGCACACCGGGAACACACGATGAGCACTCCCCCCATCCGCAAGGCCGTCTTTCCCGTCGCTGGCCTGGGCACACGCTTTTTGCCGGCCACCAAGGCCCAGCCCAAGGAGATGCTGACCATCGTCGACAAGCCGCTGATCCAGTACGCGGTGGAAGAGGCGTACGAGGCCGGCATCCGTCACATGATCTTCGTCACCGGCCGCAGCAAGCGCGCGATCGAAGACCACTTTGACACCGCCTATGAGTTGGAAAACGAGCTCGAAGCCGCCGGCAAGACCGAGCTGCTGCAACTGGTGCGCTCGCTCTCGCCGGCCGACATGGTGTGTTCGTACGTGCGCCAACCGCGCTCGCTGGGCCTGGGCCATGCGGTGCTGTGCGCGCGGCCGCTGGTGGGCGACGAGCCGTTTGCGGTGCTGCTGGCCGATGACCTGATGGCGGGTACCGAAGGCGGGCCGGGCGTGCTGCGACAGATGGTGGACCGTTTTGCGCAGTTGGGCACTTCGCTGCTGGCGGTGCAGGATGTGCCGCTGGCGCAGGTGCGCCGCTACGGCATCGTGGCCGGCGACGCTGTGGCCAACGACCTGGTACGGGTGCGCCAGATGGTCGAGAAGCCCGCGCCCGAGGTGGCGCCTTCACGTCTGGGCGTGGCGGGCCGCTACATCCTCAGCCCGGCGGTGTTCGACCGCATTGCCCAGCAACCGCGCGGCGCGGGGGGCGAGATCCAGCTGACCGATGGCATTGCCGCGCTGATCGACAACGAAGGCGTGCATGCGCTGCGCTATGCCGGCAAGCGCTACGACTGCGGCAGCAAGGAGGGCTTTCTGGAAGCCACGGTTGAATTGGCCCTCAAGCACCCGGTGATGGGCGCCGAGTTCCGCGAGTACCTGCGGGGTTTGAAGCTCTGAAGCTCTGAAGCTCAGCGCCGGCGGATGATGTGGATGAACTCGTTGCCGACCGTCTGCTGGTCGATGAGTTCATTGCCGGTCTGCTTGGCAAAGGCCTGGAAGTCGCGCACCGAGCCTGCGTCGGTCGACACCACGCGCAGCGTTTCCCCGCCTTGCATGTCAGCCAGCGCCTTCTTCGCCTTGAGGATGGGCAAGGGGCAGTTGAGCCCGCGAGTATCCACTTCCCTGTTGAAGTTCATGGTGGGTCCTTCGAGCCCGTATTTTAAGCACACCGCGCGCTGACAAGCCGGCCGACCGGTCCGCTCAGCGCCGCGCCGGCCATTCCATAAACTGCGGCTCGTGGCCGCGGGTGCGCAGCCAGTCGGCCAGCGCGTAGCCGGTGCCCGCCGGCCAGCAGCGCAGTTCGGGCAGGTCGTACAGGCGGTATTCGGCCAGTTCGGGCGACAGGCTCACCTCGCCATCGGCCAGCGCGTGGTAGGCGATGATGACCTGGTTCATGCGCCGGAAGTCGTACACGCCCACCAGGGCGAGTTCGCTCACGTCCAGATTGGTTTCTTCCTTCACCTCGCGGCGGATGCCGTCCTGCGGCGTCTCGCCCGCCTCCATGAAGCCGGTGATCAGCGCGAACATGCGGTGCTGCCACGCGGCGTTGCGCGCCAGCAGCACCTGGCCGCGGTATTCGATGATGGCCGCCAGCACCGGCGTCGGGTTGTTCCAGTGGGTCCATTCGCAGCCGGCGCAGGACAGGCGCTGCTTTTCGCCGCCGTCTTCCATGCGAGCCAGCCACTGCAGCGGCCCGGCGCAGTTCGGGCAGAAGCGGAATTCGTGCTTCATCGTGTGCGGTGGTGCGGGTTCAGCCGGCCGAGCGCCGCTCAGGCCGGGACCACGCCGGTGGAAAGATAGCGGTCGCCGCGGTCGCAGACGATGAACACGATGGTGGCATCGCGTTCGCGCTGCGCGATCTGCTGCGCCACCCAGCAGGCGCCCGCCGCTGAGATGCCCGCAAAGATGCCCTCTTCGCGCGCCATGCGGCGGCACATCTCCTCGGCGTCGGCCTGGCTCACGTAGACCAGTTCGTCCACATGCGAGGCGTCGTAGATCTTGGGCAGGTACTCCTGCGGCCACTTGCGGATGCCCGGAATGCGCGAGCCCTCGCTGGGTTGCGCACCGATGATCTTCACGCCCGGGTTCTTTTCCTTGAGGAAACGCGACACGCCGGTGATGGTGCCGGTGGTGCCCATGGCGCTGACGAAATGCGTGACCTTGCCGTGCGTATCAGCCCAGATCTCGGGGCCGGTGGTTTCGTAATGAATGCGCGGGTTGTCGGCATTGGCGAACTGGTCAAGCACGCGGCCCTTGCCCTCGCGCTGCATGTTCTCGGCGAGGTCGCGTGCGTATTCCATGCCGCCGCTCTTGGGCGTGAGGATGAGCTCGGCGCCAAAGGCTTTCATCGTCTGCGCGCGCTCAATCGACAGGTCCTCCGGCATGATCAGCACCATGCGGTAGCCCATGATGGCCGCGGCCATCGCCAGCGCAATGCCGGTGTTGCCCGAGGTCGCCTCGATCAGGGTGTCGCCGGGTCGGATCTCGCCGCGCTCTTCGGCGCGCTGAATCATCGACAAGGCCGGGCGGTCCTTCACCGAACCGGCGGGGTTGTTGCCTTCGAGCTTGCCCAGCACCACGGTACCGAGCGTCGCGCTGTCGGCCGCGCCAATGCGCTGCAGCCGCACCAGCGGAGTCTTGCCGATGGCGTCCTCAATCGTCGGGTAGTCCATGGCAGGCACTGTGCCATAATTTTCGGCTGCCTCGCTCTGTGCCGGAGTGGTGAAATTGGTAGACGCAGGGGACTCAAAATCCCCCGCCGCAAGGCGTGCCGGTTCGATTCCGGCCTCCGGCACCATCCCCCCCTTGCCGACACCGCGCTTTCGTCGCATTCTTCGGCATGGGCCTTGCGCATGACGGGCCGGTGGCGGGCGATCCCCCGCGCCGGAACGAGCGGTACCTGCCAAACCAGCGTCGTGCCGGCCTGTGGGAGAAACAGCATGCAGCACCAACATCGCCCCCGTGCGGCGTCCCTGCTGTCGGGATGCGCCCTCAGTCTTGCGCTGGGTCTTTCTCTGGCGTGGCCGGCGGCATCGGTCTCTGCTGCGGGAGCCTCGGGCGCCACCCGCACAGCCGCGACCGCCAGCACCCCCAGCGCGTCCGCGCAGTCCACCCTTGAAGCCCTGTCGCGCGCCAACGCCGCGGTGGTGGGCCTGGAAGTGCGTGCCGCCGAGGGTGCACGTTCCATCGAAACGCTGGGCCGCCAGCGCCGCGGCTCGGGTGTGATCATCGACGCCGACGGCCTGGTGCTCACCATCGGCTACCTCATCCTCGAGGCCGACCAGGTGCAGATCGTCACCCAGGACGACCGCACGCTGCCCGCGCGCGTGGTGGCCTACGACCTGGCCACCGGCTTTGGCCTGGTGCGGCCTCTGGTGCCGCTCAAGGGCATCGCGCCCGCGCCGCTGGGCGACCAGGCCAGCGTGCATGCCGGCGACGCGGTGATGAGTGTGGTGGGTGGCGCCGAGGGCGACGTGGACAACACGTATCTCGTCAGCAAGCGGTCGTTCTCGGGCTATTGGGAATACCACATCGACTCGGCGCTCTTCACCAGCCCGCCGGTGCAGGCCGGTGGCGGCAACCACAGCGGTGCGCCGCTGTTCAACCTGCGCGGCGAATTGCTGGGCATCGGCAGCCTGTTCGTGGCCGATGCCATCGGTCAAACCGAGCGTTTCGGCCTGCGCGTGCCGGGCAACATGTTCGTGCCGGTGGACCTGCTCAAGCCCATCCTGCGCGAGATGGAGCAGACCGGCAGCAGCCGGCTCAGCCGCAGGCCCTGGCTGGGGCTCACCTCCACCGAACAAGGCGGCCGGGTGCAGGTGGTGCGCGTGACGCCCGAAAGCCCGGCGCAGGGCGCGGGCCTGAAGACCGGCGACGTGGTGCTGGCCATCGACGGCACCAAGGTCAGCACGCTCGAGGCGTTCTACAAAAAGCTGTGGCAGCGCGCGCGGCCCGACGCCGAGGTGGAGCTGACGGTGCTGCAGGGCTCGGACGTGAAGACGCTCAAGCTGCGTGCGGTGGACCGCATGGGCACGATGGTCAAGCCCTCGGGGGTGTGACGCCGGCGGCCTACACGCCGGACAGGCCCGCCCGCAGGCCATCCAGCACCGTCGGGTAGCGCAGGTCCAGGCGCAGTTCGCGCTTCATGCGATCGTTGACCAGCCGGCGCGAGTCGCTCATGAACGACAGCAGCATCAGCGGCAGCTGGTCGGCCGCGGTGTTGCGCGGCACCCGCGGCGGACGCGGCAGGCCGTACAGGTCGGCGGCGGCGTCGTAGTAGTCGCCCATCTTCATGCAGCTGTCGTCACTGATGTTGTAGCTGCGCTGGGCACGCGCGCGCCACAGCGCCAGCACGCAGGCGCGCGCCAGGTCATCGGCATGGATGTGGTTGGTGAACACATCGTCTTCAGCGCGCAGCACCGGCGTGCCCTTGCCAAGCCGTGCACGCGGCGTGCCGCCCTCGCGGTCGGCCGCGTAGATGCCTGGAATGCGCAGCACCGACGCGCGCACCACCCCCAGCGCTGAACTCACCGACGCACGCCCCAGGTGACGCACCCGCTGCTCTGCATCCACGCGGCGCATGGCGCGCGGCGTTTGTGCATTGGCTGGCCGCGCCTCGCTCACCCATGCGCCTTCGCAGTCGCCGTACACGCCACTGGTGGAGCCATACACCAGGCTCAGCGGGTGCGCGCGACGGCGCAGGGTGCGCAGCAGTGCGGCAGTGCGCGGGTCCAGCCACCACTCGGCCTGGCCCTCGGTGGGGGGTGGCGCCAGATGCAGCACCCGGGTGGCCACGCCGGCCAGCCGCTGCAGCGTGGCTTCGTCGTCCAGATTGCCCGGCAGCGCGGTGATGCCCTGGCCGCGCAACTGCGGCACCCGCGACGGCGTGGAGGTGAGCGCGATCACGCGCGTGCGCGGGCGCAGCAGGGCGGCCGCGCGAAGGCCCACATCACCGCAACCGACAATCAGCACCCGCTCGCGCCGAAAGCGCGCAGGCAGGGCACCGGCACGCGCGGCGTACAGGCTGGTCAGGCTGGGAACAGGAGGGTTTGCGGGCACAATCTCGCTCGCGCGGGACGGGGCAACGCCCTCTCCCGCAACAGGCCCCGAGGATACAAGAATGAGCTTCCAGATCACGGTGCAGCCCAGCGGTCGCACCTTCAGCGCCACCTCCGACGAAACCCTGCTGGCCGCCGGCATCCGGCGAGGCATCGGCCTGCCCTATGGCTGCAAGGACGGTGCCTGCGGTTCGTGCAAGTGCCGCAAGCTCGAGGGCAGCGTGGTGCACGGCGAACACCAGAGCAAGGCGCTGAGCGCCGACGAAGAGGCCGCGGGCTTTGTGCTTACCTGCTGCGCGAAGCCGCTGTCGGATGTGGTGCTGGAATCGCGCCAGGTGACCGACGCCAACGCCTTCCCGGTGAAGAAGATGCCCGCGCGCGTGGCCGCGATGGAGCGCAAGTCGCCCGACGTGATGACGATGCAGCTGCAACTGCCGGCCAACGACACGCTGCGCTACCACGCCGGCCAGTATGTGGAGTTCATCCTGCGCGACGGCGCACGGCGCAGCTACTCGATGGCCAACGCGCCGCACCTGGGCCCGGGCGTGGAACTGCACATCCGCCACATGCCCGGCGGCAAGTTCACCGACCATGTGTTCGGTGCGATGAAAGAGAAAGAGATCCTGCGCGTTGAAGGCCCGTTTGGCAGCTTCTTCCTGCGCGAGGACTCGTCCAAGCCGATGATCCTGCTGGCCTCGGGCACCGGCTTCGCGCCGATCAAGGCCATCATCGAGCACATGCAGTTCAAGCGCATCGAGCGGCCTGCGGTGCTGTACTGGGGCGGTCGGCGCCCGCAAGACCTGTACATGGATGACTGGGTGCGCGCCAAGGTGGCCGAGATGCCGCACCTGCGCTACGTACCGGTGGTGTCTGACGCCTTGCCCGAAGACCACTGGACCGGCCGCACCGGCTTCGTGCACCGCGCGGTGCTGCAGGATGTTGCGGATCTCTCGGGCCATCAGGTGTACGCCTGCGGTGCCCCCATCGTGGTGGACTCCGCGCGCGCCGACTACATCGGGCAGGCCGGCCTGCCCGAAGAAGAGTTCTTTGCGGATTCGTTCACCACCGAGGCCGACAAAGCCAAGGGCTGAAGCCGCCCACGTCTTCCCAGTCCACTGCCGACATCACTGCAGGAGATGCTCATGCAACGACGCTCGCTCATCACCGCCATCGCCGCTGGCACGGCGCTCAACGCGCTCACCACACTCCATGCGCAAGCGCAGACGGCACGCACCATCCGCCTGGTGGTGCCCTACGCGCCGGGCGGCCCGATCGACGTGACGGCACGCCTGCTGGCCGAGCGCGTCAAGGACACGCTGGGCACGGTGATCATGGACAACAAGCCGGGCGGCGGCGGCAACATCGGTGCCGATCTGATCGCCAAGGCGGCCCCCGACGGCCTGACCATCGGCATCGCGGCGGTGGCCACGCACGCCATCAACCCGTGGCTGTTCAGCAAGATGCCCTACGACGCGGCCAAGGACTTTGCGCCGATCACGCAGATCCTGCGCGTGCCCAACGTGCTGGTGATGAACGCCGACACCGCCGCGCGGCTGAAGATCAACACCCTGGCCGACCTGATTGCCTACGCCCGGGCCAACCCCGCCAAGCTCAATTACGGCAGCGGCGGCAACGGCAGTGCGGGGCATCTGGCGGGCGAGATGTTCAAGCGCGACGCTGGCATCTTTGCGGTGCACATTCCCTACAACGGCGGTAACCCGGCGCAGCTGGCACTGCTGAGCGGGCAGGTGGACTTCAACTTCGACAACCTCGCCACCGCCGCGCCCAATATCCGCGCCGGCAAGCTCAAGGCGCTGGCCGTGACCACGCTGCAGCGCTCCAGCGCCCTGCCCGACATCCCGCCGGTGGCCGACACGCTCAAGGGTTTTGCGATCGACACCTGGTGGGGGCTCGTGGCGCCCGCGGCCACACCCAAGGACGTGGTGGCGCGTCTGAACCAGGCTTTCGTGGCAGCGCTCAACGCCCCCGAGACGCGTCAGCGCTTTGCCGGTCTGATGGCCGAGCCGGTGCCCTCAACGCCCGAGCAGTTCGGCGACTTCATGCGCGCAGAACTGGCCAAGTACGAGAAGGTGGTGAAGGCGTCGGGCGCGAAGGTGGATTGACGAAGGCGCACGGCGAGTGGGGGGGGCGCAGCGCGGGCGAGTGACAAATCACTCGCCCAAATACGCCTCTCGCACCTTCGGGTCGCTCAGCAACTGCTTGGCCTCGCCGGTCATGGTGATCACGCCCGAGTCCATCACATAGCCGCGGTCGGCGATCGACAGGGCGCGGCTGGCGTTTTGCTCCACCAGCAGGATGGTCACGCCCTGCGACGACACGTCGCGCACCACCTCGAAGATTTTGTCCACCATGATGGGCGACAGGCCCATCGAGGGCTCGTCGAGCAGCAGCAGCTTGGGGCGGCTCATCAGCGCGCGGCCCATGGCCAGCATCTGCTGCTCGCCGCCCGACATCGTGCCGGCCAGCTGGTTCTTGCGCTCGGCCAGGCGCGGGAAGATGGTGAACACGCGGTCCATGTCCTGCGCGATCGCGGCGCGATCGTTGCGGATGTACGCGCCCATCTGCAGGTTCTCGATGATGGTCATGCGGGTGAATACGCCGCGGCCCTCGGGCACCATCGCCAGGCCCTGCTTCACCAGGTCCCATGGGCCCTGCCCGCGCACCGCCTTGCCCTGGTATTCGATGGTGCCGTCGGCGATCGGCTGCGTGCCGGTGATCGCCTTCATCGTGGTCGTCTTGCCGGCGCCGTTGGAGCCGATCAGCGTGACGAGTTCGCCCTCGCGCACCTCGAAGTCGGCGCCCTTGACGGCCTGGATGCCGCCGTAGGCCACCTTCAGGCCGCTCACCTTCAATAGCGTCTGTGCCATGCGCGCCTCCGTCAATGCGCCACGTGACCGGTGCCCAGATAGGCCTCGATCACCTTCTCGTTCTTCTGCACATCCGCCGGCGTGCCCTCGGCGATCTGCTTGCCGTAGTCGAGCACCGTCACCCGGTCGCACAGGCCCATCACCAGCTTCACGTCGTGCTCGATCAGCAGGATGGTGCGGTTGTCGTTGCGGATGCGGTCGATCAGTTCGCGCAGCTGCACCTTCTCGGTGGCGTTCATGCCGGCCGCGGGCTCGTCCAGCGCGATCAGCTGCGGGTCGGTGGCCAAGGCGCGGGCAATCTCCAGGCGGCGCTGATCGCCGTAGCTGAGGGTGCGCGCCTTGTAGTCGGCGTACTTGCCGATGCCCACGTAGTCGAGCAGTTCCTGGGCGCGCTGCGCGATCGCGGCCTCTTCGGCCTTGAAGCGCGCGCTGCGCAGGATGGCGCCGATCACACCCGAGTGGGTGCGGATGTGGCGGCCCACCATCACGTTCTCCAGCGCCGTCATGTCGGCAAAGAGCCGGATGTTCTGGAAGGTGCGCGCGATGCCGGCCTTGGCCACCTCGTGCACTGCGGTGGGCTCGTAGGGCTTGCCGGCCAGCGCAAAGCTGCCGCTGTCGGGCGTGTACAGCCCGGTGATCACGTTGAAGAAGGTGGTCTTGCCGGCGCCGTTGGGGCCGATCAGGCCGTACACCTGGCCGCGCTCGATGGTGATGCCCACATCACTGAGTGCCTGCAGGCCGCCAAAGCGCTTGGAGACGCCCGTGACCTTGAGAACGATGTCGCTCATGCTGCGTCCTCCCTCACTTGGCGTTGCCGGTCAGCAGCGACTTGCCGTGCTCGGGCGCAGGCCACAGCCCGCGCGGACGCAGCAGCATCACTGCGATCATCGCGAACGCGATCAGGAACTGGCGCAGGATGGCCGAGTCCAGCCGGCCATCGGTCATCGCCTGCAGCGGGCCCGCCACATAGCGCAGCACCTCGGGCAGCGCCGACAGCAGCACCGCACCCAGGATCACGCCCGGTAGGTAGCCGATGCCGCCCAGCACCACCATCGCAACGATCATCACCGACTCCATCAGGCCGAACGACTCGGGCGAGATGAAGCCCTGGAAGGCGGCAAACATGCAGCCGGCCACACCGCCGAAGGTGGCACCCATGCCGAAGGCCAGCAGCTTGACGTTGCGGGTGTTGATGCCCATGGCCTTGGCCGCGATCTCGTCCTCGCGGATGGCCATCCATGCGCGGCCCACGCGCGAGAGTTCCAGCCGGTGGCAGATGACGACGCTCACCACCACCAGCGCCAGGAACAGGTAGTAGTACAGCGTGACCGACGGAATGTCGAAGCCGCCGATGGACAGCCGCTTGCCCAAATCCAGCCCGAACACGCTGATCGAATCGATCTGCCCGATGCCCTTGGGGCCGTTGGTGATGTTGATCGGATGGTCCAGGTTGTTCATGAACACCCGGATGATTTCGCCAAAGCCCAGCGTGACGATGGCCAGGTAGTCGCCGCGCAGCTTGAGCGTGGGCGCCCCGAGGATGACGCCCAGCACCCCGGCCAGCAACGCCGACAGCGGAATGATCAGCCACAGCGGCGTGTGCAGGCCGTTGGGGAACATCTGCGCAAACCACGGGAACGCCTCGGTGAGGTGCGGCGAGGCCATCAGCGCGTACATGTAGGCGCCAATCGCAAAGAAGGCAACGAAGCCCAGGTCGAGCAGGCCGGCAAAGCCCACCACGATGTTCAGGCCGAGTGCCAGCATCACGAACAGCAGCGCCATGTCGGCGATGCGCACCCAGGCATTGCCGAAGGTCTGCAGCACCAGCAGCGCAATCGCCGACAGGATGACGGTGGTCTTGGTGTTCTTCATGGTCGTTGCTCCCTCACGCACGGTCGGCCACGCGCTCGCCCAGCAGGCCCGAGGGGCGCAGCGTGAGCATGCCGATCAGCACGATGAAGGCCAGGATGTCGGTGTAGTGGCTGCCCAGCAGACCACCGGTGAGCTTGCCCAGATAGCCCGAGCCGATGGACTCGATCAAGCCCAGCAGCACGCCGCCCACCACCGCACCGGGCAGGTTGCCGATGCCGCCGAACACCGCTGCGGTGAAGGCCTTGAGGCCCGGCAGCAGGCCCATGGTGTGTTGCGCCGTGCCGTAGTTGGATGCGTACATCACGCCGGCGATCGCGGCCAGCACCGCGCCGATGATGAAGGTGGCCGAGATCACCGTGTCGGGCTTCACGCCCATCAGGCTGGCCACGCGCGGGTTCTCGGCCGTGGCACGCATCGCGCGGCCCAGCCGGGTGTAGTTGACCAGGTAGGTCAGCAGCGCCAGCGACACCACCGTCACCGTCAGGATCATGATCTGCGTGGGCGTGATGACTGCGCCGGCCAGGTTGTACGGCGAGCTGGGCAGCAGCGTGGGGAAGGCCTTGTAGTTGGGCTTCCAGATGATCATCGCCAGCGTCTGCAGCATGATCGACATGCCGATGGCGGTGATCAGCGGCGCGAGCTTGGGGCTATTGCGCAGCGGCCGGTAGGCGATCTTCTCGATCGCGAAGTTCAGCGCGGCGGCCACCACGCAGGCGATCACCATGGCCAGCAGTAGGATGACCCAGCCCGGTGCACCGGGCATGCCATCCTTCATGATGCCGATGACCGACCAGGCGGTGAGTGCCCCCACCATCAGCACTTCGCCGTGCGCGAAGTTGATCAGGTTGATGATGCCGTACACCATGGTGTAGCCAAGGGCCACCAGGGCGTACATGCTGCCCAGAACCAGACCGTTGACGATCTGCTGCAGCAGGATGTCCATGCGATACCTCTCTGTTCCGGCCGCCTGACTTGTGGTGTGGCGGCTCGCTTGTCAGCCAGTAAAAACCCGCCGGGGGGATGATCCCGGCGGGTCAAGGTCGCGAATTTTAGCTGTCACCCGAGCGACCAACGGGTCACTCAAGGGCGCAGTGCTTCAGGGTTTACCCGCGCGATCCTTGGAGGCGACGTCATCGGCCCGGGCGCTGCCGGCTGCGGCGTTGCGCGCACGAAGCTCGCGCAACTTTTCGGCGATGCGGATTTCCAGGCCGCGCTCTACCGGCCGATAGAAGCCGGGCTCGGCCATGCCCTCGGGCAGGTAGCGCTCGCCGGCGGCAAAAGCACCGTCCTCGTCGTGCGCATAGCGGTAGCCGCGGCCGTAGTCGAGGTCCTTCATCAGCGCGGTGGGTGCGTTGCGCAGGTGCAGCGGCACCGGCCGCGTGCCGTCGCGCTTGATGAAGGCGCGCGCCTCGTTGTAGGCACGGTACACCGCGTTCGACTTGGGCGCCACCGCCAGGTACACCACGCACTCGGCCAGCACCAGTTCGCCTTCGGGCGAGCCCAGGCGCTCGTACACCTCGGCCGCGTCCAGCGCCAGGCGCAGCGCCCGCGGGTCGGCCAGGCCAATGTCCTCGGTGGCCATGCGGATCAGCCGGCGGCACACGTAGCGCGGGTCCACCCCGCCGTCGAGCATGCGCACCAACCAGTACAGCGACGCATCGGGATCGGAGCCGCGCACCGCCTTGTGCAGCGCGCTGATGGTGTCGTAGAACTGCTCGCCGCCATTGTCGTAGCGGCGCATGCGCTCGCCCAGCACACGCAGCAGCCACGCATCGGTCACCTGCTGCAGGCTCTCGGCACGCGCGGCCACCGCCAGCGTCTCCAGCGTGTTGAGCAGGCGCCGCGCATCGCCGTCGGCGTAGGCGATCAACCGCTGGGTGGCGGCGCCTTCCATCGCCGGCACTGCATCGATGGCCTGTGCGCGCTGCACGATGCGCTGCAGGTCGTCCTCGGCCAGCGGTTGCAGCACGTACACCGCGGCGCGCGACAGCAGCGCGGAGTTCACCTCGAACGAGGGGTTCTCGGTGGTGGCGCCAATGAAGGTGAAGAGGCCGCTTTCCACATGCGGCAAAAAGGCGTCCTGCTGGCTCTTGTTGAAGCGGTGCACCTCGTCAACGAACACGATGGTGCGACGCTGCTCCAGGCCATCGCGCGCGGCCTGCGCCCGCTCCACCGCCTCGCGGATGTCCTTCACGCCGCCCAGCACCGCGCTGATGGTGAGGAACTGCGCATCAAAGGCATCGGCCATCAGCCGCGCGATGGTGGTCTTGCCCACCCCGGGCGGCCCCCACAGGATGCAGCTGTGCGGCTGCCCCGACTCAAAGGCAATGCGCAGCGGCATGCCTGGCCCCAGCAGGTGCTGCTGGCCAATCACCTCGCCCAGCGACCGGGGGCGCAGGCGTTCGGCCAAGGGGGCGTTCACTGCCGCACCACATCCGCCCCGGCGGGCGGCGCAAAGCGCAGGCGCTCGGGGGCGATCGGCAGATGGATCTGCAACGCGGCAAAGCTCAGCACCGATCGCTGGCCAAAGCTGTCCTCGATCTCGAGCGCCGACAGCGCGCCGTTGCGAAAGCCGATGCGCACGCGGCGCAGGCTGCCGTCGCGGGCCTTGGGCTGCGCGTCCACCCATTGCCGGCCGTCGGCGTCGGGCGCGTTGCTCAGGGTGAAGTCGCGCTGCAACGCAGCCAGGTCAGCGGCGCCGGCCAGCAGGGCCACCGGCGTGCTGGCCAGTGCACGGGCCTGAGCGCGCGCGGTCACCTGGTTCAGGTCAACATCGTGCAGCCACAGCGTGCTGCCATCGGCCACCAGCACCTGCTCAAAGGGCTTGCTGTACTGAAAGCGGAAGCGGTCGGGCCGCTGAAACTCGAAGCTGCCCGACGAGGTCTTGCTGCGCGCCGGCTGCCCCTCGCGCGGCGGCGCTGTCACCACCTGGGTGAATTCAGCGCGGCCGCTCTTAGCGCTGCGCAAAAAGGCCTCGAGGTCGCCCAGGGCGTCGGCCTGCGCCAGTGGTGCGGCCAGCGCCAGCACCGCGGCCGCAAGCACGGCGCGCCATGCATACAGCACGCCCTTAACCGAGTTATTCATTGCGCTGCGGCACCAGGATGTCGCGCTGACCCGCTCCGTTCATCGCGCTCACCAGACCGGCTTTTTCCATATCCTCGACCAGGCGCGCCGCGCGGTTGTAGCCAATCTTCAGGTGGCGCTGCACCAGCGAGATGCTGGCCTTGCGGTTCTTCAGCACCACCTCCACCGCCTGGTCGTACAGCAGGTCTTTCTCGCCACCGGCATCGCCCTCGCCCAGCAGGTCGCCGCCTTCGCCGTCCACGGTGCCGCCTTCCAGCACGCCCTCGATGTAGTTGGGTTCGCCGCCCTGTTCTTTCAGGTAGGCCACCACGCGGTGCACCTCATCGTCGCTCACAAAGGCGCCATGCACGCGGATCGGTAGGCCGGTGCCGCTGGGCATGTACAGCATGTCGCCCATGCCCAGCAGCGCCTCGGCGCCCATCTGGTCGAGGATGGTGCGGCTGTCGATCTTGCTGCTCACCTGAAACGCAATGCGCGTGGGAATGTTGGCCTTGATCAGGCCGGTGATCACGTCCACGCTGGGCCGCTGCGTGGCCAGGATCAGGTGGATGCCGGCCGCGCGCGCCTTTTGCGCCAGCCGCGCGATCAGTTCCTCGATCTTCTTGCCCACCACCATCATCAGGTCGGCCAGCTCGTCGACGATGACCACGATGTGCGGCAGCCGCTCCAGCGGCTCCGGGCTGTCGGGCGTGAGGCTGAACGGATTGCCGATGTGCTCGCCGCGCGCCTTGGCGTCTTCGATCTTGACGTTGTAGCCCGCGAGGTTGCGCACGCCCAGCTTGCTCATCAGCTTGTAGCGGCGCTCCATCTCGGCCACGAACCAGTTCAGGCCGTGCGCGGCCTGCTTCATGTCGGTGACCACCGGCGCCAGCAGATGCGGGATGCCCTCGTACACCGACATCTCCAGCATCTTGGGGTCGATCATCAGCAGCCGCACATCGCGCGCCTCGGCCTTGTACAGCAGGCTCAGGATCATCGCGTTGATGCCCACGGACTTGCCCGAGCCGGTGGTGCCGGCCACCAGCACATGCGGCATCTTGGCCAGGTCGGCCACCACCGGGTTGCCCACGATGTCCTTGCCCAGGCCCATGGTCAGCATCGACTTGGCATCGTTGTAGACCTGCGAGCCCAGAATCTCGGAGAGACGGATGCTCTGCCGCTTGGCGTTGGGCAGCTCCAGCGCCATGTAGTTCTTGCCCGGGATGGTCTCGATCACGCGGATGGACACCAGGCTGAGCGAGCGCGCCAGGTCCTTGGCCAGGTTGACGATCTGCGAGCCCTTCACACCGGTGGCGGGTTCGATCTCGTAGCGGGTGATCACCGGGCCGGGCTGCGCCAGCACCACGCGCACTTCCACGCCGAAGTCCTTGAGTTTTTTCTCGATCAGGCGGCTGGTCATCTCCAGCGTTTCGGCCGAAACGGTCTCCTGCCGCGCCTGCGCGCCGTCCAGCAGGTCCACCTGCGGCAGCTTGCTGTCGGGCAGTTCGGTGAACAGCGGCTTTTGCCGCTCCTTGGCCACCCGCTCGCTCTTGGGCACCTCGGCCACCACCGGTTCGATCAGCACCGGCGCGGGCCGCTCGTCCTCCACCACCTCGCGCTCCACCGCCACCACCTCGGCGCGCTCGCGTGCGGCCTGCTCGCCCACGGCCATGTCTTCGGCGATTTCGCGCTGCTCGCGCCGCTGCTCAAAAAAGCCGTCGATCCATGCACCGATGCGCTCGGCCACCGAGGTCCACGAAAACCGGAAGGCACCCGCCGCAGCCAGCACGCCCAGCGCGATCCACAGCAGCGCCGAACCATTGAAGCCCAGCGTGCGCACCGACACCGGCCCCACCAGATAGCCCAGCACGCCGCCCGCATAGCCGGGCAAGCGCGCCTCAAAGCGGTACAGGCGCGTCCACTCCAGCGCACCACTGGCCACCAGCAGCAGCGCCAGCGCCGCCCAGGCCCACCAGCGCGGGCGCTCGTGCACGGCCGCAGGCACCTGCCCGCCGTCGGCGGCCATCCAGCGCCGCAGCAGCCCGAACCAGGCCACCAGCGCCACCGCCACACACCACCACGCGGAGTAGCCCAGCAGGTAAAAGCTCAGGTCGGCCAGCCAGGCGCCGGCCTTGCCGCCCCAGTTGGCGGTGCCCGCCGCGCCATGGCCCGAGGTGGACCAGGCGGCGTCCAGCGGCGAATGCGTTGCCAGCGCCAGCGCCCAATACAGCAGGGCCACCGCCCCCAGCACCAGCACCGCCTCGGCCCCCAGTTGCCAGGGCTTGCGCGGGCCCGCCGCGGCACGCGCCGCATCATCGGCGGAGGTATTGAGGGTGTGGAGCGAATAGGTCACGGCGCAAGGCGGTGCGCCCCGACATCCGGGAGCGCGCGGCCAAGCTTACCGCAGGGCGAGCGCCCGATCAGGGCATGGCGCCCGGCCCGGGATGCACGATCAGGCCGCCTTCGGGGTGCGGCCGCAGCATGCCGCGGCGCTCAAGGTCGCGCATCACGCGGCTCACCATCTCGCGCGATGCACCCACCATCTTGGCCACGTCCTGGCGCGACACCTTGTCGCGGATGCGCAGCACGCCGTCGCGCTGCGGCGCGGCCAGATCCAGCAGCGCACGCGCCACGCGGCCGTACACATCCAGCAGCGCCAGCGATTCGATCTTGCGGTCGGCGTCGCGCAGCCGCCGCACCAGCGCGCGCATGATGGCGTGCGTGATCGACTGCGGCTCGGGCAGGCAGGCCTCGAAGTCGCGGCGCGAGAGCACCAGCACATCGGTCTGCACCTCGGCGCGGCAGGTGGCCGAATGCGGCTCGCCGTCGATCAGGCTCATTTCGCCCAGATGGTCGCCGGGCCCCAGACGCGCCAGAATCACCTCGCGGCCCTGGGCGTCGGTGCTGAGCACCCGCACCCGCCCGGCCAGGATGATGAACAGCGCCTGCGACCGTTCGCCCTGGGCCACCACGGTGTCGCCCCGCTTGAGGCGCCGCTTGGTCACCACCGACGCGATGCGCTGCGCCTGCGACGGCGGCATCAGCGCGAACAAGGGCACCCGACGCAGCAAATCGAGGTTACTGAGCATGGACATCGTGATCCTCCCTGGGCCCGCCTTGGGGCGGCTCCCTACAATCTTGCCACCGCCCGGCCGGTCTGCGCCGGCCATCCCTCCATGCTGTTCAAGCTGGCTTTCCTGTTCCTGACATGCCCGACCTGCACGCCAAAGTCCTGATCCTCGGCTCCGGCCCCGCCGGCTACACCGCCGCCGTCTATGCCGCCCGCGCCAACCTCAACCCGGTGCTGATCACCGGCATGGCCCAGGGTGGCCAGCTGATGACCACCACCGAGGTGGACAACTGGCCGGCCGACGTGCACGGCGTGCAGGGCCCCGACCTGATGCAGCGCTTTCTGGAGCACGCCGAGCGCTTCAACACCCAGATGGTGTTCGACCACATCAACGCGGTTGACTTCAGCAAGCGGCCCTTCACCCTCAAGGGCGACAGCGGCACCTACACCTGCGATGCGCTGATCATCGCCACCGGCGCCAGCGCCAAGTACCTGGGACTGCCGTCCGAGCAGGCCTTCATGGGCCGCGGCGTGTCGGGCTGCGCCACCTGCGACGGTTTTTTCTACCGCGACCAGGTGTGCTGCGTGATCGGCGGCGGCAACACCGCGGTGGAAGAGGCGCTGTACCTGTCCAACATCGCCAGCAAGGTGTACCTGGTGCACCGCCGCGACAAGTTCCGCGCCGAGCCGATCATGATCGACAAGGTGATGGACAAGGTGAAGGCCGGCAAGATCGAGCTCAAGCTGTTCCACACCCTGGACGAGGTGCTGGGTGACCAGACCGGCGTGACCGGCATCCGCATCAAGCACACGCAGACCGGCGCCACAGAAGACCTGACGCTCAAGGGCTGCTTCATTGCCATCGGCCACGCGCCCAACACCGAGATCTTCCAGGGCCAGTTGCAGATGGAAAACGGCTACATCGTCACCCACAGCGGTCTGAAGGGCTTTGCCACCCAGACCAGCGTGCCCGGCGTGTTCGCCGCCGGCGACGTGCAGGACCATGTGTACCGCCAGGCCATCACCAGCGCCGGCACCGGCTGCATGGCCGCGCTGGATGCCCAGAGGTTCCTGGAGCAGCACGAAAGCTGAGCCGGAAGGCGGTTCCGCCGCCGGGCTATAATGTCGGGCTTCGCTCGGGCGAGCCGGCAGGCTCGGCTTTCCTTCAAGGATAGCGCAGCGAAGACGGGTTACCGCCACCCTACTGGCGAGGTGAGGCGCGAGCGAGGGCACATCGGGTGCCCGGCAGTGAGCGCCGTGAAAGCGCAGATGTGCGCAATGGAGTGTCCTCATGGCACGCGTGTGTGAAGTCACGGGCAAGGGCCCGATGGTGGGGAACAATGTGTCCCACGCCAACAACAAGACCAAGCGCCGGTTCCTTCCGAACCTGCAATACCGCCGTTTCTGGGTCGATAGCGAGAACCGTTGTGTGCGCCTGCGCGTCTCCCGCGCCGCACTGCGACTGATCGACAAGAACGGCATCGATTCCGTGCTCGCCGACCTGCGCGCACGCGGCCAGGCCTGAAGGGAGACGCACCATGGCAAGCAAAGGCGGACGCGAAAAGATCAAGCTGGAGTCCACGGCCGGTACGGGTCACTTCTACACGACCAGCAAGAACAAGAAGACCATGCCCGAGAAAATGACGATCATGAAATTTGATCCGAAGGCTCGCAAGCACGTCGAATACAAGGAAACCAAGCTGAAGTGATTCGGCGGTTGCCCTGATGCAAGAAGCCCCGCACTGCGGGGCTTTTGCTTTGTGGCGTCGCATGGCGCGACGCACAGGGCGACGCTGACGCGCTCAGGCGCCGTCGGCCAGGCTGCGGAAGTTCATCCAGTGCGAACTGGCCAGCCAGCCGGCGTCCACCGGCAGGCTGATCCCGGTGATGGCGCTGGCATCGTCGCCCAGCAAAAAGCTCACCGCCGCGGCGATCTCGTCGGTGCGCACCAGCCGACCCAGCGCGCTGTGCGCCTGCAGCACCTCGGCCTTGCGCTTGCCGGTGCGCAGTTTGTCCTCAAAGATGGGCGTGAGGGTGAAGCCCGGCGCCACCGCATTCACCCGGATGCCATGCGGACCCAGATCGCCGGCGGCCAGCGTGGTCAGCGCGCCCAGCGCCACCTTGGTGGGCGCGTAGGCGTGCAGGGGCAGCGGCCGCACTTCGTTGATCGAAGTGATGTTGACGATGGCGCCACCGCCGCCGTCGATCATCAGCGGCGCCAGCGTATGGATGCAGCGCTCGGCACCAAAGTAGTTCACCTCCCACACGTGGCGCTGCATGTCCATGGGCATCTTCAGCAGGCGCATCACGTCCTGCCGCACCCCGGCCACGTTGACCAGGCCGGCCACCGCGGGCCGCTCGGCGGTCTGAGCCGCGCGCAATTCACTGGCCACGCGCTGCAGGTCGGCGGCAGAGGTCACGTCCAGCACGGCGCAGCGCAGTTGCGCGTCGTGGCGCGCAGCCTCGCGCATGGCGGCCAGTGTGGCCTCGTCGCGGTCGGTGGCCAGCACCGTCCAGCCGTCACGGCGCAGCCGCGCCACGATGGCCGAGCCGATGCCGCCGCCGCTGCCGGTCACGACGATGGGCGCACCCTGCGCGCGCCGCTGCGACTGCCCGCCCCCCAGGGCGCTGTTGGCGTGGGTCATGATCACCTCAAAAACGCTGTGGCATCAAAGCCGGTAGTCGGGCGCGATGCGCTCGAGGCGGCGCAGCAGGTGCGGCCACTCGCGCGGCCCGCTGTTGCGGTCGTGGTCGGCCTGCCACTGGCGCGCGGTCAGGGCCACCACCTCGGGGTCGGGGTGGTGGATGGCCGCACCGCTGGACAGCGCCATGAACTGCGCGCGTGCCGCCTTCTCCAGATAAAACGTCTCCACGAAGGCGTGGCCCACGCTGGCGCCCACGGTGATGGTGCCGTGATTGCGCAGCACCAGCGCCGCCTTGCCCTGCAAATCGGCTACCAGGCGCTCGCGCTCGCCGGTGCCCAGCGCAATGCCATCGTAGTCGTGATAGCCAATGCGTCCCACAAAGCGCATCGCATGCTGGGTGAGCGGCAGCAGCCCGTCCTTCAGGCACGACAGCGCCATACCGGCCTCGGTGTGCAGATGCATCACGCAGGCGGCGTCGTGGCGCGCCATGTGGATGCCGCCGCGGATCACGAAGCCGGCGGCGTTGGGCGCATGCGCGCTGTCGCTGAGCATGCGGCCGTCCAGGTCGATCTTGATCAGGTTGGAGGCGTTGATCTCGTCAAAGCCCAGCCCCAGCGGATTGACGAGAAACTGGTCCTCGGTGCCGGGCACGCGCGCCGACAAGTGGGTGTAGATCAGATCGTCCCAGCCGAACAGCGCGCACAGCCGGTAGGCGGCGGCCAGATCGCGGCGCACCGCCCATTCGGCCTCGGAGATGGGCGCAGCGGCATCGGCGGCACCGGCCGCAGCGCGCCGCACCGGCAGGTCGAAGGTGGAAGAGACGGTGTCGGACACCGTGTGCAGAGACTGCGTGCGGACAGCGCCCGCCAGGTCAGGCGCGGGCGGCGCGCAACTGCTGCGAGAAGCGCTGCAGCGCCACGATGCCGCTGTCCTCGGCGCGGCGGCACCAGGCTTGCAGGTCGGCCGCCAGCTGGTCGCGCGAGCGGTTGGTGCTCAGCCACAGCTGACGCAACTCGTCGCGCATCGCCACCATCTTGTCGAGCACCGGCGACACCGCGCGTGCCTTGGACAGTTCGTCGCGCGCCTGCGCGGGCATGCGGTCGGTGTCGCGGTGCAGCCAGCGGCGTGCCAGTTCCAGCGGGCGCACGTCGGCGCGGCGCGCCTTCATGGCGGCAATCTCTTCACCGCAGGCCTGGCGCAGCTGGCGCGCAAATCCGGCCATCACCTCGTAGCGGTTGGTAATCAGCGCTTCCAGCGTCTTCTCGTCGGCGGGGCGCACCTCGCCGAGCTCCAGGCGCGGCGGCACCTTCTTCACCGTGGCCCAGCCCAGCTTCTCGAAGATGCGGATGTACACCCAGCCGATATCGACCTCGTACGGCTTGACCGAGAACTTGGCCGAGGTGGGATAAGTGTGGTGGTTGTTGTGCAGCTCTTCGCCGCCGATGATCACGCCCCAGGGCGAGATGTTGGTGCTGGCGTCGGGCGCCTCGAAGTTGCGGTAGCCCCAGTAGTGGCCGATGCCGTTGATCACACCGGCGGCCGACACAGGGATCCACAGCATCTGCACCGCCCACACGGTGGCGCCCAGCGCGCCAAACAGCGCCAGGTTGAGGATCAGCATCAGGCCCACGCCTTGCCAGGTGAAGCGCGAGTACAGGTTGCGCTCGATCCAGTCGTTGGGCGTGCCGTGGCCAAACTTGGCCAGGGTGTCCTGGTTCTTGGCTTCGGCGCGGTACAGCTCGGAGCCTCTCCAGAACACGGTTTCGATGCCCCGGGTCTGCGGGCTGTGCGGGTCGTCTTCGGTTTCGCACTTGGCGTGGTGCTTGCGGTGGATGGCCACCCATTCCTTGGTCACCATGCCGGTGCCCAGCCATAGCCAGAAGCGGAAGAAGTGCGAGGGGATGGGCCCCAGGTCAAGCGCGCGGTGCGCCTGCGCGCGGTGCAGGAACAGCGTGACCGCCGCAATCGTGATGTGGGTGGTGGCCAGCGTGTACAGCACGATCTGCCACCAGGCGAGATCCCACAGTCCGTGGGACAGCCAGTGGATCACCATGTTCAGGGGGGCCCAGTCGGGAAGCATCATGAAAAACAGACGTCTCTTCGTGAATCAAGGGAACCGGCGCCGCCGGGGTCGCGGCGGACGGGATGTCGCTCCCTCATAGGCCCCGAATTCTACGCGCTTGAGCCGGCTCGACATGACATTTGTCATGGTCAAGCCAGATGGGCGACATTTACAGGGCCGACAGGGGGGCGCCGTTGGGGCGTTGCCGATGGACCGCAACTGAGGCCACGCGACCGCATTGCAAGCGCCACCGCCCGGGCCATGCAGCGCCAGGCGCCATCGCCCGGGCCGGCATCCGCAGCGGATCAACGCCGCTGCCACACCGCGGCAAAAAAGCCGTCGGTGCCATGCCGGTGCGGCCACAGGCGCAGCCAGCGCCCGCCCGTTGCGCTGCCGCCTTCAGTGTCCGCCGTGCCCCCGCCCGCGCACAGGGTTGCGGCGCCTGGCACCTTCAGGCGTGTCAGTTCCTCGGCCACATCCATCGGCATAAAGTCGGCATGCGCCGCACCAAAGGCCAGCGCCACCTCTTCGTTTTCCTGGGGCAACAGGCTGCAGGTGGCGTACACCAGCCGGCCGCCAGGCTTGAGCAGCCGCGCCGCGCTGGCCAGGATGGCGGTCTGCTTGGCCACCAGTTCGGCCACCGCCTGGGGCGACTGCCGCCACTTCAGGTCGGGGTTGCGCCGCAGCGTGCCCAGGCCCGAGCACGGCGCATCCACCAGCACCCGGTCGATCTTGCCGGCCAGGCGCTTGATGCGGTCGTCGCGTTCGTGGGCGATGGCCGCCGGATGCACATTGCTCAGCCCGCTGCGCGCCAGCCGCGGCTTGAGCGCCTCGAGCCGGTGGGCCGAGGTGTCAAAGGCATACAGCCGCCCGGTGTTGCGCATCGCCGCGCCCAGCGCCAGCGTCTTGCCACCGGCGCCGGCGCAAAAGTCCACCACCAACTCGCCACGGTGCGCGTCCAGCAGCAGCGCCAGCAGTTGCGAGCCCTCGTCCTGCACCTCGATCGCGCCGCGGGTGAAGGCATCGAGCTTCTGGATGGCCGGCTTGCCCTGCACCCGCAGGCCCCAGGGCGAATGCGGCGTCGGCTCGCTTTCGATGCCGGCATCGGCCAGTTCGCGCTGCACGGCATCGCGCCGCGCGTTCAGCGCGTTGACGCGCAAGTCGAGCGACGCGGGCGCATCGAGCGACGCCACCAGCGGCCAAAATTCCTCGCCCAGTTGTGCCTTGAGCGACTGCGCCAGCCACTCGGGCAGGTTGTGGCGATGCGGCTCCAGAAAGTCCTGCAGGCGCGCGGCGTCGCAAGCGTCCAGCCAGGCCTTTTCGGCGTCGCTCAGGGCGCTCTTGACGAAGTCGCGCGGGCCATGAAAGCCCAGCGTGGCCAGGCGCCGCAGCATCGGCCCGCTGCCCGAGCGCGCCAGGTGCTCGTAGCGCAGCTTGCGGCGCAGCACCGCATAGGCGGTTTCGGCCAGCGTGGCGCGCTCGCGCGGGCCCAGCGACCGGTGCTCGCGAAAGTAGCGCGACACCACCGCGTCGGCCGGGTGTTCAAAGCGCAGCACGCGCGCCACCAGTTCGGTACAGGCGTCCAGCAGGGCCTTGGGATGCATCAGCGCGTCCTTGACAGAAGTTCGCGCACCACGCGCGGGTACAGCAGGTGCTCTTGCGCCAGCACGCGCGCACCCAGCGAATGTTCATCGTCGCCGGGCAGCACCGGCACCACCGCCTGGCCAAGTATGCCGGCGCGTTGGGCCGCACCCTGCGCATCCTCTGCACTCTCCACCCCGTCCACCTGCTCGGCCACCCAGTGCACCGTGGCGCCCGCCACGCGGCAGCCGGCGGCAATGGCGCGCCGGTGGGTGTGCAGGCCGGCAAAGGCCGGCAGCAGCGAGGGATGGATGTTCACCATCCGCCCGGCGTAATGCCGCACCAGGCCGGGGGTGAGGATGCGCATGAAGCCGGCCAGCAGCACCAGCGCGGGGGCGTGCGCGTCGATGCGCTGCATCAGCGCCTGGTCGAACGCCTCGCGCGAGGCAAAGCCGCGGTGGTCCAGCACTTCGGTGGGCAGGCCCAGTTGCTGCGCCGTGGCCAGTCCCGGCGCGTCGGGGCGGTTGCTGATCACGCAGGCGACGTGTGCGCCCAAGCGTTCGCGCCAGGCCTCGCGCTGCGCGGTGCGGGCCAAGGCCTCCATGTTGGAGCCGTGGCCCGAGATCAGGATCACGAGGGGACGCATCGGGCCGCGATTATCCCCGCGCTGTCGCGGCACCGACATGCCGGGCGAACGCCCGTGCGCAGGCCTGCGTACACTTCGGCGCTGCAGCCGAGGCTTCCCTCGCGAAGCCGGCATCGTCCACATCAGGAGTCACACATGGACTTGGCTTTCACCCCTGAAGAACAGGCATTCCGCGAAGAGATCCGAAGCTGGGTGCACGGCAACCTGCCCAAGGAGATTTCGCACAAGGTGCACAACGCCCTGCACCTCACCCGCGACGACATGCAGCGCTGGTCCAAGATCCTGGGCAAAAAGGGCTGGCTGGGCTATGCGTGGCCCCAGCAGTTCGGCGGCCCGGGCTGGAATGCGGTGCAGCGCCACCTGTTCGAGGAAGAGTGCGCGCTGGCCGGTGCGCCGCGCATCGTGCCCTTTGGCCCGGTGATGGTGGCGCCGGTGATCATGGCCTTTGGCAACAAGGCGCAGCACGAGAAGTTTCTGCCCGGCATCGCCAGCGGCGAGGTGTGGTGGAGCCAGGGCTACAGCGAGCCGGGCTCGGGTTCCGATCTCGCATCGCTCAAGACGCGCGCCGAGCGCAAGGGCGACAAGTACATCGTCAACGGCCAGAAGACCTGGACCACGCTGGGCCAGTACGGCGAATGGATCTTCTGCCTGGTGCGCACCAGCACCGAAGGCAAGCCGCAAACCGGCATTTCGTTTTTGCTGATCGACATGAAGTCGCCGGGCGTGACGGTGCGCCCGATCATCATGCTCGACGGCGGCCACGAGGTGAACGAGGTCTGGTTCGACAACGTCGAGGTACCGGCCGAGAACCTGGTGGGCGAAGAGAACAAGGGCTGGACCTACGCCAAGTACCTGCTGAGCCACGAGCGCACCAACATCGCCGACGTGAACCGCGCCAAACGCGAGCTCGAGCGCCTGAAGCGCATCGCCAAGGCCGAGGGCGTGTGGGACGACCAGCGCTTTCGCGACCAGGTGGCGCAACTCGAGGTGGAGATCGTGGCGCTTGAGATGCTGGTGCTGCGGGTGCTGAGCGCCGAAAAATCCGGCAAGCAAAGCCTGGAC
>JBJTCL010000093.1:0-7916 GCA_046091865.1 Burkholderiaceae bacterium | reverse complement strand
GGCGCGCCACCGAGCCGCGCTGGGTTGACACCCACTGCGCGCCAAGCGCAGCGGTCTGGGCCAGACCCTCGGGGTCTTCAAGGCGCTGCGCCACCGCCTGCAGTGCAGCGGCCATGTCCGGTGTTTGCCAGGCCACCCCGGCCTCGCAGGCCTGCAGCGTGGCATCGGCAAAGTTGTAGGTGTGCGGACCGGTGAGCACCGCACAGCCCGCTGCAATCAGCTCGATCAGATTCTGGCCACCCAGGGGGGCGAAACTGCCGCCCAGCAGCGCCAGCGGGCTCGACAGCGCCCAGGCCTGCATCTCGCCCATGGAATCGCCCAGCACCACATCCACACCTTCAGGCAAGACGGGCGAGCCCTCCCCCCAATCCGAACGCCGGCAGACCAGCAGCCCGGCGGCCGACACTTCTGCCGCCACCGCCGCAAAGCGCTGCGGATGGCGGGGCACCAGCAGCCACAGGATGTGCAGGGGTTGCAGCCGCGCCCGCAGCGCTGCCAGGGCCTGCAGCCACAGGGTTTCCTCGCCCTCGCGGGTGCTGGCCAGCAGCACGCGGGGCCGCATGGCCGGCCATGCTCGCGCCCAGCGTGCGGCCAGCAAACGGGCCTGCGTCGGGACCTCCGCGTCAAGCTTGAGATTGCCCACCACCAGCGGCGTGGGCGCGCCCAGGGCCTGCAGACGCTGCGCGTCGTCTTCGTGCTGGGCCAGCACACAACCGAGCGCAGCGTAGGCCGGACGGGCCAGCCAGCCCAGGCGCAGGGCTTGGCGCAGGGATCGCTCGCTCAGACGGGCATTGAGCAGGGCCACCGGCACCCCGGCGCGCCGGCACTCATGGAGCAGCACGGGCCAGACTTCGGTCTCGATCAACAGGCCCATGCGCGGCCTAAAGTGCTGCAAAAACCTGCGCACTGCTGGCGCGCTGTCCCAGGGCAGCCAGGTCTGCCGGTCGCCCGGTTGCAACAGCGTTTGCCCCTGGGCCCATCCGGTGGCCGTGCTGTGGGTCAGCAGCAACCGCATGCCCGGCCACTGGGCCCGCAAGGCCGGCACCAGCAAGGCGACGGCACGTGTCTCGCCCAATGAGACAGCGTGCAGCCAGACCCAGCCCTGCGGGCAAATTTCGTTGTCGCCGGGGTAAACACCCAGCCGCTCGTCAAGGGCATGGGCATACAGGGGTTCGTGCCGCGCCCGTCGCCGTGCACGGGCCCGCACCGCCAGACCCAGCACGCGGGTCAGCAGGCCGTACAGTCGCAGGGCCGCAGATTCAGCCCGGTGCAAGGCTCGCGCCGTGGGGCTGGCAGGCGAGCGGTTCATGCCCCCGGCCTGCGAGCGCCTGAGGCGTCAAACAGGCCCTGGTAGACACGGCCGATACCTTCGGCCTCGCGCGCCAGCGTAAAGGTGGACAAGACCCGCTCGCGCGCGGCCTGCCCCATGGCCAGGGCTCGTTCAGGCTCGCGCAGCACCTGCAGCACCGCCCGCGAGAGGCCCGCAGCGTCGCCGGTGTCCACCAGCGCCCCGCTCACGCCAGGCTGCACCAGCTGCTCGAAGGCCCCGGTGCGCGAGCACACCAGCGCACAGCCGGTGGCGGCCGCCTCGAAAGGGGTCAGGCCGAAGGGTTCATAACGCGGACAGGCCACGCACAGCAGGCAGCGCTGGTACCAGCGGTGCACCTCGCCGGCCGGTACCTCGCCCAGGAACACGATGCGATCGCTCAGGCCTGCACGCGCGATGCGGTCCTTCAAGTCCTGCTGATAGCGCTGGTACTTGGGCTGCGCGAGTCCTGCGATCACGCCGGTGGCATCGGGCAGATGCGGCAAGGCGGCCATCAGTGCATCGACGAAAACATCGGTGCCCTTGTCATCGCGCACCCGTCCGAACACGCCAATGCCGTACTTGCCGGGCAGCCCACTATCCGCCCAGGCCTTGAGCTTGTCGGGCGGCGGTGAAAAGCGCGTGAGGTCGATACCGTGCGCCACCACCGCAGTGGTGTTGGGCACAAAGCTTGCCGCCTTGGGCGTGGTGGAGATCACCGCGTCCATGCGCGAGATCAGCCAGCGCGGAAACCTGCCGTGCAAATGCTGCGCGGCCGAGGTGAACACCAGCCGCACCGGCAGGCGCAGCATGTCACGCGCCCACAGGCCAGCCATCATCTCGGGGTCGCGTCGCACATGCCAGATGCGAAACGGCCGTCCTGCGGGCGGCCTGCGCGACAGGTGAATCACCTCGCGCAGCGTCATGCCCACAACGCCGTTGGACATCGTGCTGCCGCAGTAACCCAGGCGCCACTGGTCCATCTGCAGCGGCACCAGCGCGTTCACCGTGGCCGATACGCCGGTGTAACGCTGCTTGAGGTTGAAGACGACGACCTCGGGATCGGGGTGAAGCGGCATCGGGCTCTCAGTGCGCCGCTGCGTCCGGCACCGCGTCGGGCTTGACGCGTCGCAGCAGGTCCATCATCGCGTGCTCGATGCGCACCAGCGACTCGGCGCTGTGGCCCTCGAAGCGAAGCACCAGCACCGGCGTGGTGTTGGACGCGCGGATCAGCCCGAAGCCATCGGGCCAGTCCACACGCAGGCCATCGATGGTGGACACCTGCGCCGGTGCGTCGAAGCGCGCCCCGGCCACCAGCCCCACCAGTTGCGCCACCAGCGCATGCGGCTCGCCTTCGGCGCACTTCACGTTGAGTTCGGGCGTGCTGTGGCTGGTGGGCAGCGCATTGAGCACCGCGCTCGGATCGGTGTGGCGCGAGAGGATCTCCAGCAGGCGTGCGCCGGCATAGGTGCCGTCGTCAAAACCGAACCAGCGTTCCTTGAAGAAGATGTGGCCGCTCATCTCGCCGCCCAGCGGGGAGTTGAGTTCGCGCATGCGCGCCTTCACCAGCGAGTGGCCGGTCTTCCACATCACCGGCTCGCCACCCGCCTCGCGGATGGCCGGCGCCAGCCGCTGCGAGCACTTCACGTCAAACAGGATGGGCGCGCCCGGCACGCGCGACAGCACATCGCGCGCAAACAGCATCATCTGCCGGTCCGGAAAGATGTTCTGCCCGTCCTTGGTGACCACGCCCAACCGGTCGCCGTCGCCGTCAAAGGCAAAGCCCAGTTCGGCATCGATAGTCTGCAGCGCGCGGATCAGGTCGCGCAGGTTGTCGGGCTTGCTCGGGTCGGGATGGTGGTTGGGAAAGTAGCCGTCCACCTCGCTAAAGAGTTCGATCACCTCGCAGCCCAGCGCGCGAAAGATGGCCGGCGCCGACGCGCCCGCAATGCCATTGCCTGAATCGATGACGATCTTGATCGGCCGCGCGAGCTTCACGTCGCGCACGATGCAGTCGCGGTACGGCGCCAACAGGTTCACCAGGCGCACCGTGCCCTGGCGCTCTGCAGGCGCCAGCGTCCAGTCTTCGCGCTCCATCGTGCCGCGCAAGGCCTGGATCTCCTCGCCATGGATGGCGCGACCGGCCAGCATCATCTTGAAACCGTTGTAGTCCTTGGGATTGTGGCTGCCGGTCACCTGGATGCCGCTGCTGCACAGCGTGCTGGCCGCGAAGTACAGCATCGGCGTCGTCACCATGCCGATGTCGATGACGTTCACGCCGGTGGACTGCAGGCCGCGGATCAGCGCGGCCGACAGCGCGGGCCCGCTCAGGCGCCCGTCACGGCCCACGGCCACGGTGGCTTCACCCGCCCTGAGGGCTGCGCTGCCAAAGGCCCGGCCCAGGCCCAGGGCCACAGACTCATCCAGGGTCGAGGGCACCACGCCGCGGACGTCGTAGGCCTTGAAGATGGAAGGATGGACTTGCACGCGCCGGATTGTAGGTTCCGCCCCCGTATCATCAGCGCATGCAACTTGCCGTCAGTCGTCCTGCAAGGTCTGTTTCGGGTGCCGACTCAACTACCCAAGCGACCCTCCTCACCTGCACCATCAGCAGCCGCCTGGGCCCGATCGTTCTGGCAGCGCGTGGGCAGCGCCTGTGCGGCCTGTGGTTTGACGGACAAAAGCACCAGCCCGATGCGCGCGGCTGGCAGCGCGATGCCCAGCACCCTGTGCTGGCGCGCACAGCCGAGCAGTTACAGCGCTACTTTGGCAGCGCCTCGGGTCAGCGCTCATCCCCTGCCCGCTTTGACGTTGCGCTGGACCTGAGCAGCGGCACCGCATTCCAGCAAGCGGTCTGGCAAGCGCTGCTCGACATTCCCGTTGGCAGCACCGTGTCGTACAGCGATCTGGCGCAGCGCATCGGCCGGCCGCAGTCGGTGCGTGCAGTGGCCGCAGCCGTGGGCCGCAACCCGATCAGCATTATCGTGCCGTGCCACCGTGTCGTGGGGCGCGACGGATCGCTCACCGGCTACGCCGGCGGCATCGAGCGCAAGGCTGCCTTGCTGGCGCACGAGGGCGCGCGTTGAGCGCGCAGCGCGGCGCCTTCGAGTTCATTCTGCTCGGGGCGATCTGGGGATCGTCGTTCCTGTTCATGCGCTTCGGCCTGCCCGACTTCGGGCCGATGGCGCTGTCGGCCGCGCGGGTGGTGATCGCATCGCTGGCGCTGCTGCCGCTGGTGATGCTGCGCGGCCACTGGCCGGTGCTGCGCGCGCACTGGCGCAAGGTGCTGCTGGTGGGGGTGATCAATTCGGCCATTCCCTTCGTGCTGTTCGCCTATGCGCTGGGCTTCATCAGCACCGGCCTGTCGGCGATCCTGAATGCGTCGGTGCCGCTGTTCGGCGCGCTGGTGGCCTGGCTGTGGCTGCGCGAATCGCTCAGTACGCTGCGCGCGGTGGGCTTGGCCATCGGCTTTGCCGGCGTGGTGCTGCTCACTTTGGGCAAGACCGGTGGCCTGAGCGGCGCAGGCAATGCGGTGCCGCCGCTGGCCGTGGGCGCCTGCCTGCTGGCCACGCTGTGCTACGGCATCGCTGCCAGTTATGCCAAGCGCCATCTGGCCGGCTTGCCCAGCCTGGTGACGGCCGCGGGCAGCCAGATCGGCGCGGCGATGGCGCTGGCGCTGCCTGCCTGGTGGCTGTGGCCGGCACAGCCGCCAGGCGCCGCCGCGTGGCTGGCAGTGGGCGTGGTGGGCCTGGTGTGCACCGCGCTGGCGTACATCCTGTACTTCCGCATCATCGAGCACTCGGGCCCCGGCCGTGCGCTGGCCGTGACCTTCCTGATCCCGATGTTCGCTGTGGGCTACGGCGCGGTGTTTCTGGACGAAGCGGTCACGCCGTGGATGGTGGGCTGCGGCGGGGTGATCGTGCTGGGCACAGCGCTGTCGACCGGCCTGCTGCGCTGGAAGCTGCCCACCGTGCCAAACATCGCCCGCAAATGAAAAACGCGCCCGAAGGCGCGTTCTTGCTCGTCGATTGGCGGAGTGGACGGGACTCGAACCCGCGACCCCCGGCGTGACAGGCCGGTGCTAAAAGTCAATATCTATGCGGGTTCCAGCCCGATTGCCATTCCAAAAAATTGCTGAAATTGGGTTTTTTCTCAGAGGGAGGCGCGGGAGGTATTCCAAAATTTTGGATCACTGATCGGCCTGCTCAAGTCCGCCAAATTCGCCGCCAAAGCGCTTGCCTGTGGTTGCGTTGAGACCGGCTACCAGCATCGTATCGGAGCCAGTAAAGAATCAGACGCGACCAAATTGCAGGTCGGTGGTTCGATTCCCCGATTCACCACCAGTCTCCTTAACCAACTGCCCTCTCAGTTGGAATCACCACCCCGCCAGAGCCCAATGCTGGCGCGGGTTTGGCGAAAGGTCTGTTGACTACGGACGTCGCCGCCGGGCCCAAAACGGCCCCAAACACCCTCTCCCCCGTCTCTCGTCTCTGCCCATCTGTTGACTGTCAACATACGGGCTTTAGCATCCATGCGGGTTTGCAGACGGTAGGTTGGAGTTAGAGATTGGTGACCAGACGGGAATCGACCAGCATCCCAGGGCACGCCGCGCTAAGCTGACGGCTTCTTCGCTCGGCTACACCGCATGTCCTTTGCTGCCTTCCTCCTCGCCGCCGTTGTGCTCGCCATCACGCCGGGCCCCGGCATCGCCTACGTCATGGCCAGAACCGTCGCCGGCGGCCGGCTGGAAGGGCTCGCTTCGTGCGTCGGTGCAGCCATCGGCGGCTTTGTTCATGTGCTGGCTGCTGCGGCGGGCGTATCGGTGATCGTTGCGCAATCCGCAACGGCGTTTTCGGTCATCAAGTACCTGGGGGCGGCCTACCTGATCTACTTGGGCATCAAGATCCTGCGCCGCCCCAGCGCTGCACTGCCCGTTGAGCACGTTCCTTCTCAAGGTGCGCGCAAAGCACTGCGCGAGGGCATCGTGGTCGAAGCGCTCAACGTCAAAACCGCCTTGTTCTTCCTGGCGTTTCTGCCGCAGTTTGTCACCAGCAGCGAGCCCCTGGTCCCGCAGCTCATCCTGCTGGGAAGCATTTGCGTGATGCTCAACACGACGGTGGATGTGGTGGCCGTCCTGGCAGCTCACCGGCTGCTGAGCTCTGGGATCGCTCAGGCCGCGCGCGCACGGCTCATGTCGCGTATCTCGGGCGTCACGATGATTGGCCTGGGCGCCGTTTTGGCGACGGCACGGCGCGAAGGCTGAGAGCGCCTGCTCCCCTCAGCATCCATGCGGGTTTGCAGCCGTTAGGTTGTAGTTGGAGATTGGTGGGCGAGAGGGAGCCGAACGTACAGCTTCATTAGCGCTACCACGCCTTACTGGATTCAGATTCCCTCGGTTCGGGCTTTTAGCCGAGCCATGTGCATTTCGTGCAGCGTGATCTTTCGGACCTCGACCTGACTAGTCCCGATGTGGGCGCTGAGGAGCAGAACGGCCTGCTCGGCCCGCTTGGCCTTCAGGGCACGCAGGATCTTGCCGTGCTCTTCATAGGTATGGTCGATGCGTGGCTGCTTGGTGAAGTCCAGGCGGCGGATGATGCGGATGCGTTCGGTCACGTCGCGGTGCACCCGAGCCATTTCGGCGTTGCCCGCGGCGCTCACGAGGGCGCAGTGAAAGTCTTCGTCCCACTGCGCCACCTGCTGGGCATCGCTGCTGCGGCGTGCCTGCGGCACCAGCCAGATCGCCGACAGCGCATCCAACTGGGCGCGATCCACGCGGGTGTAGTCCTCGCAGATGCGTCGCACGGCGGTGGTCTCCAGCAGCAACCGCAGGTCGTAGAGCTGATCGAAGCGTGCAAAGTCGAACGGCAGCACGCGCCAGCCGCTGCGAAACAGCACCTCCACATGGCCTTCTGACTGCAAGCGCAGCAGCGCCTGGCGTACCGGTGTGCGCGACACCTGCAGGCGCTCGGACACTTCGTTCTCGGTGAAGCGATCGCCTGGCACCAGCACAAAGTCCGCAAGATCCTGCTTGAGCTGTTGATAAACCTCGTCGGCCAGACTGATACGGGCGGTGGTCAACATGGGGCTGGCTTCAGCGGCGAACTTCGCGTTGGAAAACCTCAAGGCTACGCTTTTTGGTGGCCACAAAGCTCGGCTCGGTCAGGGTGGCCACAGTCCGCGGTCGGGGATCGGTGTAGTCGAGGATTTCGGCGATCGAGGTGGGCCGCTTGGTCAGCAACAACACCTGGTCGGCCAAGTACACCGCTTCCTCCAGATCGTGCGATACCAGCATCATGGTGGTGCCGGTCTGCATGAACACCTCCTGCAGCTTCTCGCGGATGAAGAGCGTCATCTCGAAGTCGAGCGCCGAGAACGGCTCATCGAGGAACAGCACCTCGGGTTTGGGGGCCAGGGCGCGCATGATGGATGCCGTCTGTTGCTGGCCGCCAGAGAGCTCGTAAGGGTAGCGGTTGAGGTCGAACTTGACGTCGAACGACGCCACCAGTTCCTCCATGCGCCGGTCCACCTCGGCCTTGGTCTTGCCCTCGAGCTTGAGCGGGTACGCAATGTTATCGATGGTGCGCATCCACGGAAACAGAGCCTCGCGGTA
>JBJTCL010000092.1:0-7124 GCA_046091865.1 Burkholderiaceae bacterium | reverse complement strand
CTCGTGGCGGGCATGCGACACCGTGGCGGAGGCGACTCGATCCGGTCCGCGGACGACGCCCGACGACACGTCTGTCTCCCGGGCGATGAGGGTCTCGGACTCCGCCCTCGCGGCGAGTTCAGCCTCCTTCAGGGCGTCGGGCTTGAGCAAGAGTGGCCTGGGCATGCAGCCCGCAGGTTAGCGCAAGCCGCGCTCAGCGCAGCCAGCCCTTGCGCCGGAAGTACAGGAACGGCGCCGCCACCGACGCCGCCATGAGGGCCAGTGCGAAGGGGTAGCCCCAGGCCTGCTCGAGCTCGGGCATGTGGCGGAAGTTCATGCCGTAGATGCTGGCGATCAGCGTGGGCGGCAGCAGCGCCACGCTGGCCACCGAGAAGATCTTGATGATCTTGTTCTGGTTGATGTTGATGAAACCCACCGTCGCATCCATCAGGAAGTTGATCTTCTCGAACAGGAAGGCGGTGTGGTTGTCCAGCGATTCGATGTCGCGCAGGATCTGCCGCGCCTCCTCGAACTGCTCGGCGTTCAGCATGCGGCTGCGCATCATGAAGCTGACCGCGCGGCGCGTGTCCATCACATTGCGGCGGATGCGGCCGTTCAGGTCTTCGTGGCGCGCGATCTGGCCCAGCACCTCGCCGGCCAGCGCATCGGTCACGCTGCCTTCCAGCACCCGCTTGCTCACCTTCTCGAGCTCGTCGTAGATGCCCTCCAGCGTGTCGGCCGAATACTCCGCGTCGGCGTCGAACAGCTTGAGCAGCACTTCCTTGGCGTCCTCGATCAGGCCGGGGGCGCGGCGCGCGCGCAGGCGCACCAGTCGGAACACCGGCACGTCCTCGTCGTGGATGGAAAACAGCACGCCGCGGCTCTTGAGCTCGGCGTTGTGCTGGTTGAGGATGAAGGCCACGCGCACGGTGCGCGGCTCGTCCTCGTCGGCGATCAGGAAGTCGCTGCGGATGTGCAGTTCGCCGTTGTCTTCCTCGTAGAAGCGGGCGGACTCTTCGATGTCCTCGTCCATCGCGTCTTCCGGGATGGACAAGCCGTAGTACTGCTTGACCCAGCGCTTTTCCTCGGGCGTGGGCGATTCCAGGTCGACCCAGATCGGCTGGAAGCGCGACAGCTCTTCCAGCGACTCGATCTCTTCCTGTACGAGGCGGCCGTTGGCCAGGGTGAAGATGTTGAGCATGTGCTCACTCCCGTGAGGGCGGTTGCGGGATGGGGTGGGTGTGCGCTTTCAACCCCACGCCACGCAATCGGCGGGAGCTGAAAGCTAGCAACTCGGGCTGGCTTCCAAGGCAGGGCTCCAAAACATCGGAAAGCCGAAATTATGGCACCGCAGCACCGCAGGTCAGGCCCCGCCGCCTGACCGCCGTGGTTACTTGTTTCCGATTGCATTTCCGCGGGATCGGGCGCATAGTGGTTTCGCGAAGAACGGTTTGCATGGCTTTCCCCGGGGGGCCTTCGCTCGCGGTTCCCCGTTGTCAATCCCAGAGCAACAGGAGGCGCTACATGAATCTGACGATCAGCGGTCATCACCTCGAAGTGACCCCGGCCTTGGACAACTACGTCAAGACCAAGCTCGATCGCATCACCCGGCACTTTGACCAGGTGGTGGACATCAAGGTGCTGCTCACGGTGGAGAAGCAAAAGGAGAAGGAGCGACGACAGCGCGCCGAATGCAACATCCACGTCAAGGGCAACGACCTGTTCGCCGAAAGCTCGCACGAAGACCTGTACGCGGCCGTCGATGAACTGGTCGACAAGCTCGACCGCCAGGTGATGCGCCACAAGGACCGCATCCGTGACCATCAAAGCGCGGCCAAGCGCCTGATGTGACCCCGCCTGCCCTTGGGGCACGGCAGCCGCCTTCGGGCGGCTTTTTTGTGTCCCACCCCCCGTGTTGCATTTGTGGAACCCGATGGCGACTCAGGGTTTGCCCGGGTGCATAATCCGCCTCCTGCCATGAACCGCCTCGCCTCCATCCTGCCGGCCGAACAGGTGCTGGTCCACGTTGAAGCCACCAGCAAGAAGCGGGCTTTTGAAGAGGTGGGGCTGCTGTTTGAAAGCCTGCATGGCCTGAGCCGTGCCCTGGTCACCGACAGCCTGTTCGCCCGCGAGCGGCTGGGCTCCACCGGCCTGGGCCACGGCGTGGCCATCCCCCACGGACGCATCAAGGGCCTGAAGGCCCCGATGGCCGCCGTCTTCCAGTTGGCGCAGCCGATCGGCTTCGACGCCCCCGACGAGCAGCCGGTGAGCCTGCTCATCTTTCTGCTGGTGCCCGAGGCGGCCACGCAAAAGCACCTGGAGAGCTTGTCGGAGATCGCCGAGCTGCTGAGCGATTCGGCCCTGCGCGAGCGCATCAAGACCACGGGCGACGCCGCTGCGGTGCACACGGCGATTGCCACCTGGCAGTCGGCCCAGCCCGCCTCGGCCTGAAACGGCCACGCCTGCCGCCCGGGCCTGACCGCCCCACGTCGCCATGAAACCCACCGTCGTCAGCGCCGACGTCCTGTTCGAGGACCACCGTGCGCGCCTGCGCTGGGAATGGCTGGCCGGCCTGGGCGCCTCCGAGCGGCGCTTTGACGAAGAGGCGATCCGCGAGGCGCGCTCTGGCGCCGACCTGGTGGGCTACCTGAACTACATCCACCCCTACCGGGTGCAGGTGATGGGCCGCCGCGAGGTGGCCTACTTCACCAACGCCACGCCCGAGGATTGCGCGCGCCGCATCGCCCGCATCCTGACGCTGGAGCCGCCCGCGCTGGTGCTGACCGACGGGCAGACCGCGCCCGAGGCGCTGGTGTCGTTCTGCGAGCGCGCACAGATTCCGCTGTTTGCCACCGCCGAGCCCTCGGCCTTCGTGATTGACCTGCTGCGGGCCTACCTGTCCAAACACTTTGCCGAGCGCACCACGATGCACGGCGTGTTCATGGACATCCTGGGTCTGGGCGTGCTGATCACCGGCGAATCGGGCCTGGGCAAGAGCGAACTGGGGCTGGAGCTGATCTCGCGCGGCAACGGCCTGGTGGCCGACGACGCGGTGGACCTGTACCGCATCAACCACACCACCATCGAAGGCCGTTGCCCCGACCTGCTGCGTAACCTGCTGGAAGTGCGCGGCATCGGCCTGCTGGATATCCGCGCCATCTTTGGCGAGACGGCGGTGCGCCGCAAGATGCGGCTGCACCTGATCGTGCACCTGGTGCGTCGCGAGACGCTGGAGCGCGAATACGACCGCATGCCCTCGGAGCCCCTGCGTCAGGACGTGCTGGGCATCGCGGTGCGCAAGGTGGTGGTGCAGGTGGTGGCCGGCCGCAACATCGCGGTGCTGGTGGAAGCGGCGGTGCGCAACACCATCCTGCAGTTGCGCGGCATCGACACCTTTGCCGAATTTGCAGAGCGCCAGCGCCTGGCCATGGGCGACGAGGCCGGCGACGCCTGAGCCTACCTGAGCATCAGGCCCGGTGCGGGCAGGGGTTCTTGGTGCAGTGCGCGTACAGGCTCAGCGCATGGTCGGCAATGCGAAAGCCCTTGATCTGCGCCACCGCCTGCTGCCGCTGTTCGATCTCGGCGTCGTAGAACTCCTCGACCTTGCCGCAGTCCAGGCACACCAGGTGGTCGTGGTGCTGCCCCTCGTTGAGCTCGTAGACCGCCTTGCCGCTCTCGAAGTTGCTGCGGTTCAGGATGCCGGCCTGCTCGAACTGCATCAGCACTCGGTACACCGTGGCCAGCCCAATGTCCGAGCGCTCGTCCAGCAGCACGCGAAACACGTCCTCGGCCGTCATGTGCCGCTGCGTGCCACGGTGGAACACGTCGAGGATCTTCAGCCGCGGCTGCGTCGCCTTCAGGCCGGTGTTCTTGAGTTCGTCGATGAAGGGCATGTGGGGCGGGGGCTGTGGCAGCGGCCCGTGGCAGGGCCCGCCGCTACAATGAATTCATCATATCGCCCCTTGGCCCCACGGCTGCCTTGCCCCTTCCATGAAGACCGTTCCCACCCCCGTCGCCGGTTCGGCCGGTTTGGCCCGCCTGGCCCTGCTGGGCATCTGCGCCGGGCTGGCGGCCTGCGGCACCGTGGATCAGGCCACCCGCAGCTTTGCCGGCCGCCTCACGCCGTATCAGGTGGAGGTGGTGCAGGGCAACTTCGTGTCGCGCGAGCAGGCCGCGCTGCTGCAGCCCGGCATGACGCGCCTGCAGGTGCGCGACCTGCTGGGCTCGCCACTGGTCAGCAGCGTGTTCCATGCCGACCGTTGGGACTACGTGTTCACCCTCAAGCGTTCGGGGCAGGCGGTGCAGTCGCGCCGGCTGAGCGTGTTCTTCAAGGGCGACGCGCTGGTGCGCCATGAGGCCGACGAACTGCCCAGCGAAACCGAATTTGCCGCGCAGTTCGCCGCCCGCACCAAGGTGGGCAAGATCCCGCCGCTGGAGGCCTCTGAGGACAGCCTGAAGTCCTTTGCCGCGCGCTTTCCTGTAGATGCGTCTGCGGCCGGTGCGGCAAGCGGGGCGTCGGGCGGGGCGTCAGGCGCTGCGCCTGCATCGGGCGCAGCGGGTGCGACGGCACCAGCGCGCACCAGCTATCCGCCGCTGGAGTCGGGCCGCTGATCGCCCACCCGGCCCGGCTCCGCTTTCAGACGGAACTCAGACCGAGCCCATGACCGCACCTGCGCCTGCTTCTCACCGTATCGCCGTGGCCGGCGCCTCCGGCCGCATGGGCCACATGCTGATCGAGGCCGTCCGTGCCTCGGGCGACTGCGTGCTGAGCGGCGCGCTGGACATCGCCACCAGCCCGGCCATCGGCCAGGATGCGAGCGCTTTCACCGGCCAGCCGTGCGGCGTGGCGGTGACAGCCGACCTGCGCGCGGGGCTGGCGCCATCGCAGGTGCTGATCGACTTCACCCGCCCCGAGGGCACCATGGCGCACCTGGCCGCGTGCCGTGCGCAGCGTGTCAATCTGGTGATCGGCACCACCGGCTTCAGCGACGCGCAAAAGGCCGAGATCGCGGCCGCCGCGCAGGATATCGCCATCGTGATGGCGCCCAACATGAGCGTGGGCGTCAACGTCACCTTGAAGCTGCTGCAGATGGCCGCGCAGGCCCTGAGCAGCGGCTACGACATCGAGATCATCGAAGCGCACCACCGTCACAAGGTCGATGCGCCCAGCGGCACCGCGCTCAAGATGGGCGAGGTGATTGCAGAAGCCCTGGGACGCGACCTGAAAGACTGCGCGGTGTACGAGCGCTACGGCCACACCGGCGAGCGCGATGCGCAGACCATCGGCTTTTCCACCATCCGCGGTGGCGACATCGTGGGCGACCACACGGTGCTGTTCGCAGGCACCGGCGAGCGCATCGAGATCACCCACAAGTCGGCCAGCCGCTCCACCTATGCGCAGGGCGGCCTGCGCGCGGCGCGCTTCCTGGCCGGGCGCACGAGCGGCCTGTTCGACATGTTCGACGTGCTGGCGCTGCGCTGAGCGCGCCGTTCATCTCCCATGCAGGCCACCGATCTGCTCACCCAGGGCGACGGGCTGAGCCGCGCGCTGGCCTGGCTGCTGCTGGCCATGTCGGTGTGCAGCTGGGCGGTGATCCTGTGGAAGACCTGGCTGCTGCGCCGCGCGCAGCGCGACCTGCCGCGGGCCACGGCTGCCTTCTGGCAAGCGCCCAGCCTGGCCGAGGCGCAGCAGCGCGTGGCCGGCCTGGACCGCGAGCGTGTGGCGCTGCCGCTGGTGCAGGCGCTGGCGTTGAATGACGCGCCTGCGGGCACATTGGTGGGCACATCGGCCGGCACATCTACGGGCACACTGGATGCGCAGGCCGACGCCGCCAGCCGCGTCACGCGGCAGTTGCGCGATGCGCTGCATGCGGTGCTGCGCCGGCTGCAGGCCGGGCAGGTGCTGCTGGCCACCGTGGGCGCCACCGCGCCCTTTGTCGGCCTGCTGGGCACCGTCTGGGGCATCTACCACGCACTGACCGGCCTCACCGGCGGCGGCGTCACCATCGACCGCGTGGCCGGCCCGGTGGGCGAGGCGCTGGTGATGACGGCCGCGGGCCTGGCGGTGGCCATTCCGGCGGTGGTGGCCTACAACGCGCTGGGCCGGCTGACCGCGCGCATCGAAGCCGATCTGGAAGGCCTGGCCCACGACCTGCGCGCCTGGCGGGTGGGCAGCGGCGGCGATGCTCACGCAGCGCTGGATGAACCCGCGGGTGACGCGACGGATGCGCCGCCGGCCGGGCGGGTGGGCGCATGAGCTTTGGCCGCTTTGAGCGCACGCAAGGCGCCGCCCCCTTCAGCGACATCAACGTCACGCCGCTGGTGGATGTGATGCTGGTGCTGCTGGTGATCTTCATCATCACCGCGCCGCTGCTGGCCAGTTCCATCCGGCTCGACCTGCCGCGCAGCGACGCCGCCCAGCCGCAGGAGGCGCCGGCCGAAGTGGCGGTGGCCATCGACGCGCAGGGGCAGGTGTTCCTGCGCGACGAGCGGGTGACGCTTGAGCAGTTGCGCGCGCGGCTCGCTCCCATCGCGCAGCGCAACCCGCAGGCCGAGGTGCAACTGCGCGCCGACCAGACCGTGCCCTACGGTCGCGTGGTCGAGGTGATGGGTGCCGCGCAGGCGGCCGGGCTGGCGCGCATCGGCTTTGTGGCGGACACGGCCCCGGCGGGCCGTTGAGTGCTTCGGCCCCGGCGGGCCGTTGACGGTTCCTGCCCCGACGGGCCGTTGAGTGAGACGGGCCCGCCACGCCAGGTTTGCCCGGGGTGAGCGCCTAGAATTCGCGCAGTGATCGGGCCCTGTGTGCCCGCCAGCCATTCCATGCAAGACAAGTACAACCACACCGAGGTGGAACGTGCCGCGCACGCCCACTGGACCGCGCGCGACGCCTACCGCGTGAGCGAAGAGGCGGGCAAGAAGAAGTTCTACGCCTGCTCGATGCTGCCCTACCCCAGCGGCAAGCTGCACATGGGCCATGTGCGCAACTACACCATCAACGACATGCTTACCCGGCATCTGCGGATGAACGGGTGGAACGTGCTGATGCCCATGGGCTGGGACGCCTTCGGCCTGCCGGCCGAGAACGCGGCGCTCAAGAACAAGGTGCCGCCTGCGCAGTGGACCTACGACAACATCGCCTACATGAA
>JBJTCL010000091.1:0-9919 GCA_046091865.1 Burkholderiaceae bacterium | reverse complement strand
CTCGCGCAGACTGCCGGGCACCAGGCGCAGCATGTTCTCGGTGGTTCGCACCACCACCGGAATCGCAATCAGCGACAGCGCCAGGAAACGGAAGACTACATCACAGGAAGGTTCGGCTGACATGGGCGACAAGCATCTTTCAAGCCAGTTCGACAGCGAACTCAACGGCGTTTCGGCGCACGTCATGGCCATGGGCGGCCTGGTGGAGTCGCAGATTGCCGACGCCATCTACGCGCTGTCGAACTTCAGCGCCGAGGTAGCCGACCGCGTGCTGGCCACCGAAGAGCGTGTGAACGCGGCCGAGGTCGAGATCGACCGCGAGCTGTCCACTATCATCGCGCGGCGCCAGCCCACGGCGGTGGATCTGCGCTTGCTGATCGCCATCTCCAAGACCACCGCCAACCTTGAGCGGGTGGGCGACGAGGCCACGCGCATCGCGCGCATGGTCAAGTCCATCATCGACAGCGGTGCGGCGCGCCAGCTTCCGTCGTCATCGATCCGCCTGGCCGCCGACATGGCGCTGGCGCTGCTGCGCAAGTCGCTGGACGCTTTTGCCCGGCTGGACACCGCCGAGGCGCTGGTGATCATCAAGCAGGACAACGAGCTCGATCAGGAATACAACAGTTTCCTGCGCAAGCTGATCACCTACATGATGGAAGACGCGAAGACGATCTCGCCCAGCCTTGACCTGCTGTTCGTGGCCAAGGCCATCGAGCGCATCGGCGACCATGCCAAGAACATCGCAGAGGCGACGATCTACATCGTCAAGGGCACCGACGTGCGCCATGCGTCGATTGCACAGGTCGAGACCATCGTTCGATGAAGCATCTGCCGCGCGTTCTTGTCGTCGAGGACGAGTCGTCCATCGCCGAGTTGATCGCCGTGAATTTGCGGCACAACGGCTTCAGCCCGGTGTGGGCCAGCGACGGGGAGGCCGCGCAGCGCGAGCTGGATGCCGTGCTGCCCGACGTGATCCTGCTCGACTGGATGCTGCCTGGCGCCAGCGGTGTGCAACTGGCCCGCAAGTGGCGCGCCGATGCCCGCACCAAGACGGTTCCCATCCTGATGCTGACCGCCCGCAGCGATGAGCCCGACAAGGTGATGGGCCTCGATGCCGGCGCCGACGACTACATCACCAAGCCGTTTTCCACGCAGGAAATGCTGGCCCGCATCCGTGCGGTGCTGCGCCGCCGTGCGCCCGAGCAGGTGCATGACAGCATCACGCTTGGTGACCTGATGCTCGACGGCGCCGCCCATCGGGTGCTGTGGAAGGGCCAGCCACTTAAGATGGGGCCGACCGAATTCCGCTTGCTGCACTTCTTGATGAAGCACGCCGAACGGGTGCACAGCCGCGGCCAGTTGCTCGACAAGGTGTGGGGCGACCACGTGTTCATCGAGGAACGCACGGTGGATGTGCACATCAAGCGGCTGCGCGAATCGCTGGGTTACGCCGCCGCCATGGTCGAAACGGTGCGCGGGGCGGGCTACCGCTTCACCGCCCAACCGGCTGGCGGCTGACAGCGGACGGCCGGCAACTGACGCCGGTCCCGTACCACGCTGCTTGCCGTGCGGCTACGGCTGGCGGCATGGGCCGGCGAACTGCCCCCATCGCGTGTTAACTTTCGCTCATGTGGACCAGCTTTGTCCTGACACTATTGGCGGCCGCTGCCGCGGCGGTGGCTGCTGCGGTGGCCTGGGGAGCGGGCGCCGTGGCGCCGGCCGCCATCGTCGTGCTGCTGCTGCGCATGGCGCTGGATGCCCGTTCGGGCGTGCGGCTGATCGATGCGCTCAAGCGCGACACCCTGGCCGACGTGATGTCGCGCGGTGGCGGCACCTGGGGCGAGGTGGCGCACCGTCTGGCCAAGCTGCTGCGCCTGCGTGAAGACCAGATGCGCCAGAGCCAGGAGCGCTTGCAGGAGTTTCTGGTGGCGCTGGAGAACTCGCCCAACGGCGTGGTGCTGCTTGACGAACAAGCCCGCATCGAGTGGTGCAACCAGACGGCGGCACAGCACTTTGCGTTCGATGCCCAGCGCGACCGCCTGCAGCATGTCACCCACCTGATCCGAGACCCGGCCTTCAGCGGCTACCTGGCGTCGTGGAACTACAGCCGCGAGCTGGTGATGAGCGTGACGCGCAGCACGGCGGGCCCGCGCAAGCTGGCGGTGCAGGCGCATCCGTACGCGGGCAACCGGCGCCTGCTTCTCAGCCGCGATGTGACGGCGGTGGAGCAGGCCGAGGCCATGCGCCGCGACTTCGTGGCCAATGTGTCGCACGAGATCCGCACGCCGCTGACGGTGCTGGCCGGCTTCGTGGAGACGCTGCAGACCCTGCAGCTGACCGATGCCGAGCGCAGCCGCTACCTGGACTTGATGGCGCAGCAGTCGCAGCTCATGCAAACGGTGGTGTGCGATTGGCTGACGCTGTCGCGGCTGGAGGGCAGCCCCGCGCCGGGCCTGATGGAATGGAACCCGCTGCCGCTGCTGATGGAGCGCTGCGAGGCCGAGGCGCGATCGCTGTCGCAGGTGATGACGCAGGGGCAGGATCAAGGGGAGGTGCAAGGGGAGGGGCAAGGGCAGGGGCACGACCTGCGCTTTGCACCCACGCCCGACGTGGAACTGGCGGGCGCCGGCAGCGAGCTGCAAAGCGCCATGTCCAACCTGTTGAGCAATGCGATCCGCTACACGCCCGCAGGGGGCCGCATCGAGGTGTCGTGGACGCTGCATCCAGACGGTCGCGCCGAATACCGGGTGCGCGACAGCGGCCCGGGCATTTCACCCGAGCATCTGGGGCGGCTGACCGAACGCTTTTACCGCGTGGACCGCAGCCGCTCGCGCGAGACGGGTGGCACCGGCCTGGGCCTGGCCATCGTCAAGCATGTGGTGCAGCGCCACGGTGGTGAACTGCGCATCGACAGCGTGCTGGGGCAGGGATCGAGTTTCGGCTTTGTGATGCCGGCGTCGCGGGTGCGGCGCTTCACGCGCGCAACGGCCGCTGCGACACCCGAATCAGCATGAGCACGAACACGGCGGCGGTGAGCGCAAGCGCCACGCTGCCGGCGATCCAGAACGCCGCCGGGTGCTGCATCGCAGGCCAGGGGCCCACGCCCTCGTAGGCCAGCAGGTAGCCGCCGCCCAGGCCCAGGCCCCACAACAGCACCCCGTAGATCACGAAGGTGCTGACCGCGATGCGGTAGCAGCGCAGCAAAAAGGCGCACAGCGACTGGATGGCGTCAGCCACGTGGTACAGCGTCACCCAGGCCAGCAGGCTGGCCGCCAGCGCCACCACCTCGGTGCGCGGGCCGGCATAGATGGCGGCGATCGACTCGCGCGTCATCGCCACCAGCAGCGCCAGGCCCACCGCCAGCAGCAACATCAGCCGAAAGCCGGTCCACATCGCAATGCGCGATCGGGCGGCGTCGCCCGCGCCCAGCCAGTAGCTGGTGCGTGCACTGGTGGCCACGCCGAGTGCCAGCGGCATCATGTACAGCACCGCGGTCATGTTCGACGCGATCTGGTGGCTGGCCGCGCTGACCGTGCCCAGCCGCGCAATGAACAGCGCCATCAGTGTGAACGAGGTCACCTCCACCGTGATCGACAGCGCAGTGGGAATGCCCAGCCGCGCAAAGCTGCGCAGGGCGGGCCAGTCGGGCCGTTCAGGCCAGCGCCAGATGCGGTAGGGGCGGTACAGGTCGGCGCCGCGCACCAGCCAGATGGCCAGCAGCAGCATCGCGTAGCTGACGATCACCGTGGCCCAGGCGCAGCCGGCCAGGCCCATGGCTGGGATGCCCAGGGCTGGCCATCCCAGCGCCAGCAGCGCCGACAGCGGCACCTTGGCCGCCAGCGAGCCGATCTGGATCCAGGTGACGAGCACCGGCTTGCCCAGCGACTGGTTGAGCGTGCTGTAGCCGCGAAACAGCAGCGCGGCCGGCAGCGCCAGCGCCAGCACCGCCAGGTAGTGCGCCACCTCGGCCTGCAGGGCAGGCGGCACCTGCGTCCAGCGCAGCAGCGGCGCCGGAAACAGCAGCACGATCACACCCGCCACGATGGTGAACAGGCACAGGTACAAGGCCTGCCGCACCGAGCGGCCCAGGGCCAGGGGCTGCCCTGCACCATGCAGCTCGGCCCAGATCGGCAGCAAGGCCTGCACCACGCCCATCAGCGCCACGAACACGCTGATGTAGATGGCCGAGCCCACCGACAGGGCGGCCAGCGCCTCGCTGGACACGCGCCCGGCCACCAGCGTGTCGGTGACGCCATAGGCCATCACCGCCAACTGGCCGGCCAGCACCGTCACCGCATGCCGAACGATGGTGCGCAACTCGCTGCGGCGAACCGACGCCGTGTGCACGCGGTGGGGCTCCGTCAGGGGGTGGTGCGCTGCATCAGCAGCAGGTCTTCACCACGATTGGCGCGCCAGCCGATGCGTCGGTTCACCGTCCACTGCGATGCATCCACCTGCGTGGCCAGCGTGGCCTGTGTATCGATATCCAGCAGCAGCCAGGGGCAGCGGTTGTCGTTGGCCGCGGGCTGCAGTGCAAAGCCGCCCTGGTGCACCAGCGCTGCGATCTCGGCACGCGTCAGCGCATGGGCTTGCAGGCAGGGCGTGGACTGCGTGGCCTCGCGTACCTGGCTGATCACCACCCCAAAGCTACGCGCATGGTCGAGCATGGGCAGCCACAGCGTCATCAACAGCACCCAGCACATGGTGGTGCCGCCGGCGGGCAGCGCCAGGCTCTTCCACAGGGCGCTGCGGTGCCGTCCGGTACGCCAGGCCACCAGCCACAGCCAGGCGGCGGTGGCAAGCAGTGCGGGCACAAAGGCCAGCCACGAGAACTGCGGCTCGAACAGCGGCGCCAGTTTGGCCACGTTGGCGGCCGGCTTGGCGGGCACGCCGGTCATCGTCGCCGCCCACACCACCCAGATGGTGAGCGCACAGGCGCTGAAGAACAGCAGGGTGAACCAGTCGATCAGCGCGCTCAGGCTGCGGTTGAGCGTGGGCAGCGCAAAGGCCACCAGCGCAGCCAGCGCCGGCAGACTGATCAGCAGCGCACGATCGATAGCGGGGGTGAACACCGCACTGAAAAGAGTGATGGCCGTCAGTGCCACCGGCACCGCCAGATGCGGGCTGCGCCAGTGCCGGTGCCAGCGCCACAGGCCCCACAGCACCAGCGGCCATGCCGGCCAGGTGAACCACACCAGTGCCTGCAGCACCGAGTCCCAGCCGCGGCTGTCGCCCGGCCAGGCGATCTGCCAGGTGGCTAAGTCCAGCGCCAGGGCGGTTGCCGTCACCAGCACCAGGCTCAGCGCCGGCCAGGCGATGGCGGTGGTGTGTTGCGCCCCTCGTTTGGCAGAGGATGAGGCCACCCCATCACCAAGGGAGGAATCTGGCGACCCTGCACCACGCGTTTGCCACGCCAGCCACAGCGCCGCTGCGGTGCTGGCGATCGCGATCGACGGCGCACCGCTGAGCGCCAGGCCAAGTGCCCCGGCCAGCAGCGCGAGGCCTGCGCGGTGTCCACGCGCGGGCAGGGCGGCCAGGCCGAACATCATCAGCGCCAGAAAGCCAAGTTGGGCCAGGGCCGGCGTGGTCTCGTGCGCCAGTTGTGCGAGGCCCAGGCAGGCCAGCAAAGCCAGCAGGCCGGCGTCGGCCAGCGCACGCGCGTAGTCCACCGGATGCGCCTCACCGCCAAACGCAAACGCCACCGGCTGCGCCTGCGGCTGACGCGCCAGTTCGTAGATGGCGTACCAGGTGGCGGCCAGCGCCAGGGCCAACAGGGCGATGAAGGGCAGCCGAGCGGCGTATTCCGGGCCGAGCCAGCCGCCGAACGCCTGAATCGACAGCGCGCCCAGCCAGTAGGGCAAGGGGGCGTCGATGTCGGGCCCCAGGCCCATCAGCCGCGGCTGGTACCAGCCTGCGCCGTGCGTGGCCCACTCCATCATGTAGCCCCACGACGCAAGGTCGGCCGACTTCCACGGGTCGCGCCCCACAAAGCCAGGCAGCACGTAAGCCAGCATCAACAGCCACAGGGCCACGCGCGGCAGGCGCCGCACGGCATCCTGCGCAACGATGGCGGGGGTAGGGCGGTTCACAGGGCTTGAGTGTGCCAGCGGTGGGTCAACAAAAAGGGCAGCGCGGCGAACCGGGCTGCCCTTGGGCGGACGGCGCCACGGTGGGCGCTGCGTCTGGCTTCTGGCCTGGGATCAGGCGGCCTTCTTGCCGAAGCGGTTGCGGAACTTCTCGACGCGACCGCCCATGTTGTCGACCGACTTTTGCGTGCCGGTGTAGAAGGGATGCGACTCGCTCGAGGTGTCGAGCTTGAACAGCGGCAGTTCACGGCCGTCGTCGGTCTTGCCCATTTCCTTGGTGCTCACGCACGAGCGCGTGACGAACTTGAAGCTGTTGGAGAGGTCCACGAAGAGCACTTCGCGGTAGTTGGGGTGAATGCCGTCTTTCATGGCGTGTGTCCTTGGAGTCGCTGGCGGGAGCCGGGCCAACCCATTTGGCCTACTTTCCGCACAAACTCCGCATTATACGAGCCCGGAGCCTCAGCCGCCCCGGCGCATCATGTCGAAGAACTCGACGTTGGTTTTGGTGGCCTTCATGCTCTTGAGCACCATCTCCATCGCCTCGATCTCGTCCATGTTGTACATGAACTGGCGCAGGATGCGGGTCTTCTGCAGGATTTCGGGCGGCAGCAGCAGTTCTTCGCGGCGGGTGCCGCTGCGGTTGAGCTGGATCGACGGGAACACGCGCTTTTCGTACAGGCGCCGGTCGAGGTGGATTTCGCAGTTGCCGGTGCCCTTGAATTCTTCAAAGATCACCTCGTCCATGCGGCTGCCGGTGTCGATGAGCGCGGTGGCGATGATGGTGAGCGAGCCGCCTTCTTCCACATTGCGCGCCGCGCCCAGGAAGCGCTTGGGCCGCTGCAGGGCGTTGGCGTCCACGCCGCCGGTCAGCACCTTGCCCGACGACGGCACCACGTTGTTGTAGGCGCGGGCCAGGCGGGTGATCGAGTCCAGCAGGATCACCACGTCCTTCTTCAGTTCCACCAGGCGCTTGGCGCGCTCGATCACCATCTCGGCCACGTGCACATGGCGTGCGGCGGGCTCATCAAAGGTGGAGGCGATCACCTCGCCCTTGACCGAGCGCTGCATTTCGGTCACTTCTTCGGGGCGCTCGTCCACCAGCAACACCATCATGTGGCTGTCGGGGTAGTTGGCGCTGATGGCGTGCGCGATGTGCTGCATCATCACCGTCTTGCCGCTCTTGGGCGGCGCCACCAGCAGCGCTCGCTGGCCCTTGCCGATGGGCGCGATGATGTCGATGATGCGCGCGGTGATGTTTTCGTCACCCTTGAACGCATCACGCTCGAGCTTCATCTGCTCCTTGGGGAACAGCGGCGTGAGGTTCTCGAACATCACCTTGTGCTTGTTGCGCTCGGGCGGACCGCCGTTGACGGCGTCCAGCTTGGTCAGCGCAAAGTAGCGTTCGCCATCTTTGGGGATGCGCACCTCGCCCTCGATCATGTCGCCGGTGTGCAGGTTGAAGCGGCGAACCTGGCTGGGCGAGATGTAGATGTCGTCGGTGCTGGCGGTGTAGCTGGTGTCCGGACTGCGCAGGAAGCCGAAGCCATCGGGCAGCACCTCGAGTACGCCGTCGGCGAACACCTGCTCGCCGGCCTTGGCGCGCTTTTTGATGATCGCGAACATCAGCTCCTGCTTGCGCATGCGGCCGGTGTTCTCGATTTCGAGTTCTTCAGCCTGCTTGAGCACTTCAGAAACGTGAAGTGCCTTGAGTTCGTTCAGGTGCATGGAATGACCCCGTGGGGTGGCTCTTGCGAAGGAAACTGGGGGAAGAGAAAACGCCGCGGTATCGCAGCGTGGGGCCCGCCCGCAGGCGGTGGCGCAGGGCGCCTTGGAATGAACAGATTATGTCAGGGTTCGCGGCGCTGGCGGGGCTCGCCGAGGCCCCGGGCCGCCCGCGTCGTGGCGGCGGCGCCACGTTGCTGCGCAGCACCGGGCCGCGCAGCGGGGAGCAGCATCAGGCGAGCTGCTGGTCAATAAAGGCGGTGAGCTGCGCCTTGCTGAGCGCGCCCACCTTGGTGGCCGCCAGCTGGCCGTTCTTGAACAACATCAGCGTCGGGATGCCGCGGATGCCGAACTTGGCCGGAACATCGCGGTTCTCGTCAACGTTCATCTTGGCGATCTGCAGTTTGCCCTGGTAGGCCTGCGACACTTCATCGAGGATGGGCGCAATCATGCGGCAGGGGCCGCACCATTCGGCCCAGTAGTCCACGAGGACGGGCTTGTCCGCCTGCAGCACGTCGGATTCGAAGCTGCTGTCGGAAATGTGCTTGATCAGGTCGCTGGCCATGGCGGGAATTTCTCCGGCGGGTGTGGTTGACGCCGGCACAGGCTCAGCCAGTGAGCGCGGGCGCCGCTAAAGTGCCCGGATTGTGACAGAAAGCCGTGTTTCCCATCGGGCGCTGCAGGTCGCCATCGGTCGCGTGGCGGACATGCTGGCCGTACAGGCCGGGCCGGCGTCGGCCGCGGTGGTGCTGGTGCCCTTTGCCCAGTTGCTACCCCTGGCGCGCAAGGCCTGGATAGCGCTGGGCCGCAGCGGCTTCAGCCCGCGCTTTGAGACGACGCAAAGCTGGGCAGCGCGGCTGGGGCCAGCGGCATCCACCGCGCCCGCTGATGCGCTGTACCTGAGCTTCGATCCCGCGCCTGACCTGCTGGTGGCGCAACAGTTGCTGGCCACCGCGCGTGCACCCGCCAGCCTGTCGGCCGCAGCCCTGCTGGAGGCCACCACCGAACTGGCCCGTCGTGTCTGTGCCGCCCCCCCCGAAGACCGCCCCGGCTGGCTGGCTGCGCGCCGCGCTGCGCTGCCGCTGCCCGCCGACAGCCTGTTTGCCCCCGACGCCACGCTGGCGCGTCTGGCGCTTGAATGGGCCTGCGCTACGCGCCATGCGGCTGACGCGCTGTGGCAGGCGATGCGTTCCGGCGCGGTGCGCCATGTGTTCGTGCTTCAAGGCTTGCAGCCCGATCCGCTGGTGCAGGCCTGGCAGCAACAGTGGCCGCAGCGCATCACGGTGCTGCCGCTGCTGCCGGCACACCATTCGGATGGTTCATTGCAGATCCACCAGGCCACCGACGTGGAAGACGAAGCGCAGCGAGCAGCCGCCTGCGTGATCCGCCACCTGCAGGCGGGCCGCATGCCGGTGGCCGTGGCGTCCACCGACCGGGTGGTGTCGCGCCGGGTGCAAGCCTTGCTGGCCGAGCGCGGCATCGGGGTGCGCGACGAGACCGGCTGGCGCCTGTCCACCACGCGCGCCGCCGCCACGCTGTGGCGCACGGTGGAGTTGTGGTCGCCCGAGCCCAGCACCGACGGCGTCATCGATTGGCTGCAGCACGTGGCCCGACAGAGCGCTGCAGTGGGTGCGCCGGCCGCCGTGGCGCCGGATGTCGTCGCACAACTGGAGGCCCGAGCGCGAAAGATCGGTCAACCCCGCTGGGCTGCTTTCGCGCAGGCGGTGTTGGCCGATGGAGCTGCTTTAGGCACCAACGGCGTTCAGGGTGCCAACGGTTCGCCGCAAACGCATGTGGCGGCGTTGGTGCAGCAGGTAGAGCGCTGGCGCGTGGGTGAGCCACGGCCCGAGGGCCGGCCCGGGCCACAAAGCAGTCAGGTGCGTAGCCCGGCGCGCCGACCGCTCTCGCAATGGTTGCTCGACCTGCGTGATCTGCTGCAGCTCAGCGGCTTGTGGGATGGCTTGCAGGGCGACGCGGCCGGAGCGCAGGTGCTGGATGCCTTGCGCCTGTTGGCCCACGGGTCGCTTGTGGACAAACTGGCCGACCTGCCCGTGGCCGCGCGCCCCATGCCCTGGTCGGCCTGGGCGCAGTGGCTGCGCGCAGTGCTGGAA
>JBJTCL010000090.1:0-13197 GCA_046091865.1 Burkholderiaceae bacterium | reverse complement strand
ACCGACAAGCCGGCCGCCAGCGCCATGAAGGCAGCGCCCAGCAGTGCGAACAGGCCAGAGATCTCGGTTTCCTTTTTCTCCACCGTCAGGCGCGAACTGAGCGTTTCGTACACCTTCTTCAGGTCGGTGGCGGAGCCGGCGTAAAAGTATTCGGCGTCGGTGCGCAGCGCGATCTGCTTGAGGGTGTCTTCGTCCAGCCGCACCCGCATCGACCAGCCCTCAAAGCCGATGGTCTCGCCGTCCACCGTGCCGATGCCCACGGTGTAGACGCGCACGCCGCGCTCGGCCGCCATCTTGGCGGCCTCCAGCGGGTCGACGCCGGTGGTGCGCTGACCGTCGGTGAGCATGATTATCGCCGCCGAGTTGTACGAGCCCGGCTTGACGGGCGTGAACTCTTTCTTGGGCTTGGGCATCTCGTTGAGCGAGCGGCCCGACGAGTAGCCGCCGCCGGTCATCTGCTGCAACTCGATGCCGGCGTCGGGGAACAGCGTGGCCAGCGACACCACGATGGCGTTGCCGGTGGCGGTGGCGCGCTGCAGCTGGAAGCGGTCGATGGCGGTGACCAGATCCTCGCGGTTCACCGTGGGCAACTGCGCCACCTGGGCGGCGCCGGCAAAGGCCACGATACCCACCGTCACATCGCGCGGCAGCTCAGTGAGGAAGTGCTTGGCCGCCTCTTGTGCGGCGGTGATGCGGTTGGGCTGCACATCGGTGGCGCGCATGCTGCCCGACACGTCCATCGCCAGGATGATGGTCTGCTGGGTGGACGGCAGCGAGATGACCGCCACCGGGCGCGCGGCAGCCAGCAGCAGGGCGGCCAGCGCCAGCAGCATCAGCACCGGGGGCACATGCCGGCGCCAGGCACTGCTGCCGGCCAGAGCCTGCTTGATGAGCGCCAGCGATGCGTAGCTGACGGCCGCCTTCTTACGCCGGCGCAGCAGCCACAGGTAGCTGCCCACCAGCAGTGGCAGCACCAGCAGCAACCAGAGCAGCGAGGGCCAGAGGAACAACATGGTCAGGCCGCCTTTCTGAGCACCTGCAGGTGCCCGGCCGTGGACAGGCGGCGCTTGCGCAGGTCTGCAAAGCGCAGCAGCGCGTCCAGCAAATCGTCGTCGGTGCGCAGCTCGAGCGTGTCCACGCCGGCGCGCGCCAGTTCTTCGCGCAGGGCCGCCTCGCGCTCGGCCGCAAGCGTGGTAAAGCGCTGCCGAAAGCGCCGGTCTTGCGTGTCGATGACCAGGTGCTCGCCGGTCTCGGCGTCGCGCAGCGTCACCATGCCGATCTCGGGCAGCTCTTGCTCGAGCGGATCCACCACCCGCACCGCCACCACATCGTGGCGTTGCGCCAGTTGCGCCAGCGGCCGGTGCCAACCCGGCTCGCTGATGAAGTCGGACACCACGAACACCGCCGAGCGACGGCGGATGGCGTGGCCGGCCCACTGCAGCAGTTCGTGCAGCCGCGTAGCCGTGGCAGCGCCACCGGGCTTGGCCTGGGTGTGCGCGCTGGGCGTGAGCATGCGGTGCAGGATCTGCAGCACATGCAGCCGGCTGCTGCCCGCGGGCAACAACGCATCGGCCTGGCTGCCGTACAGCAGCGCGCCCACGCGGTTGCTGTGCCGGGTAAGCACCCGCGCCAGCACCGCGGCGAATTCGCAGGCCACCTGCCGCTTGGTGCGGTCGCCCGATCCGAAGTCCACCGATGCGGTCAGGTCCAGCAGCAGCCAGGCGCTGGTTTCGCGGTCTTCGGTGAACACGCGCACATGCGGCTGGTCCATGCGCGCGGTCACGTTCCAGTCGATGTGGCGTACATCGTCGTGCAGCTGGTATTCGCGCAGGTCGACCAGGTCGATGCCGCTGCCGCGCATCAGCGTGCGGTAGTCGCCCTGCAGCAGGCCATCGAGCCGGCGCAGCACCGTCCACTCGAGCCGGCGCAGCAGGGCTTCGGCAGCGCCCGACGCCGTGCCCGGTGCCGCACCCGGTGCCGCACTCGTGGAAGGGGATGGATCGTCGCGCGTGCTCATGGGCTCAGGCCTCAAGCCTCAGACGGGCAGCTTCTCGTGCTCGAGCGGACGCGCCGGCACCGGCACGCGCGCGGTGATCTTGCTCACCACATCGTCTGCGCTCAGGCCGTCCGACAGCGCCTCGTACGACAGCGAGATGCGGTGCCGCAGCGTGTCGGGCACCAGGTCGGTCATGTCCTCGGGCAGGGCGTAGGTGCGGCCGCGCATCAGCGCCAGGGCGCGGGCGCCCTCCACCAGCGAGATAGTGGCGCGCGGGCTGGCACCAAAGCGGATCATGCCGTCGAGCTCTTTCAGATCGTGGCGCGCGGGCTGGCGCGTGGCCGACACCAGCTTTACCGCGTACTGCACCAGCGACGGGTCTACGTACACGCGGCGGCATTCGCTTTGCAGCGCGGCCAGCTGCTCGGTGCTGGCCACCGGCGAGGCGTTGATGGCCGGGCCAGTGACACGGTTGACGATCACCACCTCTTCCTCGTCGGTGGGGTAGTCCACCATCACCTTCATCATGAAGCGGTCCACCTGCGCCTCGGGCAGCGGGTAGGTGCCTTCGGTCTCGATCGGGTTTTGCGTGGCCATCACCACGAAGGGCTGCGGCACGCGGTGTGTTTCGCCGGCGATCGTCACCTGCCGCTCCTGCATCACCTCCAGCAGCGCGCTTTGCACCTTGGCCGGGGCGCGGTTGATCTCGTCGGCCAGCAGCAGGTTGGCGAACACCGGGCCCAGGCTGGTGCTGAAGTCGCCGGTGCGCTGGTTGTACACGCGTGTGCCCACCAGATCGGCGGGCACCAGATCGGGCGTGAACTGGATGCGCTTGAACTGCCCGCGCACCGCCTGCGCCAGCGTCTTCACCGTCAGCGTCTTGGCCAGACCCGGCACGCCTTCGACCAGCAGATGCCCCTGCGCCAGCAGCGCCACCATGACGCGTTCCAGAAAGCGGTCTTGCCCCACCACGACGCGCTTGACCTCGTACAGGATCTGCTCCATCAACTGGGCGGTGGCTTGGTCTTGCGTGGTCGATTCCATGGGCGTAGCTTTCAGGATGCGCTGCAGGGAGGTTCAGAAGGGCGACAGGCCCACCGCACTGGCCGCGTTCTCGATCGGTACCGCAAAGCCGATGCCGATGAAGGTGCGCGCCGAGGTGGGGTTGAGGATGGCGGTGATGATGCCCACCACTTCGCCTTCCATGGTGACCAGTGGCCCGCCCGAGTTGCCAGGGTTGGCCGCTGCGTCGAACTGGATGAGGTTGCTCATCTCGTGGCCGCCCTCGGGCGAGCGGAACGAGCGCTTGAGGCCAGACACAATACCGGCCGATGCCGACGGGCCGATGCCGAACGGAAAACCCACCGCCAGCACCTGCTCGCCGGGCGCCAGGTTCTGCGTGGACCGCATGGTGGCGGCAAACAGGTCGTCGGGAATCTTGCTGGCCTGCAGCACCGCCAGGTCGTTTTCGGGCTGCGCGCCCGTCAGGATGGCGGGCGACTCCAGCCCATCGGAGAAGGTGACCACGATGCGGTCGGCGCCCTGCACCACATGCAGGTTGGTGAGGATGATGCCCTTGTCGACGATCACCACGCCGGTGCCCACGCCCAGCTCGACCTCTTCGTCCTCCGCCGCTTTGGCGGTGCCCGGCGCTCCGGGTGCACCGGGGGTGCCGGGAACGGCAGGGGGCCTGGCCTCGGCCTTGCGCTCAGCTTTTTGCTCGTCCTTATTGCGCCCGGCGTGCGCCTCGGCCTTGGACGCAGGCAGGCGGCTCTTGCGCACATAAGCGGTGACGCGCACCACCGAGGGCTGGATCTTCTCGTAGGCCTTGGCCGCCTGTGAGGGCAGCGGCACCGTCTGCATCGTCTTGATGACCGCCGCGTCGATGTCGTCCTGGGTGAACACGCGCGGGCCGGGCTGCAGGGTGAGGGCCATGGTGATGGCCCACAACAGCGCCAGCAGACCTACCGCCGACCACAGCCCGCGCGGGCCACGCAGCCACTGGCGCACGGCCGCAGCCACCTTGGCGCGCCGCGTCAGGGGTGCTGCGGGCGGCGCGTTACCGGCCGCGCCGGCACCGGCGTCGTCACGCGCATCGGTGCGACCCCCGAGGCCGGGGCGGACCGAACTGCTGTACAGGGCAGGGCGTCGCATGGGCTTCAAGTTAGCATGCTTTCGCGCGCTGTGCACGCGTTCGGCGCGGCTTGTTGCAATCACGGCATCATCGGCACATGCCGCGCTGGATGGATACCCACTGCCACCTCGATGCCCCCGAGTTCGTCGCCGATGCGACCGCGGTGCGCGAGCGCGCGCGCACCATGGGTGTGCATCTGTGCGTGCTGCCGGCGGTGGAGGTGGCCAACTTTGCAGCGGTGCGCGAACTTGCGCATGCGCATCGCGATGCCTACGCACTGGGCATCCATCCGCTGTACACACCTAAGGCCGCCGAGGCCGACCTTGTCACCCTCGAGCGCGAGCTGCAAGCACACATCCATGACCCGCGCATGGTGGCGGTGGGCGAGATCGGGCTGGACCACTTTGTGCCCGGGCTGGACCGCGAGCGGCAAGAGCTGTTCTACCGCGCGCAACTGGGCATCGCCCAACGCCTGGGCCTGCCGGTGATCCTGCATGTGCGGCGTTCGGCCGACCGCTTGATCAAGCACCTGCGCGAGGTGCCGGTGGCCGGCGGCATCGCGCATGCCTTCAACGGCAGCCTGCAGCAGGCGCAGGCCTTTGTGCGCATGGGCTTCAAGCTGGGTTTTGGCGGGGCGCTGAGCTTCGAGCGGGCACTGCAACTGCGCCGCCTGGCCACCGAGCTGCCGGCCGACGCCATCGTGCTCGAGACCGACGCGCCCGACATCCCGCCGCAGTGGCTGTACCGCACCGCCGAGCACCGCGCCAACGGCCATGCCCAGGGCCGCAACGAGCCCGGTGAACTGCCGCGCATCGCGCAGGTGATGGCGCAACTGCGCGGCATCAGCGACGAGGCGCTGGCCGTGCAATGCGAAGCCAATGCACTGGCGGCGCTGCCGCGGCGGAAGGCCTTGCTGGCGCCGCGCTAGAGTCGCGGCCATGCCTGCCCGCGCCGCTGCCACCCCCCTGCCCGAAGTCCACTTCAGCGACCACGGTCGCGTGCGCTATCTGCACCTGGGCACCGAGTGGGTGCAGGGGTCGATGCGGCTGGATGCGCCGGACGAGATCGACCTGGACTATGTGCAGCGCATGATGGCCTGGCTGCTGTTTGTCGATGCGGCCAGCGTGCCCAAGCGCCATGCGATGCAACTGGGCCTGGGCGCGGCCACGCTCACCAAGTTCTGCCGGCGTCGCCTGCGCATGAAGACCACCGCCATCGAGCTCAATCCGCAGGTGGTGGCGGCATGCCGGCTGTGGTTCAAGCTGCCGGCCGACGACAGCAAGCTGTCGGTGGTGCTGGGCGATGCAGCCGAGGTGGTGGCGCACGAGCACTGGCGCGCGCAGGTGGATGCCCTGCAGGTGGACCTGTACGACCACGAGGCCGCCGCCCCGGTGCTCGACAGCGCCGACTTCTATGCCGACTGCCGGCGGCTGCTCACCGACGACGGCTGCATGACCGTCAACCTGTTTGGCCGGCAGTCGAGCTACGAGCGCAGCGTGGCGCACATCGTCCAGGCCTTTGGCGAAGATGCGGTGTGGGCGTTTCGCCCCACGCGCGAGGGCAACACCGTGGTGCTGGCCCTGCGTGCGGCGATGAGCTTCAGGCGCGGCGAGTTGGCCGCGCGGGCCGAAGTGGTGCGCGAGCGCTTTGGCTTGCCGGCCCAGCGCTGGACGCGCGTGTTGCGTCCTGTTGCAAAAAGCCGCGCCTGAGCCACCCCGGGTAAGTGATAACCACAACAGGGCACCGCCGGGCAGCGGCCACAATCCGCCGGTCATTCCATCAGGAGACCTGCGAGTGAAAATCAAGAGCCAGAAGGACTTCGCGTCCGGCCTCATGTTCACCATCATGGGCGTGGCGTTCGCCTACGGCGCCACCAAGTACAGCCTGGGTAGCGGTGCACGCATGGGCCCGGGCTACTTCCCGATGATGCTCGGCATTCTGCTGGCCATCCTCGGGGTGATCGTGACCTTCAAATCGCTGGTGGTGGAAACCGCCGATGGCGAGCCGATCGGCAAGCTCGCCTGGAAGCCGCTGGGCTTCATCATCGGCGCCAACCTGCTGTTCGGCATCCTGCTGGGTGGCTTGCCGGCGCTGGGCATTCCCGCGATGGGCCTGATCGCGGCCATCTACGGGCTGACCATCGTCGCCAGCTTTGCCGGCGACCGCTTCCTGCTCAAGGAAGTGCTGATCCTGGCCACGGTGCTGTCGATCGGCAGCTACGCGGCCTTCGTCATGCTGCTGAAACTGCAGTTCCCGGTGTGGCCCACCTTCATCGTCGGCTGAGGAGAGCCCTGCCATGGATCTGATCAACAACCTGGCGCTGGGCTTCAGCGTCGCATTCACGCTGCAAAACCTGGCCTATGCCTTCATCGGCTGCTTGCTGGGCACCCTGATCGGCGTGCTGCCCGGCATCGGCCCGGTGGCTACCATCGCGATGCTGCTGCCGGCCACCTATGCGCTGCCGCCGGTAGCTGCCCTCATCATGCTGGCCGGCATTTACTACGGCGCGCAGTACGGTGGCTCGACCACCGCCATCCTGGTGAACCTGCCGGGTGAGTCGTCGTCGGTGGTGACCGTGATCGACGGCTACCAAATGGCGCGCAACGGACGTGCCGGCCCCGCGCTGGCCGCAGCCGGCCTGGGCTCGTTCTTTGCCGGCTCGGTGGGCACGCTGATCCTGGCGGCCTTTGCCGCACCGCTGACCGAGGTGGCCTTCAAGTTCGGCCCGGCCGAATACTTCAGCCTGATGATCCTGGGCCTGATCGGCGCGGTGGTGCTGGCCTCGGGCTCTCTGATCAAGGCGGTGGCCATGATCCTGCTGGGTCTGTTGCTCGGCCTGGTGGGCACCGACGTGAACTCGGGCGTGGCGCGCTACAGCTTCGACATCCCCGAACTGACCGACGGCATCGGCTTCATCGTGATCGCCATGGGCGTGTTCGGCTACGGCGAGATCATCCAGAACCTGTCGCATCCGGAAGACCAGCGCGAGGTGTTCACCGGCAAGGTGCAGGGCCTGATGCCCACCAAGGAAGACTTCAAGCGCCTGGTGCCGGCGGTGCTGCGCGGCACCACGCTGGGCTCGGCCCTGGGCATCCTGCCCGGTGGCGGTGCGCTGCTGGCGTCCTTTGCGGCCTACACCATCGAGAAGAAGACCAAGCTCAAGCCCGGTGAGGTGCCGTTCGGCAAGGGCAACATCCGCGGCGTGGCGGCACCCGAGTCGGCCAACAACGCGGGCGCGCAGACATCCTTCATTCCGCTGCTGACGCTGGGCATCCCGCCCAACGCGGTGATGGCGCTGATGGTGGGCGCGATGACCATCCACAACATCCAGCCGGGCCCGCAGGTGATGACCAGCAACCCGCAGCTGTTCTGGGGCCTGATCGCCTCGATGTGGATCGGCAACCTGATGCTGGTGATCCTGAACCTGCCGCTGATCGGCCTGTGGATCAAGCTGCTGACGGTGCCTTACCGCTGGCTGTTCCCAGCCATCGTGCTGTTCTGCGCGATCGGCGTGTACTCCACCAACAACAACACCTGGGACATCTGGTTGGTGGCGCTGTTCGGCATCGTGGGCTATGCCTTCATCAAGCTGGGCTGCGAGCCGGCGCCATTGCTGCTGGGCTTCATCCTGGGGCCGATGATGGAAGAAAACCTGCGCCGTGCGCTGCTGCTGTCGCGCGGCGACTGGAGCGTGCTGGTGACGCGGCCGCTATCGGCCACGCTGCTGGCGATGGCGGCGCTGTTGGTGATCATCGTGCTGCTGCCAGCGGTGAAGAAGCAGCGTCAGGAAGCCTTCGTCGAAGAGTGACGCACCTCACGCATCGGCCTGCAACGGCGCCTTCGGGCGCCGTTGTTGTTGGAGGCTCCGGCGCAGGATTCCCGACCGCGACAGACTGCCACTCGGGCCTCGGTGACAATCGCCGCTCCCATGGTTTCCCCCTCCCTGCCCAACCACCCGCTTCGCCTGGAGCTGCACAACGAGGTGCATGCCCGCCCGCCCGAGGCGCTGACCGCGCCGCTGGCGATCTCGCGCATCGTCATGGTGGGCGACGCCGCCGCGCGCGAAGCCAGCCGCACGCACCTGGCGGCGCTGTTGCGCGAGCGCCATCTGCCGCAGCCCGACGCGCAATCCACCTATCTGCGCATGGATCTGGGCGCGTTTCGGCTGCGCTGGGAACTGCACACCGAGTTCACCACCTGGACCTTCACCCGCACGCTGGACGATGCCGGCCTGACCGGGCGCGAGCCGCCCACCGGCCGGGACGTGGTGCCCCAGGACTGGCTGGCCGCGCTGCCGGGCCAGTGCCTGGCCAGCCTGCACCTGTGGGTGCTGCCGCTGCGGGGCAACGACACCGAACAGCTGATCAATTCAGTGCTGACCACCGACCAGCTGGCGGGTTCGCAGGTGGCCGACGGCCATGCCGAGGTCTACACCGACTTTCTGGTGCACCCCGACGGCTTCTCGCGCACGCTGCTGCTGGTGGGCAGCATGACGCCGCGCCGCGTGGGCCGCAAGGTGCAGCAGTTGCTGGAGATCGAAACCTACCGCATGGCGGCGCTGCTGGGCCTGCCCGCGGCGCGCGAGGCCGCGCGGGTGCTGGGCTCGGCCGAGCGCGAGCTGGCTGACCTGTCCGAGGCGATCCGCACCGCCCGCCCCGAGGACGAACCCGCGCTGCTGGATCGCCTGACGCGCCTGGCCGGCCAGGTGGAAAGCCACTACGCCGCCACGCATTCGCGCTTTTCGGCCAGCGGGGCCTACTTTGAACTGGTGGACCGCCGCATCAAGGACCTGACCGAGCAGCGCCTGATCGGCCTGCAGACCATCGGCGAATTCATGGAGCGGCGGCTGTCGCCCGCACGCAGTACCTGCCTGTGGGCCACACGCCGCCAGGACGCGCTGTCGCAACGCGTGTCGCGCATCAGCAACCTGCTGCGCACCCGCGTGGAGATCGAGCAGCAGCAAAGCAGCCAGGCGCTGCTGGGTGCGATGAACCGCCGCCAGGACATGCAGCTCAAGCTGCAGTCCACGGTGGAAGGCCTGTCGGTGGCGGCCATCACTTACTACATCGTCGGGCTGGTGAGCTTTCTGGCCAAGGGTGCGCACGGCGTGTGCTGGCCGTTCAGCCCCGAAAGCACGGCGGCTGTGGCCATTCCCGTTGTTGCGCTGTCGGTGTGGTGGTCCATGCGGCGGCTGCATCGCAAGGTGTTTCGCAAGTAGCTTCCGCGGGTGCGATATGTCGCCCGGTGCTGCGTGGTGCTGCCGCAGCCCTGTGCGATGTCCCCACCGTGGATGCTGTGTTCCATGGTCAGGAGATGAAGATGCAACGTCGTTCGCTGTTGAATGCCGCCGCGGCCAGCGCCATCGTCGCGCTGCCGGGCGTGGCCGCTGCGCAGGCCTATCCCACCAAGCCAGTGCGGCTGGTGGTGCCCTTTCCCGCAGGTGGCGCCACCGACCTGTTCGCGCGCGTGCTGTCGCAAAAGCTGGGCGAGAAGCTTGGCCAGTCGGTGGTGGTGGAAAACCGCCCCGGTGCCGGTGGCACGCTGGGCTCGGATCTGGTGGCCAAGGCCACGGCCGATGGCTACACGCTGCTGCTGGCCACCTCGAGCACGCACACCATCGGCCCCAACCTGAACCCGCGCATCCCCTACGACGCGGTGCGCGACTTCACGCCGATCGCGCATGTGGGCAATGCGCCCAGCATCATGCTGGTGCCCAACAGCTCGCCGGCCAAAACCGTGCGCGAGTGGATTGATTACTCCAGGAAGAACCCGGGTCGGCTCAACTACGGCTCCAGCGGCAACGGCACCATCGTGCAGTTGACGGCCGAGCTGTTCAAGTCGCAGGCGGGCTTGTGCGTGGTGCACATTCCCTACCGCGGCAGCGCACTGTCCATTCCTGATTTGGCCAGCGGCAAGCTCGATGTGATGTTCGACTCGCTGCCCACCGGGCTGCCGCATGTGCGCGAAGGCCGTCTGCGCGCGCTCGGCGTCACCACGCTCAAGCGCACGCCGCTGGCGCCCGAGGTGCCGGCCATTGCCGAGGTGCTGCCGGGCTTTGAGTCCAACACCTGGTTTGGCCTGTACGGCCCGAAAGGCTTGCCTGCCGACGTGGTGGGCAAGGTGAACACCGCCGCCAATCAGGCGCTGGCCGAAGCCGACATCAAGGACCGCCTGACCCGCCTGGGTATCGAGCCGGTGGGTGGCAGCGCCGCGCAGTTCACCCAGATGCTGGCCACCGACATGGCCAAGTGGAAGCAGATCATCACCGAACGCAAGATCACCGCCGACTGAACACCATGAACTTCGATTTCAACAATCCCTACACCACCACACGCCTGCCGGTCTTTGCACGCAACGTCGTGTCCACATCGCATCCGCTGGCCGCGCAGGCCGGCCTGCGCATGCTGCAAAAGGGCGGCAACGCGGTGGACGCCGCCATTGCCGCTGCGGCGGCCATCACCGTGTGCGAGCCGGTGTCCAACGGCCTGGGAAGCGACGCCTTCTGCATCTTGTGGGACGGCCAGCAACTGCACGGCCTGAACGCCTCGGGCGGCGCACCGGCGGCGTGGACGCCCGAGTACTTCAAGCGCAAGTACGGCATGGACGCCAAGGCCCCGCCCAAGCGCGGCTTTGATTCGGTGACGATTCCGGGTGCGGTGTCGGCCTGGGTGGCGCTGAGCGAGAAGTTCGGCAAGCTGCCCTTTGCCGACTTGCTGGAGCCGGCCATCGAGGTGGCCGAGCGCGGCTACCTGATGCCGGTGGTGGTGCAGCAGAAATGGGAGGCCGCCACGCCCGAGCTGCAGAACCTGCCGGGCTTTGCCGACGCCTTCTTGCCCTGGGGCCGTGCGCCCAAGGTGGGCGAGCTGTTCCAGTTCAAGGCGGCCGCGCGCGGCCGGCGTGCGATTGCCGATACCAAGGGCCAGGCGCTGTACGGCGGCGAGATTGCGCACGCCATCGAGATGTTCAGCGCCAAGAACGGCGGCAGCCTGACGGCCAAGGACCTGGCCGCCTACAAGCCCGAGTGGGTCACGCCCATCCAGAAGAACTACCGCGGCTACACCATGCACGAGATCCCGCCCAACGGGCAGGGCATCGCCGCGCTGATCGCACTCGGCATCCTTGACCACTTCGATCTGGCCTCGCACAAGGTGGACAGCGTGGATTCGCAGCACCTGCAGATCGAGGCAATGAAGCTCGCCTTTGCCGATGTGTACCGCTATGTGGCCGAGCGCTCGGCGATGGAGTTCAGCACCGATGAACTGCTGAGCGACGCCTACCTGGCCAGCCGCGCCAAGCTGATCGACATGAAGCGCGCGCAGGACTTCAAGGCGGGCAACCCGGTGAAGGGCGGCACCATCTACCTGAGCGCGGCCGACGAGAACGGCATGATGGTGAGCTTCATCCAGAGCAACTACATGGGCTTTGGCTCGGGCTGCGTCGAGCCGCACTTTGGCGTCAGCCTGCAAAACCGCGGCCACGGCTTCGGGCTCGACCGCGACGGCAAGAACCCGGCCAACATCGTGGCGCCGGGCAAGCGTCCCTTCCACACCATCATCCCGGCCTTCCTCACCCGGGACGGCCAGCCGGTGATGAGCTTTGGCGTGATGGGCGGCAACATGCAGCCGCAGGGCCACATGCAGACGCTGGTGCGCATGCTCGACTACGGGCAGAACCCGCAGGCCGCCTGCGATGCGCCGCGCTGGCGCTTCAACGAGGGGCTGGAGATCAACGTCGAGTCGCAGATGAACGCGGCCACGGTGCAGGGCCTGGCCGAGCGCGGTCACCGCATGGAGGTCATCAACGACTCGTACCAGGACTTCGGCTCGGGCCAGTTCATCTGGCGCGCGGGCAATCCCAAGGTCGACGGCTACGTGGTGGCCAGCGACTCGCGGCGCGACGGCCAGGCGGCGGGTTTCTGATCGCCGGGCTGTGACCACCGCTGCCGCCTCCGTCGCTCCGCTTAGCCTGGCCGGCGTGCTGTTCGCGCTGGCCGGTGCGATTGCCTTCAGCGGCAAGGCCATCATCGTCAAGCTGGCCTACCGCTACGGCACCGATGCGGTGACGCTGCTGATGCTGCGCATGCTGTTTGCCTTGCCGATGTTTCTGGCGATTGCATGGTGGGCCAGCCGCGGCAAGGCGGCACTGACGCGGCACGAACGCATCAGCGTGCTGGGCCTGGGCTTCATCGGCTACTACCTGTCGAGCTTTCTGGACTTCTGGGGGCTGCAGTACATCACCGCATCGCTGGAGCGGCTGATCCTGTACCTCAACCCCACGCTGGTGCTGGTGTTCGGCTGGATCGCGTATCGCAAGCGCATCTCGCCCTGGCATGCCGCGGGCATGGCCATCAGCTACTGCGGCGTGCTGCTGGTGTTTGGCCACGAGGTGTCGCTGCAGGGCAGCCAGACGGCGCTGGGCGCGCTGCTGGTGTTTGCCAGTGCGGTCACCTATGCCATCTACCTGGTCTACAGCGGCGAGTTCGTCAAGCGGCTGGGCTCACTGCGGCTGGTGGGGCTGGCCAGCACCGTGGCCTGCCTGTTCTGCATTGCGCAGTACGCGCTGCTGCGCCCGATCGACAGCGCGCTGGCGGTGCCGATGCCGGTGGTGTGGCTGTCGGTGCTGAACGCGGTGATGTGCACCGTGATTCCGGTGCTGCTGGTGATGATGGCGATCGAGCGCATTGGCCCGCAGGCCACCGCGCAGATCGGCATGGTGGGCCCGATGTCCACCATCATCATGGGCGTGTGGCTGCTGGGCGAGCCCTTCACCCTGTGGGTGGTGGCGGGCACCGCGCTGGTGATCAGCGGCATCTTTGTGTTTTCGCGGGCCGGGCGGTAGGACGCCACGTACGCATTGTTCGATTGTTTTTGACGGAGACGCATTCATGGACTTCGGAATCGCAGGACGGCATGCACTGGTGTGCGGTGCCAGCAAGGGCTTGGGTTTTGGTTGCGCGCAGGCGCTGGTGCGCGAGGGCGTGCATGTGCTGCTGGTGGCGCGCGGCGCCGAGGCGCTGCAGGCAGCGGTGAAGACGCTGCAGTCTGACCAGCAGCGCCCGCAGGGCACG
>JBJTCL010000089.1:0-9367 GCA_046091865.1 Burkholderiaceae bacterium | reverse complement strand
GCTGCTGTACTCGAGCGTGAAGGGCAAGAACCCCTTCAAGGACAAGCGCGTGCGCCAGGCCTTCTACCAGGGCATCGACATCGAGGCCATCAAGCGCACATTGCGGCGCAGCTCGAAGCGCCACACGGTGGGCGAGGTCTGGCGCCAGGCGGTGGCCAGGCCCGGTTGCAGCTCAAGGTTCTTGCCGCGCGACAGCAGGCCTTCGTACACGTTGTTGGTCACGCTCAGCTGCAGCGACTCGTTGAGCGAGTGCGGGTCCATCGACAGGGCATCGCCCTGGTTGCCGATGCGGATCGTCTTGGCCTGGGCCAGCGTGGCGCCGGCCAGCAGGGCCACGGCGGCCAGTGCAAGCACGCTCTTGTTGCGAAGGGTCATGGCGGTCTCCTCGTTGAAAAAGGTCAGGTAAGACACGGAAACAATCAGGACGGCGTCAGGCCGCCTGCACGGGAAGGGCCTGCTCGACCAGGCTGGCGTGCAGCGCAGCGCCCAGCGGCAGGATGTCATCATTGAAATCGTAGCGGTTGTTGTGCAGGAAGGCGCCTTCGCGGCCGCCTTGCCCCAACCGCATGTAGCAGCCGGGCTTTTGCTGCAGCATGAACGAAAAATCCTCGCCGCCCATGCTGGGGGGCATGTTGCGGATCACGCGCTCTTCGCCCACCAGCATCGCCGCCACATCGGACGCAAACTGCGCCTCGCGCTCGGTGTTGATGGTGGCCGGGTACACCCGCTCGTACAGCAGTTCACCCTGGGCACCAAAGCCCGAGGCGATGGATTCGACCAGCGCGCGCAGGCGTTGTTCGATCAGGTCCTGGGTGGCGGGGCGGTAGCTGCGCACCGTGCCCACCAGCGTGGCGCTGCCCGGGATGACGCTCATCGCGCCCGGGTTGCCGCCCTGCATCGAGCAGATGCTGACCACCGCCTGATCGATGGCCGACACATTGCGCGCCACGATGCTTTGCGCCGCGGTAATGATGTGCGCGGCCACCAGCACCGGGTCCACGCAGTTGTGCGGCCGCGCGCCGTGGCCGCCCTTGCCTGTGATGGTGATCTGGATGCGGTCCACGGCCGCCTGCATCGGCCCGGGCGTGATGCCGATCAGGCCGGCATCGGTCTCGGGCGAGTTGTGGATGGCGTACACCTCGTCGCACGGAAAGCGGTCGAACAGGCCGTCTTGCATCATCGCGCGGGCACCGGCGTAGCCTTCTTCGCCGGGCTGGAAGATCAGCACCGCGGTGCCGGCAAAGTGGCGCGTCTCGGCCAGGTAGCGCGCCGCGCCGATCAGCATGGCGGTGTGGCCGTCGTGGCCGCAGCCGTGCATCAGGCCAGGCTTGCACGAGCGCCAGGCAAAGTCGTTGTGCTCGGCCATGGGCAGCGCGTCCATGTCGGCGCGCAGGCCGATCATCTTGCGCGGCGCATCCGCCGCGGCCGACTGCTTGCCGCGCACCACCGCCACCACGCCGGTCTTACCCAGCCCGGTGTGGATCTCGTCCACGCCGCAGGCCTTCAGCGCCTCCTGCACGCGGGCCGAGGTGTACACCTCTTCGAAGCCGAGCTCGGGGTTCTGGTGCAGGTCGCGGCGAAACGCGGTGAGCTCGGGGTGGTACTGCGCGATCTGTGCGAACGCGCGGCCACCGGCTTTCAGGCGGGGTGCCAGCATCTCAGTGCCCCCCGGCCTTGCCCACGCGCAGGCGCGGGTCCACCGCAAAGTACAGCAGGTCGACGATCAGGTTGATCACCACGAAGATCAGCGCGATCAGGCACAGGTAGGCGGCCATCACCGGGATGTCGGCGAACGTCACCGCCTGGATGAACAGCAGGCCCATGCCCGGCCACTGGAACACCGTCTCGGTGATGATGGCAAAGGCGATCAGGCCGCCCAGTTGCAGCCCGGTGATGGTCATCACCGGCACCAGCGTGTTTTTGAGCGCATGGCCGAAGTGGATGGCGCGGTTGCTCAGGCCGCGGGCGCGCGCGAACTTGATGTAGTCGGTGCGCAGCACCTCGAGCATCTCGGCGCGCACCAGCCGCATAATCAGCGTGAGCTGGAACACCGCCAGCGTGGTGGCCGGCAGCACGATGTGGTGCCAGCCCTTGGCCGTCAGCAGCCCGCTGGTCCACCATCCCACCTTGACCACGTCGCCGCGGCCAAAGCTCGGGAACCAGCCCAGCGACACCGCAAACAGCAGGATCAGCAGGATGCCGATCAGGAAGGTGGGCAGCGACACGCCCAGCAGCGAGATCGTCATGAACACCTGGCTCAGGAAGGTGCCGCGCCGCAGCGCCGCATACACCCCCATGGGAATGCCGATCAGCAGCGCCATGCCAGCGGCCACCAGGGCCAGTTCCAGCGTGGCCGGAAAGCGCTCGGCGATCAGCCGCGACACCTTGGCGCCCTGGCGCAGGCTCAGGCCAAACTCGCCCTGCATCGCATTGGCCAGAAAGTGGCCGAACTGCACGAAGAAGGGCTGGTCCAGCCCCAGGTCGGCGCGCAGTTCGCGAATCTGTTCGGGCGTGGCGTCCTGCCCCAGCAGGAAGACCACCGGGTCGCCCACGTACTGGAACAGCAGGAAGGCGATGAAGGCCACGGTGACCATGACCACCATGGCCTGGATCAGGCGCTGCAGGATGAAAGCAAGCATCAGTGCGCAACACGCCGGCACGGCGCATGCGCCACCGGCAAAGGATTGGTTTGTTGAAGTCTAAAGCAATCGGGCGCCGGCAGGCGCGGCCTGCTCGGCACCCGTTGGGTCTTTACCTGCACCGGAAGGTGATCCGGTGAAAACGGCTTGATGCGGCCCGATCTGCCCTGTGCCGGATCAGTTCACCTTGATCAGGCGCCAGTCCAGGCGGTTGTCGGCACGGTGCACCACATCGATGTTCTTCTTCATCGCCCAGGGAATGATCTGGTTGTGCAGCGGAATGTGCGACACGGTGTCGTTGGACAGCTGCAGGCCTTCGGTCAGCAGGCGGATGCGCACAGGCAGGTCAGTTTCGGTCTTGATGCGGTCGACGATGTAGTCCATGCGCTGGTTGCTGTAACGGCCGACGTTGTAGTTGCCGTCGCCGCCGGTGCCCACGCTGCGCGTGAGCGACTGCAGGCTGTACAGCGCATCAAAGGTGGGCACGCCCCAGCCCAGCATGTAGATGCTGGCTTCGTAGCGCTGGATCATTGGGAAGTAGGTCACCAGCGGCTGGGTGCGCAGCTTGGCGCGCACGCCCACCCGCGCCCACATGGCGGTGATGGCCTGGCAGATCTCTTCGTCGTTGATGTAGCGGTTGTTCGGGCAGGCAAAGTCCACCTCGAAGCCGTTGGGGTAGCCGGCCTCGGCCAGCAGCTTCTTGGAGGCTTCCTGGTCAAACGGCAGGCGCTGGTGCACTTTTTCGGTCCAGCCGGCCACCTGCGGCGCCACCAGGGTGCCGGTGGGCTGGCTCAGGCCGCGCATGGTCACGCGGTTGAGGCTGGCGCTGTCGATGGCCTGGTACAGGGCCTTGCGCACGCGCAGGTCTTTCAGCGGGTTCTTGCCCTTGACGTTGGAGCCCGGCAGTTCGTCGCGGAACTGGTCCAGCCCCAAGAAGATGGTGCGGTTCTCCACGCCGTCCATCACCTTCAGGTTGGCGTTGGCGCGCAGGCGCGGCAGGTCTTGCGGGCTGGGGTCAAGCACAAAGTCCACCTCACCCGACAACAGCGCGGCGATACGCGTGGCCTCGGACTTGATGGGGGTGTAGACGATCTCGGTCACGTTGGTGGGGTTGTTGCCCCAGTAGTTGGGGTTGCGCACCATCACCAGTTTCTGGTCGGGCTGCCACTCCTTGACCATGAACGGACCGGTGCCCATGGCATTGCGGTGGGCAAAGGTTTCGTCCTTGGTGCGGATGTCCTTGGGCTCGGCCGAGCGGTTTTTCTCGGCCCAGGCCTTGCTCATGATGCGCAGCTCGGTCAGCTGGTTGATCAGCACCGGGTTGGGGCCCTTGAGGATGATGTCCACCGTGTTGTTGTCGACCTTGACCACGCGGTCGATGCCCTGCGTGTACACCTGATAGTTCGAGGTGCGGGCCATGGCGCGGGTGAGCGAGAACACCACGTCGTCGGCGGTCAGCGCCGAGCCATCGCTGAACTTGACGCCCTGGCGCAGATTGAAGCGCATCTGGGTGGGCGACAGCTCGCGCCAGCTGGTGGCCAGCTGCGGCTCGACCTTGAAGGTGTTGCTGTTGTAGTACACCAGCGCGTCGTACACCGACGCATGCACGCCGTTGCCCAGCGCGTTGTTCTGCGAATGGATGTCCAGCGTGGGGATGTCGCTGGCGCTGGACCACTTGAAGGTTTTGGCGTGGGCCAGCGAGGTCAGGCCAACCGACAGTGCCACCGCAGCGCCGATCAGGGCGAGTTTCAGTTTCATGCTCGTGCTTCTGCAAGAAATGGAAAACCGCGAATATGCAGCATCCGGCGGGCAGGTCTTCACCGGGCTTTCCCGAAGGCCGGTCGGCAGCAGGGTTGCCCTGCGGGCGGGCCAGGGGCGCGGGGTCAGGGGCGCGGGTTGGCGCCGGGGCGTTCGGCGCCACCCCCCCACTGCACCGCGCCGTACCAGGCACGAACCTGGCTGCGGGTGTTGTCGGTGTCGGTCATCAGCGCCACGCCCACCAGAGCGCCGGGCGGCTCGCCAAAGGCGCGTTCGTAGTCAGCCCGCACGTCGCGCTCGTAGTCGCGCCAGCGGCCCAGGCCAGCGATGCCGGATTCGAGCACGATCTGCCGGATTCGGCTGGTGCGCGGGTTCTCGATCACGGTACCGGCAGGCCGGCGGTTGCACCACACGTACATCAGGGTGGCGTAGGGCAGCGGCTCGCCGGTCAGCAGCTGCGACAGCTCGGACGCGGCGGCGTCGCGCGCCGAAAAGCGGCTGCGGTCGCCTTCGAAGGCCAGCACCACCCGCACCGGCGAATCATCACGGTCGCGCGCAGCCATATCGGCATCGGCGATCAACTGCTCCACCATCCACGACAGGCGCAAGCGCCCCAGGTCGGCCGGCTCGACCCGCACTTGCTTGCGCAGCAGGCTGGCCGAGCCGCTGGCGCGCGCGGCAATGGCCTCGCGCCCGGCGTGCTGCTGCACCCGGTACACCGTAGGCGTTTTGGTGGGCAACAACTGTGGCGTCCAGGTCTGGCCGAAGGCCTGCACCGTGGCGCTGGCGCGCGCCGGCGCGCCTTGCGCCGGGCCAGAGGCCGCGGAGGGAGCGTCCGCATCGCCCGGTGGCAAGCCAGCGCACCCGGCCAGCGCAAGCAAGACAACGCCTGCCAACACAGCGGCGGCGCTGTGCGCGATGGAGCGAACGGCAACAGGCTTCATGGTCACGATGCTACGCGCAAAAAACAAAACCCACCGTGTTGCCACGGTGGGTTTCGTGTTTCAAATCGTCAGCTGGCGAAAGCCAGCGTCAGATCAGAACGAGTGGCGAACGCCCAGGTCGAAACCGGTCGAGTTATTGTTGGCGGCCGTTGCAGAGCCGTTCAGGGCTTGCGATGCGCCACCGCTGTTCGACACGCGAGCGTAGGTGCCGTACAGAGCGGTACGCTTGCTCAGGTTGTGCACATAGCCGATGGCGAACTTGTCGGTGCTGGGCTTGGCGCCAGCGCTCGACTCGGAGGTGGAGTACGAGGTACGCAGCTCGCCGGCACCCATGGGGGCGGTAGCGCCGACCAGGTAACCAGTCTGCTTGGCACCGGAGGTGCTGTTCTTGTCCTGGTTCCAATGGGCGATCAGGTTGGCAGCGCCGAGGTTGTAGCTACCCGCCAGGTTGGTGGTCCTGATGTTGCCAGCCAGGAACTTGGTCTCAGAGAAGGCAGCCGCCAAACGAGCCGGGCCTGCGCCGTAACCAACGCGGATCGCCATGCCAGAGCCGTCTTTCTTGTTCGCGGCGCTGGAAACGTTCTCGCCGAAGTAGGTCTGGGCGAACACGTTGAAGCCAGGAGCCATCGTGAACGAGTTGCCGTTGAATGCCATGCCGTACATGTAGCCGATGGAGTTCGAGGCACGGATGGTGGTGGTGCCGCCAGCGCTGGAGTTCAGCGTCTGGGTGGTACCCACGCCGTTGGTGCCGAACGGATCGAAAGCGGTCAGCGACCAGAACTGCGGCGTGTAGTCGCGGCCCAGACGGACTTCGCCCCAGTTTCCGCCAACCGACACGGTCGAACGACGGTTGAAGGTCAAGCCTTGCAGGCGCGGGTCGGCCAAGGCGCCAGCGGCGGCTTGGTTGTTGTTGCTGGTAGCAGCGCCAGAGCCGTCATCGTTGTTGACGCCAGCTTCCAGCCAGAAGCCAGCTGTCATGCCGCCGCCGAGGTCTTCAACGCCGCGGAAGCCCAGACGCGAGCTGTTGTAGCCCGAGTTCGTGAGGCGGGTACGGTCAGACACGGAACCGTTACCCATCGCGTAGGTCGCGTCAACGATACCCCAGATGGTCACGGACGATTGGGCCATTGCGGCGCCGGAAGCGGCCAGCACAGCCAGAGCAATCAGGGACTTTTTCATTGCAAGATTCTCCAAGGTTAAACAAAGGGCTCCGAATCGGAGGGAACTCTGCCGTGAAGCAGGGCGAACCCGCCGAATCCCAGGCCAACCTCCGTTAGGGAAGTTGATGTGATTGCACCAGAGCCCGCGGCCGCGCGCAAAACTTTTGCAGCCAAGGCCCCAAAGGCGGCCGCTTTTTGTTGCAAGGCCACAACAACCGGCGCCCGGGCCGTGGGCTCGGCGCGACAGACTGTTTGCCATTTCGCATTGGGAAATAAAGCGCTGTAGGCCCGCCTGTAGGGGCGTCGCGTGCGGCGCTTGATGGCGCAAAGCCCCCGCGGACATGCCATGCGGCAGGCAGGCGTCTGTCAACGCCGCGTTAAGCTCGGCGCATGACCGCTGTCGCCCGATCCACCCACCCCACCGCCCAACCTTCTGCCCGCAGCAGCACGTGGGTGGACATGGCCATCGGCGCGGTAGACACCTCGCTGCGCACGTTGTTTGCAGCCCCGCCGGCAGCACGCAAGTGCCCCACGGCGGCGGCAGAGGTCACCGACCTGGCGCCGCACGAGCGCGAACTGTCGGGCGCGCTGATGCGGGTGAACCATGTGGGCGAGATCTGCGCACAGGCGCTGTACACCGCGCAGGCGGCGGCCACCCGCAGCTCTGCGCTGCGCGAGCACTTTTTGCACGCCGCCCGCGAAGAGGCCGACCATCTGGCCTGGACGCGCCAGCGGCTGGACGAGCTCGGCGCGCGGCCATCCTTGCTCAACCCGCTGTGGTACGCCGGGGCCTTTGGCCTGGGCCTGGTAGCGGGCCGGCTGGGCGATGCAATCAGCCTGGGCTTTGTGGTGGAAACCGAGCGCCAGGTCGAGGCGCACTTGCAAAGCCATCTGCAGCAGTTGCCGGCGCAAGACCACGCATCGCGCGCCATCGTGGCGCACATGCAGGCCGACGAGGTGGCGCACGCCCAGCAGGCGCAGCGCGCCGGCGCGGTGGAACTGCCCGCCCCGGTCAAGGGCCTGATGCAGGCCGCCGCCCGGGTGATGACGACCACCGCGCACCGCATCTGACGGGCGCCCTGCCCGCCGGCAGCGCCGGGGCGGTCAGGCGTTGTCAGCCCTCGTCAGGCCTCCACCGAATCGAAACTGGTGCTGATGTCGGCAGTCTTGCCCAGCATGATGCTGGCCGAGCAGTACTTCTCGTGGCTCATGGCGATGGCGCGCTCCACCGCCGCCGCAGGGATGCCCTTGCCGCTCACGGTGAAGTGCATGTGGATTTTGGTGAACACCTTGGGGTCGGAGTCGGCGCGTTCGCTGCTGAGCTTGACCGAGCAGCCGCGCACGTCGTGGCGGCCGCGCTTGAGGATCAGCACCACGTCATAAGCGGTGCAGCCGCCGGTGCCGGCCAGCACCGTTTCCATCGGCCGCGGCGCCAGGTTATGGCCGCCGTTCTCGGGCTTGGCCGTATCGGGCGCGCCGTCCATCATCAGCGTGTGGCCGCTGCCCGTCTCGGCCAGAAAGCCCATGCCCGAGCGCGCGCCGCTGGCGCCGGTCCATGTCACCGTGCATTCCATCGTGTGTCCTGTGTCGTGAGTTGCGCACGCGGTGCGCCAAAGCGCGCATTGTCCAACGACTTCCAATCACTGCGGAACGACTGGCCACCCGCGGCCCGCAGCTGCGCCACGGCAGCCCCGTGACCGGGCAGCGGCTTATCATCCCCGGCCCACGAAAGTTGCCATGACAGCACGCACCGCCCGTACCCGCACCGCGCCGAAAGCCAAGCCGGCCCCGGCCCTGACGCCTGCCGATTACCTCAAGCGCATCCTGACCGCGCGGGTGTACGACGTGGCCACCGAATCGGCGCTGGACACCGCACGCAACCTGAGCCGCCGGCTGCACAACAAAGTGCTGCTCAAGCGCGAAGACCAGCAGCCGGTGTTCAGCTTCAAGCTGCGCGGTGCGTACAACAAGATGGCGCACCTGTCGCCGGAGCAACTGAAGAAGGGCGTGATCTGCGCCTCGGCCGGCAACCATGCGCAGGGCGTTGCCCTGGGCGCGCACAAGCTGGGCTGCCGTGCCGTCATCGTCATGCCGGTGACCACACCGCAGGTGAAGATCGATGCCGTCAAGGCGCTGGGCGGCGAGGTGCTGCTGCACGGCGACAGCTACTCCGACGCCTACCAGCATGCGGTGCAACTTGAGAAGGCCCAGGGCCTGACCTTCGTGCACCCGTTCGACGACCCCGACGTGATCGCCGGCCAGGGCACCATCGCGATGGAGATGCTGCGCCAGTTGCAGGGCCTGGGCGCCGACACACTGGACGCGGTGTTCGTGGCCATCGGCGGCGGCGGCCTGATCAGCGGTGTGGCCAACTACATCAAGGCAGTGCGGCCCGAGGTCAAGGTCCTTGGCGTGCAGATGAACGACTCGGACGCCATGATTCAGTCGGTGCAGGCCAAAAAGCGCGTCACGCTGGACGATGTGGGCCTGTTCTCAGACGGCACCGCAGTCTAGCTGGTGGGAGAGGAAACTTTCCGCGTGGCACGCTGTCTGGTGGACGACTGGGTGACGGTAGACACCGACGCGGTGTGCGCGGCCATCAAGGACATTTTTGTGGACACGCGCTCGATCGTGGAGCCAGCCGGTGCCCTGGCCGTGGCCGCCATCAAGCAATATGTGGAACAGCACAAGACCAAGGGCCAGACCTACGCGGCCATTTTGTGCGGCGCCAACATGAACTTCGACCGCCTGCGCTTTGTGGCCGAGCGTGCCGAAGTGGGCGAAGAGCGCGAGGCGCTGTTTGCGGTGACGATTCCGGAAGAGCGCGGCAGTTTCAAGCGCTTTCTGGAGGTGATTGGCGCACTGC
>JBJTCL010000088.1:0-36867 GCA_046091865.1 Burkholderiaceae bacterium | reverse complement strand
GAGTGGATGGTGATCCTGGGCGCCGTCAAGGCCAACTTCTGGCTGGGCCTGGCGGCATCCACCGCGCTGATCTTCGGCGCGGCCTATACGCTGTGGATGTTTAAGCGGGTGTACCTGGGCCCGGTCACCAACGACGACGTGCGCACGCTCACCGACATCAACGACCGCGAATTCCTGATGCTGGCGATCCTGGCGATCGCGGTGCTCTACATGGGCATCTATCCGTTCCCGTTCACGCAGATCATGGACACCTCGGTGGCCGACCTGCTCAAGCATGTGTCGCAGTCCAAGCTGAACTGAGCGCACAGAAAGCCGTTTTGTCATGTTGAAGCCTTCGGACTGGATTGCTGTCTATCCCGAAATCGTGCTGCTGGTGATGGCCTGCGTGATCGCGCTGGCCGACCTGCGCGTCACCAGCCCGCGCCGCACCAGCACCTATGTGCTCACCCTGCTCACGCTGGGTGTGGTGGCGCTGATGCAGGCGATGTACGCCTCAGCCGGCGAAACCATCTATGCCTTCGGCACCATGGTCGTCAGCGACCCCATGGGCAACTGGCTCAAGTGCTTTGCCGCGGTGGCGATGATGGCCACGCTGGTGTACGGCCGGCCTTACGCGGCCGACCGCGACATGATGCGCGGCGGCGAACTGTTCACCCTGTCGCTGTTCGCCCTGATCGGCATCTTCGTGATGATCTCGGGCAGCAACTTCCTGGTGATCTACCTCGGCCTGGAGCTGCTCACGCTGTCGAGCTACGCGCTGGTGGCCCTGCGCCGTGACCACACCCTGGCCACCGAGGCAGCCATGAAGTACTTCGTGCTGGGCGCCATGGCCAGCGGCTTCCTGCTGTACGGCTTGTCGATGCTGTATGGCGCCACCGGTTCGCTGGACGTGGGCACCGTGTTCAAGGCGGTCAACTCGGGCCAGCTCAAGCACCAGGTGCTGGTGTTCGGCCTGGTGTTCATCGTTGCGGGCCTGGCCTTCAAGCTGGGTGCGGCACCGTTCCACATGTGGATTCCCGACGTGTACCAGGGTGCGCCCACTGCGGCCACGCTGGTGATTGCCGGCGCGCCCAAGCTGGCGGCGTTCGCCATCGTGATCCGTCTGCTGGTGGAGGGCCTGCTGCCGCTGGCGATCGACTGGCAGCAGATGCTGGGCGTGCTGGCGGTGGCCTCGCTGCTGGTGGGCAATCTGGCCGCCATCGCGCAGACCAACCTCAAGCGCATGCTGGCCTACTCCACCATCTCGCAAATGGGCTTCGTGCTGCTGGGCCTGATGGCCGGCGTGGTCAACGGCAACACACTGAGCGCGGCCAATGCCTACAGCTCGGCCATGTTCTACGTGATCACCTACGTGCTCACCACGCTGGCCAGCTTCGGCATCATCCTGCTGCTGGCGCGCGACGGTTTCGAGAGCGAAGAGATCGCCGACTTTGCCGGCCTGAACCAGCGCAGCCCGCTGTACGCCGGCGTGATGGCGGTGTGCCTGTTCTCGCTGGCCGGCATTCCGCCGCTGGTGGGCTTCCACGCCAAGCTGTCGGTGCTGCAGGCGCTGATCGCCAGCGGGCAGGACGCCTACCTGTGGCTGGCGGTGTTCGCGGTGATCATGTCGCTGATCGGTGCCTTCTACTACCTGCGCGTGGTCAAGGTGATGTACTTTGACGCGCCGATCACCGCCACCACCGTGGTGGCGCCGGCCGACGTGCGCGCGGTGCTGTCGATCAACGGCCTGCTGGTGCTGGTGCTGGGCATCGTACCGGGCGGCCTGATGGCGCTGTGCGCGCAGGCCATCGTGCGGACCCTGGGCACCTGAGCGTGTCGCAGGCCGTGTCGATCTGGTTGCTGATCCTGCTGGCGCTGGTGGCGGCCAACCTGCCGTTCTTCACCGAGCGCCTGTTGGGCCTGCTGCCGCTGGGCAGCGGCAAGTCGCTGGCGGTGTGCCTGGCCGAACTGCTGCTGATGTATTTCGTGGTGGGCGGCTTCGGCCTGTGGCTCGAGCATCGCGCCGGCCAGATCGCCGCGCAGGGCTGGGAGTTCTACGCGGTCACCGGCTCGCTGTTTGCCACGTTGGCCGTTCCGGGCTTCGTCTGGCGCTATCTGGTGCCGCGCAGCCGAGGTCGCGTGGCGGCCGATTCCGCCGCGGAATGACCCGCCCGCCCTTGCGGCCCGACCTGGCGCCGCCGCAAGCCCACCCTCTGGCCGAAACCCGCGTGGGCGGCGAGCTGCTGTTCAGTGGCCACTTTCTCACCGCATGGCGCGACGAAGTGCGCCTGCCCGATGGCAGCCTGGCGCACCGCGAATACGTCACCCATCCGGGCGCGGTGGTGGTGGTCGCCTTGCTGGACGATGGCCGTGTGGTGATGGAGCGGCAGTACCGCTACCCGGTGGGCCGCGCGATGATCGAACTGCCCGCGGGCAAGCTCGAGCGCGGTGAAGACCCGATGCGGTGTGCCCAGCGCGAGCTGCTCGAAGAAACCGGCTACACCGCTCGCCAGTGGGCCTATGCGGGGCAGATGCATCTGGCCATCGCCTATTCCACCGAGATCATCCACATCTGTTTTGCGCGTGGCCTGACGGCGGGTGAGCGGCAACTGGACGAGGGCGAGTTCCTCGAGGTGTTCAGCGCCACGCCCGACGAACTGCTGGCCTGGGTGCGCAGCGGCGAACTCACCGACGCCAAGACGCTGAGCTGCCTGCCCTGGCTGGGCAATGTCCGCAGCGGTGCGTGGGATCTGCCGTGGCGCGACTTCAGCCCCGAAGACGGCCACCGATAATCCAGATATGAAGGTGCTGGACCTGCATTGCAGCCTGGACCACCGCTTTGAAGGGTGGTTTGCCTCGGAAGACGACTTCCAGGGGCAGTTGGCGCGTGGGCTGGTGGAATGCCCGGTGTGCGGCGACACCGACGTGCGCAAGGCGCTGAGCGCGCCGCGCCTAAACCTGGGCGCCAGCGAGCTGGCACGCGATGCCGCCAACGCGCAAGCCCAGCGCCCCGCCGGCAGCACCGAGCTCACCACCGCCGGCAACATGCACGCGATGCAGGCCGCCTGGCTGCGCACCATGCGCGAGGTGATGGCGCGCACCGAAGACGTGGGCGAGCGCTTTGCCGAAGAAGCGCGCCGCATGCACTACGGCGAGGCCGAAGAGCGCAACATCCGCGGCCGCGCCACCCGCGAGCAGACCGCCGAGCTGCTGGACGAGGGCATTCCGGTGCTGCCGCTGCCGGTGCCGCCCAGCCTCAAGGGGCCGGTGCAGTAAGCCTGCGGTCGGCAGCCGCACCGCCCGCACTGCCCGCGCCGCCCATCACGCCATGAACTGCAGCGCCGCCAGGCGCGCGTAGGTGCCGTCGCGTCGCACCAGTTCGTCGTGCGTGCCCTGCTCGACGATGCGGCCGTGGTCCAGCACCACGATGCGATCGGCGCGCTGCACCGTGGCCAGGCGGTGCGCAATCACCAGCGTGGTGCGGTCGCGCATGGCTGACTCCAGCGCAGCCTGCACCATGCGCTCGCTCTCGGCGTCCAGCGCGCTGGTGGCTTCGTCCAGCAGCAGCAGCGGCGGGTTCTTGAGTATCGCGCGCGCGATGGCGATGCGCTGGCGCTGGCCGCCCGACAGGCGCACGCCGCGCTCGCCCAGAAAACTGTCGTAGCCCCCGGGCAGGGCGCGGATGAACTCGTCGGCAAAGGCTGCGCGTGCAGCGGCACGCACTTCGTCGTCACTCGCGTCCGGGCGGCCATAGCGGATGTTGTCCAGCGCGCTGGCTGAGAAGATCACCGCATCCTGCGGCACGATGCCGATGCGCGCGCGCAGGTCGGCCAGCGCCATCTCGCGCGCGTCGGCGCCGTCGATCACGATGCGGCCGTGCTGCGGGTCGTAAAAGCGCAGCAGCAACTGAAAGATCGTGCTCTTGCCCGCACCGCTGGCGCCTACCAGGGCCACCGTCTCGCCGGCGGTGATGTCGAGGTCAAAGCCAGCAACCGCCGGTTGCTCGGGCCGCGACGGATAGCGGAACTCCAGCGCCTCGAAGCGCAGGGTGCTGCCGCCCTGCGGCCAGGGCACGCTGCGCGGTTGCGCGGGCGATGCGATCGGCGAACGCTGCGCCAGCAGTTCCATCAGCCGCTCGGTGGCCCCCGCGGCGCGTAGCAGGTCGCCGTACACCTCGCCCAACACCGCAAAGGCACCGGCCAGGATGATCACGTACACAACGGTCTGCCCCAGATGGCCGGCCGTGATGCTGCCGGCCAGCACCGCCTGCGTACCCTCGTACAGGCCCCACAGCAGCAGCGCGGCGTTGGCGATGATCACAAAGGCCACCAGCGCCGAGCGCGCCTTGGTGCGGCGCACCGCGGTGCGAAAGGCCGCATCGGTGGAGGCATCAAAGCGCTGTGCCTCGCGCGCCTCGGCGGTGTAGCCCTGCACCACGGGGATGGCGTTCAGCACCTCGGCCGCGATGGCGCTGGAGTCGGCCACGCGGTCCTGGCTGGCGCGAGACAGCTTGCGCACCCGCCGTCCGAACCACATGGTGGGCAGCACCACGCCCACCAGGATCAAAAACACCTGCAGCATCACATAGGGGTTGGTCCACACCAGCATGATCAGCGCGCCGGTGCCCATCACCGCATGGCGCAGGCCCATGCTGAAGGACGAGCCCACCACCGTCTGCACCAGCGTGGTGTCGGTGGTCAGGCGGCTCAGCACCTCGCCGGTTTGCGTGGTCTCGAAGAACTGCGGGCTTTGCCGCAGCACATGCGCGTACACCGCGTTGCGCAGATCGGCGGTGATGCGCTCGCCCAGCCAGCTCACGGTGTAGAAGCGCGCCGCGCTGAACACGCCCAGCGCCACCGCCACGCCGAACAGTTCCAGAAAGTGGCCGCGCAGCGCCATCGCCTGTGCGCCGCGGTCGCCAGCGGCGGCATCGGGGCTGACCAGCCCGGTGTCTATCAGGTGGCGCAGTGCCACCGGGAACAGCAGCGTGGCAAAGGCCGCCAGCAGCAGAAAGGCCATGGCCAGCGCGATGCGGCCGCGGTGGGGCCGCAAGAAGGGCAGCAGGCCGCTGAGCGAACGGGGTTGCCCTTTGGGGGCGTCAGAGTCGGAAGCGGCAGATCGGCGGGCCATGACGCCGAGTGTAGGCGCGGCGCGATGTGATCCGCGCGCTGCTGCGCCGTGCAGGGCGCGCTGCCTCAGATCTGCAGCGGGCTGGCGTAGCCGGTCATCTCCAGATAGCCGCGCCCCACCACGCGACCCGAGGCATCGAGCAGGTCGCTCAGGCCCTCCCAGTAGATCGCGCCGGTGGAGCGGCGGCTGTCGAGTTCCTGCGCATCCAGCAGCGCACGCACGGTGAACTCGCCGGCGGGCGTGCGCACCACCCATTCCACCGGGTAGCTGGCCTGCGAGACGGGGCTCTTCCACAGCCGGCCTGGGCGAAACACCGTCTCGCCGGGCGCGGCGATGCGCAAGCGCGATCCGCTGGCCGGCGCACTGCGAAACGACCCGCCGTCCCACAGGGTGCTGCCGTCCTTGCGGCGCAGGCGAAACGCGGTGAGCGCGCTGCCGTCAAACAGGTTCATGCCGATCCAGTCCCAGCCCACGGCCTCGGGGTGCATCAGCGTCTCGCTCCACTCGTGGTCGAGCCAGGCGGTGCCATCGACCGCAAAACGCTCGCGCTGCACGGTGATGCTGCCGCTGGCCGACAGGTGCGGGCGGCTGTAGTAGTAACTGGCCTGCGAGGCCTCGGGCCCCTTGCGCGACAGGCCGTCGCGGCCCTGCAGCAGCAACGGCTGCGTGCTGTCAAAGCGCAGGTCCAGCGCAAAGTCCTGCGCGGCGATGCGTGCCGTGTAGTGGCCCGCATCGGCCGGCCCTTCGCGTTGCAGTGTCCAGTCGCGCAGCATCACGCGGGTGTCGCGTTCGTCGGCCTGCGCCAGGCCGGGCACAACGCGTGCGATGCGCTGGTCGTGCCACAGCTTGCGGCCCTGCAGGTCGGTCACCGCGGCATGCGCGAACACCAGCTGTCGCGCCGCCAGCGCCGATTGCAGCGACTGCGTCGCGTCCACCCGCGCGCGGAAAAACGTCACCTGATAGCCGAACACCCGCCCGCGCGATGGTGGCGACTGTGCATGGCCGGTGATGTACCACCACTCGGTGCGGTGGTCGGGATGCGCGCCGAAGTCGCGCGGAAACCGCAGCTCGCGCCACGGCAGTGCGCGCGCGGCCGGCAGGTGGCCGCCCCACAGCAGCGCGGTGCTGGAGGCCAGCAGGGCACGACGGCGCAGCAGGTTCATTTCAGGCGTGCTCCCTCACCAGTCTTCTTTCACGGCCAGCACCGCATCGCCACTGGCGGCCGTGCGCCCTGCCAGCCAGGCGGTCACCGTGCCGGCCACCACCACCGCAGCGCACAGCAGCGCCAGGCGCCCCGCGGGCAGCACCATGTCCATGGTCCAGTGAAAGCTTTGCGGGTTGATCACATGCACCAGCACCGTGCTGACGGCAACGCCCAGCAGCAGACCTGTGATGGAGCCGATCACCGTCCATGCCGCGCCCTCGGCCGCCACCACGGTGAGGATCTGCCTGCGTGTGAGGCCCAGGTGCGCCAGCAGCCCGAACTCCTTGCGCCGCGACAACGCCTGCGCGCTGAAGTTGGCCGCCACGCCAAACAAACCGATGGCAATGGCCACCGCCTGCAGCCAGTAGGTGACCGCAAAGCTGCGGTCGAAGATGCGCAGCGACACCGCACGGATCTCGCGCGCCGAGGCGAACTCCAGCAGCCCCGGCGCGGTCATCGAGCGCAGGGCCGCCTCGACCCGGCCCGCGTCGGCATCGCTGTGCAGCCACAGGGCCAGATCATTGATGCGGGTGTCGCCGCTCAGGCGCTCGTAGTGGCGTCGGTCGATCTGGATCGATCCGCTTTGGCGCGCATAGTCGCGCCACACGCCGGCCACCACGAAGCGCGGCGGCGGGGTGGAGGTCTGAGCGGGCTGGCCGAACACGGCGGCCAGCGGTGCAAAGGCCTCGCCCACGCGGGCACCGTACAAGTCCACCACCGCCTCGCTCACATAAATGGGGATGGTGTTGGGGGCAGCGCCGCCAGGGCTTGATGCATCCAGGCGCAACACCTCGCCGATCAGCGGCAGCGTGCCTTCGGGCTTGTCCAGCGTGCGGGCGATCAGGGCCATGGCAGGGCGCTGCGCATCCAGCAGCAAGGGCACGGTGCGCAGGGCTTCGATGCGCGCGATGCCGGGCACCTCGGCCACGCGGCGCACGAAGGCGGGTTCCAGATAGCTGGCGTCACTGGCAGTGCCGGCCGCGGTGTTGCCCGAGCCCGATGCCGCCGTGCGCACATACAGGTCGGCCGGCAGCACCACGGCCAGCCAGCGCGTCACGCTGTCGCGAACGCGGGCCACCATCAGGGTGAGCGCCACCGCCAGGCTGAGCGAGGCCACCACGCCGCTGACGGCCACTGCCGCGCTTTCGCGCACCCGGCGCGCGCGCTCCACGCCCAGCATGGCCAGCGGCCGATGCACAAAGGCCGGCGCGATGCGGTCGTACAGCAGCCGCACGCCAAAGGGCAGGGCGGCAATGCCCCCCACCAGCAGCAGCGCCACCGACACATAGGCCGCCAGCGGCAGGCCCAGGATGGGCGGCATCAGCGCCAGCACGCCGCCCACCACCAGCAAGCCCAGGCTCCACAGCGCCGCGCGCGACGCCGGCACCGAGGCGCCCAGGCCCTTGAGCGTCTGCGCCAGCGGCAGCGCCTGCGCCGCACGCGCCGGCCACCAGCCGCCCACCAGCGACGCCACCACCCCCAGCGCACCGTACAGCAGCGCGGCCGGCGTGCTCCATTGCAGCGTGGGCGCCACGCCGGCAAAGTAGCCACCGCCCAAGTCGCCCTGCAGCAGGCTCAGCGCCAGCAGAGCCAGCGCACCGCCCAGGGCCACCCCCAGCGCGCTGCCGGCCGCACCCAGCACCGCCGATTCGGCCAGCACCAGCGTCAGGCGCTGCCGCGATGTCAGGCCCATGACGCCCAGCAAGGCCAGCTGCCGTGCGCGCCGCGTGACGCTGAGCGACAGCACCGAGAACACCAAGAACGCACCGGTGAACAGCGCGACCAGCGCCAGCACCGTGAGGTTGACGCGGTAGGCACGCGACAGGTTGCTGATGCGTTGCTGCGATTCGCCGGGCACGGTGGCGCTGACGTCGGCGGGCAAGGCCAGCTCGCGCAGCAGGGCGGCCCGGTCGGTGCCAGGCACCAGGCGCAGGTCGATGCGGCTGAGCACGCCCAGGCGGCCAAAGCGGTCTTGCGCGGCAGCGATATCCATCACCGCCAGCGGCGCGCCGCCCGCGCCCACGCCGCCTGCGATCGCAAGCGTGTGCAGCTGCAGCCCGGCCTGCACCTGCAGTTGCGGTGCATCGCCTGCCAGCAGCGCGCGCGCCGCCGCGTTCAGGAACACGGTGTCGGGCGCAAACCAGGCAAAGCGGTCGGCGCCCGCAGCGGCCTGGGGCAGCAGGGCAGGCGCTACATCGGCCACCTGCAGCGCATCGATGCCCAGCACCCGCAGCGGCTTGCGCGCACCCTGTGCGGTGAGCATCTGCGTCTGAATCTCGAGCACCGGCACGGCGGCCTGTACACCCGGGTGGCGGGCCACACGGGCGTACAGCTGCTCGTCAAAGCCCTGGCGCACCGCGCGCAGTTCCAGGTCTGGCTCGCCATTGACCGAGCGCACCGCGCTCGAGAATTCGCTGAGCGCCGAGGCGTTGATCAGGTGCACCGAGAACGCCAGCGCCACGCCCAGCATCACCGCCATCACCGCGGCCAGGTTGCGCCAGGGGTGCTGACGCAGCTCCTGCCATGAGAAGCTGCGCAGCAAGGCAAAGACAGGCGCTGCGTGCATCGGCGCATTGTCCGGTGGATGGCGGGGCGCCGTCGGGCAGGGATGCGATAAGCTGCCCGCATGCAGGACATCAAGCTTCCCACCTTCGACGATGTGCGCGCCGCGGCCCAGCGGCTGGCCGGCCATGCCCACCGCACGCCGGTGCTGCTCAGCGCCAGTGCCGATGCGCTGGCCGGTGCGCAGTTTTTCTTCAAGTGCGAGAACTTCCAGCGCATGGGTGCCTTCAAGTTCCGCGGTGCCTTCAATGCGCTGTCGCGCTTTTCGGCCGAGCAGCGCCGCGCCGGCGTGATCGCCTTCAGTTCGGGCAACCATGCGCAGGCGGTGGCGCTGTCGGCGCGCACGCTGGGCATGCCCGCAGTGATCCTGATGCCGCTGGACGCGCCCGCGGCCAAGGTGGAGGCCACGCGCGGCTACCTGCAGGGCACGGGCGGTGAGGTGATCCAGTTCGATCGATACACGCAGGATCGCGAGGCGCTGTGCGCGCAGATCGCCAGCGAGCGCGGCATGACCATCGTTCCGCCCTACGACCACCCCGATGTGATCGCGGGGCAGGGCACGGCCGCACTGGAGCTCTTTGAGGACGCGGGCCCGCTGGACATGCTGTGGGTGTGCCTGGGCGGCGGCGGTCTGCTGTCGGGCTGCGCGCTGGCCGCGCGCGCGATGGCGCCGCAGTGCCGGGTGTACGGTGTGGAGCCCGAGGCCGGCAACGATGCGCAGCAGTCCTTCCGCGAGGGCCGCATCGTGCACATCGACACGCCGCGCACCATCGCCGACGGCGCGCAGACCCAGCACCTGGGGCGCTACACCTTCGAACTGATCCGCCGGCAGGTGGACGACATCCACACCGCCAGCGACGCGCAGCTGATCGAAGCGATGCGCTTTTTTGCCCAGCGCATGAAGATGGTGGTGGAGCCCACCGGCTGCCTGTCGTTTGCCGGGGCGCTGCACTCGGGCGTGCCCCTGGCGGGCAAGAAGATCGGCGTGCTGATCTCGGGGGGCAATGTGGACATCGCGCGCTTCGGTCAGTGGCTCAACCCGGCCACATGATGCTGAGCGCCGCGCGCATCGCGGCGATGGAGCGTGCCACGCTGGATGCCGTGCCGCCGCAGCAGCGAGAGGCCCTGGGTGACTGGTTGCTGGGCATCGATGACGGCGTGGTGTCACGCGCGCGCAGCGCCACGCCGCTGCAGCACGGCCCGCAGATGGCCGACACAGTGGACCGGGTGGCGCAGCGGTATGCGCACGCCGGGCAGCCCGCGCTGTTTCGTGTGCCGGACACCGCGGGCCTGCGCGCGGTGAGCGAGCGGCTGGCTGCGCTGGGGTACCTGCCTGCATCGCCGACGCTGGTGCAGTGTGCCGATGCGGCACCGGTGTTGCAGTCGGTTGCCTCACAGCCCCATGCAGAGGGTTCAGTCACCGGCAGTGCGTTCAAGGTGACCCTGCTCGACACGCCCGACGAGGCCTGGTGCGCGCTGTTCCTGGGGGATGGGGTGGGGGCGGGCGCAGGTGCAGGTGCAGGTGAGGCCGAAGCCGCCAGCCGCACCCGCATCCTGCGTCGCGCGCAGCACGCGGTGTACGCGCAGGTACAGGTGGAGGGTGAAACGGTGGCCACCGGCATGGGCAGCTACAGCGAAGGCTGGGCCAGCGTGCACGGCATGCGCACGCGGCCCGCCCATCGTGGCCAAGGCTACGCCGGCGCCATCGTGCGGGCGCTGGCCCGCGAGGCGCTGCGGCGCCAGTTGCCGCAGATGTTTCTTCAGGTGGAGCAGTCCAACACCGGCGCGCAGGCGCTGTACCGGCGCCTGGGGTTTGAGGATCTGTGGCTGTACCGGTACTGGGCCGCGCCGGCGCGTTGAGCGATCAACGCTGAACGGCCTGCGAGGGCCTCAGGCGATGCCGTCGTCGCCCAGATGCAGCACGCGGTCGGCGCGCTGCGCGGCGGCCTCGGAATGCGTCACCAGCACCAGCGCCGCACCATGCTCGCGGCACTGCGCCTGCAGCACGTCCATCACGCGGCCTGCGGTCTGCGGGTCGAGGTTGCCGGTGGGCTCGTCGGCCAGCACCAGCGCGGGGCGGTGCACCAGCGCGCGCGCAATCGCTACGCGTTGCAACTGGCCTCCGCTCAACTGCTGCGGCAGCCGCGCACCCAGGCCGTCCAGGCCCACGGCCTGCAGCATGGCCTGCACCCGCGCGTCGTCGGGCTGGCCCAGCAACAGCAGCGGCAGCGCCACGTTTTGTGCCACGTCAAGATGCGGCAGCACATGGAAGGCCTGGAACACAAAGCCCACCTTTTCGCGGCGCAACAGCGAGCGTTGCTCGTCGCTCAGCGCGCCGAGATCGGTGCCGTCCAGCGCGATGCGGCCCTGGTCCCAATGGTCCAGACCGGCCATGCAATTGAGCAAGGTGGACTTGCCCACGCCCGATTCACCCACGATGGCCACGAACTCGCCCGGGGCCACCGAAAGCGTGACGCTGCGAAACACCGGTACCGGGCCGTAAGACTTGCCCAGGCCCTCGATGCGCAGCCGGGGCGATGCAACGGCGGCCTGTGGGGCAGACGATTCAGGGGTGCTCATGCAGTGATGCGGGTTGGCGGTGCAAAGCGCGGATCATCGCGCATCGCCCTGCACCCAGGCCTGAACCTGCCGCACCACCCGCGCGGCAGCATCGGGCTGCTGCGCATCGATCACGGTGCGCGCAGGCATGCTGCGCAGCCAGGTGATCTGCCGCTTGGCCAGTTGGCGCGTGGCCTCAATGCCGCGCTGGCGCAGCCGTTCCGCCGGCGACGGGGCAGTGCCGTCGTGTTGGGCATCCAGCCATTCCCAGGCTTGCCGGTAGCCCACGCAACGCATGCTGGGCAGATCGGGCGACAGATCGCCGCGCGCGCGCAGGGCGCGCACCTCGTCGATGAAGCCCGCCGCGAGCATCGCATCAAAGCGCTCGGCAATGCGCTGATGCAGCCACGCGCGATCGGCGGGTTCCAGCGAAATCATGCGGTCTGGCGAGGCCGGTTTGGCAGCATGAGCACGGTCCATATCACCGCGGGCCGATAGCCGTGCATGCAAGGCGCTCAGCGGCTGCCCGGTGATGCGCCACACCTCCAGCGCCCGCTGGATGCGCTGCGAATCGTTGGGCGCCAGCCGCGCAGCGGTCACCGCATCCACCCGCGCCAGCTCGGCATGCATCGCGGGCCAACTGCGTTCGCGGGCTTGCGCCTCGATCTCGGCACGCACCGCGGCGTCGGCCGGCGGCATGTCGTCCAGACCGTCGAACAGCGCCTTGAAGTACAGCAGGGTGCCGCCCACCAGCAGCGGCAACCGCCCGCGTGCGCGAATCTCGCCAATCAGTCGCGTGGCGTCGGCCACGAACTGCGCGGCGCTGTAGGCATCGCGCGGGTCGCGGATGTCGATCAGGTGATGCGGCACCTGCGCGCGCTCGGCCGCGCTGGGCTTGGCGGTGCCGATGTCCATGCCGCGGTACACCAGCGCTGAATCGACGCTGATGATCTCGCAGGGCAGCGTGGCCGCCACCGCCAGCGCGGCCGCGGTCTTGCCCGACGCGGTGGGCCCGGCGATGCAAGGGGCTTCAGTGCGCCGCAAAGCGTCTGCGGCACGCGCTGTGGCAGGCGCTGTGACAGGCGTCATGGCCGCGTTGCCAGACCCGCTGGCCTGGACACGTCGCCCCAGCGCTGCACCAGCACCCACGCGAACACGCTGATCACGACGCACCAGAACCACAGGCCATTGACCAGTGGCGCCGAGCTGCCGTCCATGCGCCAGCCCAGCCACGCGCCGATGCCGAACGCCAAAAAGGTGAGAAAGCAGCCCGACAGCGCCGAGGCCGCGCCCGCGAACTGCGGAAACGGCGCCACCGTACCGGTCTGCGTGCAGGGCTGGTGGATCCCGTGGCCGATCATGAACAGGTAGTGCGGCAGCAAAAAGGCCCACCAGGTATCGATGCCCGCCAGCCGCAGCAGGCCCATGCCGCAGCCGCCGCTGAGAGTGAAGAAGGCCCCGTAGCGCACGGCGCCCTGCAGGCCATGGCGCGCCAGCAAGCGGCGGCACAAAAAAGTGCCATAGATGTAGGCCAGCGAGGCACTGGCCATGGCCAGCCCGTACATCGGCCGCGACCAGCGGTACACCTCGAGGAACACGAAGGACGATGCCGCCAGCCAGGTGAACAGGCCCGCGTAGCTGGCCGCCAGTAGCCCCGACCAGCTCAGAAAGCCCGGGTGCCGCACGATGGTGGCCCAGTTGCGCGCCAGCACCGCCGCGCGCATGGGCGAGGGCTGCGGCAGCGTCTCGCGAAAGCGCCACAGCAGCAGCGTGCCCACCCACAGTCCAAACATGCCCAGCACCCCAAGCGCCCACCGCCAACCCACCAGCGGCGTCAGCAGACCGCCGGCCAGCGGGCTCAGGCAGGCGATCACGCCCAGGCCCGACAGCGCGGCCGACATCACGCGCGCGCCTTCCTGCGGCGCATACAGATCGCGCACGATGGCACGCGCGCACATCACCAGCGCACCCATGGCCGCACCCTGCACGGTGCGCGTGGCGATCAGCCATTCGATGGACGGCGCCAGCATGTTGCCCACCGCCGCCAGCGTGTACAGCAGCGTGCCGCCCAGCAGCACCGGCCGGCGGCCAAAGCGGTCGGACAGCGGGCCGAACACCAGTTGCGACAGGCCAAAGGCCAGCAGCAGGGCGGTCAGCGTCAGCTGCGCCTGCCCCATGTCGGCGCCCAGCTCGCGGGTGAGCTCGGGCAGGGCAGGCAGGGAGAGGTCGGTGGTGATGGGCTGGCTGCCCAGCAGCAGCGAGAGCAGCAGCACCACGAGCCCGGGCGACATCGCCTTCGGGGAGGTGGAAAACATGGACTGAGGGTAGCACGGGCCCCGGCCAGCACGGGTGCGGCAAGTGCCGTGTCTATCATCCACGCATGAACACTCTGACCACCCCCGCTTCCCTGCCCATCGCCCGTCAGTTGGATGTGTCGGGGCGCACCGCGCTGGTTACCGGCGGCTTCAGCGGTTTGGGCGAGCACTTTGCGCAGGTGCTGGCGTCGCATGGCGCGCGGGTGGCGCTGCTGGGGCGTCGCGAGACCTTGGGCCACGAGGTGGCTGCGCGTATCGCGGCAGGCTGCGGCCGGCCCGGCGAGGTGCGCGCCTACAGCTGCGACGTGACCGATGCCGCTGCCGTGCAGCGCGCCTTTGCTGCGGCCGAGGCCGATCTGGGCCTGCCCACCATCGTGGTCAACAACGCCGGCACCGTAGGCCGCGCGCCCAGCGTGGACGTGACCCCCGAGCAGTGGGACGCGGTGGTGCAGACCAACCTGTCGGGCGTGTTCCGCGTGGCGCAAGTGGCCGCGCGCGCGATGATGCGCGGCGGGCAGGGCGGCAGCATCATCAATATCGCGTCCATCCTGGGCCTGCGGGTGCGCGCACAGGTGGCGTCGTACGCGGCCACCAAGGCCGCGGTGGTGCAGCTCACGCAGGCGCTGGCGCTGGAATGGGCCGAGCACCGCATCCGCGTGAACGCGATCGCACCGGGTTATTTCGAGACCGACATCAACCGCGACCTGCTCAATTCCCCCATGGGCCAGGCGCTGGTCTCGCGCATCCCCATGCAGCGCGTGGGCCAGATGCCCGAGCTCGACGGCCCCTTGCTGCTGCTGGCCAGCGATGCGTCGAGCTTCATGACCGGCGCGGTGGTGCCGGTGGACGGCGGGCACCTGGTCAATACGCTGTGACGCCGCGACGCTATGACGATGACCGGCTGCTTTAGCATCGCCGCCCATGATTGATGCCGCTGCTCCTGCTTCGACGCCCTCCGCGCCCGGCCCGCATGCCCGCTGGCTGGGCTACGCCGGCCTGATCCCCTTCGTGGCCCTGGCCGCCGGTGTGCTGCTGGGCCTGCCGCCCGGGCCCGAGGTCCAGGCGCGCTGGCTGATCGGCTATGCCGCGCTGATCGCAAGCTTTCTGGGCGGCATTCACTGGGGGCTGGTGATGCGCGTGTCGGGTCGTGACGGTGCGGGTGGTGCGCCGGGTACGCCGGGAGCGGCCAGTCGCCTGTGGTGGGGCGTGACGCCCAGCCTGCTGGCCTGGCTGGCGTGGTGGATGCCCCCGGGCGGCGCCTTGCTGTGGCTGGCCATCGTGCTGGCGGTGTGCTTCATCGTTGACCGCGGCATCTATGCACTGGCCGGTGCGCAGCGCTGGCTGGGCATGCGCCTGCAACTCACCAGCGTGGCCGCACTCAGTTGCCTGGTGGCGGCCTTCAGCCTGGGCTGATTCAGCGCCCGCGCAGGAACAGCGCGTCCAGTTCGCGCATCGTGATCTGCCGCCAGGTGGGGCGGCCATGGTTGCACTGGTCGCTGCGTTCGGTGGCTTCCATCTGCCGCAGCAGCGCGTTCATCTCGTCCAGCGTCAGTTGACGGTTGGCGCGCACCGCGCCGTGGCAGGCCATGGTGGCCAGCAGTTCGTGCTGCGCACGCTGGATGACGGTGCTGGCTTCGTGCTGCGCCAGTTCGGCCAGCACGCTGCGCGCCAGTTCCACCGCGTCGCCCTGCGCCAGCGTGGACGGCACCGCACGCACCGCCAGCGTGCGCGCCGAAAACGGCGTGAGCTCCAGCCCCAGGGCGGCCAGCGCCTCGTGCGCCGCTTCGGCCGTGGCGATCTCTTGCGGTGACGCGGCAAAGGTGGCCGGGATCAGCAGCTGCTGGCGCGCCACCGCGTTCACATCCAGTTCGCGCTTGAGGCGCTCGTAGACGATGCGCTCGTGGGCGGCATGCATGTCCACGATGACCAGCCCCTGCGCGTTCTCGGCCAGGATGTACACGCCCTGCACCTGCGCGACGGCCCGGCCCAGCGGCCAGTCGCCATCGGGCAGGGTAACAGGCAGGGCAGCGGCCACGGCAATGGGTGCAGCAATGGGTGCGGCGATGGGTGCTGCACTCGGCGCGCTCATCCACGGCGCCCAGGCCTCGGCCACGTTGCGGCCCGATGCCGCCCACGCGCCGCGCGCGTCCGCCGTTGTGTTGGCCTCAGTACCGCCACGCCAGTCGCCGCCACGCCAGTCGAAGCGCGACTGCACCGCAGGGCCCGCGCCGCGCGCATCGGCAGGGGTGGCCGCAAGCGCTGCCGCCTCTGGCCACACCGCTGGGGCCGCACCAGCATCTGCAGCCGATGCAGCACCGGCGCGCGGTGCCGCCAGCGCCTGCTCCACCCCGCGGCGCACCGCCTGGTGCACATCGCGGCTGTCGCGAAACCGCACCTCGATCTTGGTGGGATGCACATTCACATCCACCCGCGCCGGGTCGATCTCGATGAACAGCACATACACCGGCTGGCGCTGTCCGTGCAGCACGTCCTCGTATGCGCTTCGCACCGCATGCGCGATCACCTTGTCGCGCACGAAGCGGCCATTGACGTAGGCGAACTGCTGATCAGCACGCGAGCGCGCGGCATCGGGCACGCCAGCGCGGCCCTGCACCCGCACCGGCGAGCCGTTGGCCGCCAGCGACTGCGCATCCACCGCCACGCTGTGCTCGCCGAAATCGGCGCCCAGCACGTCGGCCATGCGTTGCAGCGGGCTGCCCGCGCGCCAATGCTCCACCTGCCGGCCGTCATGCCATACCGCAAAGCCCACCTCGGGGCGCGCCAGCGCATGGCGGCGCACCGCCTCGATGCAGTGGGCCAGCTCGGTGGCGTCGGTCTTCAAAAACTTGCGGCGCGCCGGGGTGCTGCAGAACAGCTCCTTCACCTCCACCGTGGTGCCGCGCGCGCGGGCGGCGGGGCGCAGTTCGCCGCTCAGCGCCTCCAGCGCCCAGGCATGATCGGCCTGCGATGTGCGTGACAGCAGCGTGAGCTCAGCCACCGACGCGATGGCCGCCAGCGCCTCGCCGCGAAAGCCCATGGTGGCCACCGACTCCAGGTCCTGCAGCGACGCGATCTTGCTGGTGGCGTGGCGGCGCAGTGCCAGCGACAGTTCTTCGCGCGCGATGCCGATGCCGTCGTCTTCCACCGCGATCAGCCGCACACCGCCGGCCGACAGGCGCACCGTCACCTGGGTGGCGCCCGCGTCCAGCGCGTTGTCCACCAGCTCGCGCACCACCGACGCGGGGCGCTCCACCACCTCGCCCGCGGCAATCTGGCTGATGAGCTCGTCGCTCAGTTCGCGGATGGGGCGGCGCTCGGTGGTCATGGGTGGGGGGAGTGCGGACGATTGTAGGCACCGGATAATCACGTCCGTGGAGTGGATCAGCTTTCTCGTCGATTTCATCCTGCACGTCGATCGCCACCTCGAGGCCTTCGTGCAGGCCTACGGGCCGTGGGTGTACGCGCTGCTCTTCCTGATCGTGTTCGTCGAGACGGGTGTGGTGGTGATGCCGTTTTTGCCCGGCGACTCGCTGCTGTTCGTGGTGGGCACACTGTGCGGTGCGGGCCTGATCAGCTACCCGCTGGCCTGCGCGCTGCTGATGGCTGCCGCCATCCTGGGCGACCAGTGCAACTACACCATCGGCCGCTGGGTGGGGCCGCGCGTGTTTGGCTGGGAGCAGTCGCGCTGGTTCAACCGCCGCGCCTTCGATCAAGCCCATGCCTTCTACGAAAAGTGGGGCCCGATCACCATCGTGCTGGCGCGCTTCATGCCCTTCATCCGCACTTTTGCGCCCTTTGTGGCCGGCGTGGCCGAGATGACGCGCTCGCGCTTCACCTTCTACAACGTGGTGGGCGCGCTGATCTGGGTGCTGGGGCTGGTGACGGCGGGCTACTTTCTGGGCAGCCTGCCCTGGGTGCAGGCCAACCTGTCCAAGATCATCTGGGCGCTGATCATCGTGCCGGGCTTGATCGCCGTCTTTGGCGCCTGGAAAGCGCGGCGCGACGCCCAGCGCCACGCACAGCCGCAGGCCGGCGTCCGCTGAACCGACCAGGAGGGACCATCCGATGAACGCACCGCAAGCTCTGTCGCGCTGGGCCAGCCCGGGCTCCAGCCGCGTGCCGTTTTGGGCCTACACCGACGCGCAGTTGCACCAGCGCGAGCTCGACCGCATTTTTTACGGCCCGCACTGGAGCTATGTGGGCCTGGAGATCGAGATCCCCAAGGTGGGCGACTACAAGCTCAGCTGGGTGGGCGCGCGGCAGGTGATCATGGTGCGCGACCGCGTGGCACCCAAGGACCGCGGCACCGACCCCGGTATCCGCGTGGTCGAAAACCGCTGTGCCCACCGCGGCGTGCGCTTTTGCCAATCGGCCATGGACGGCAAGACAGGCAATGCGCGCAGCTTTGTGTGCCCCTACCACCAGTGGACCTACAAGCTCAACGGCGATCTGGCGGGCCTGCCCTTCAAGGACGGCGTGAAAGAGGGCGACTGCGTCAACGGCGGCATGCCGGCCGACTTTGACATGGCGCAGCACGGCCTGACCAAGCTGCGCGTGGCGGTGCTGCACGGCCTGGTGTTTGCCAGCTTCAGCGACGAGGCCGAACCGATCGAGCAGTACTTGGGCCCGCAGGTGATGCCCTGGCTCGAGCGCATCTTTGTGCGCCCCGAAGGCCCCGCCAAGCTCAAGCTGCTGGGCTACAACCGCCAGCGCATTCCGGGCAACTGGAAGCTGATGATGGAAAACATCAAGGACCCGTACCACCCGGGCCTGCTGCACACCTGGTTCGTCACTTTCGGCCTGTGGCGCGCCGATCAGAAAAGCCGCATGGTGATGGACGAACACGGCCGCCATGCGGTGATGATCTCGCGCCGCAACGACGGCGGCGAGAACAAGCAGGTGACCGAGGGCGTGACCAGCTTCAAGGCCAACATGACGCTCAACGACATGCGCCTGCTGGACGTGGTGCCCGAGCCGTGGTGGACGATTGCCGACCCGGCGCATCCGGCTGCATCGGGCGTAAAGATCACCCCCACGGTGACGATGATCACGCTGTTCCCCAGCGTCATCCTGCAGCAGCAGGTGAATTCGCTCAGCACGCGCCACATCGTGCCGCGCGGCGAGGGCGAGTTTGATTTCGTCTGGACGCACTTCGGCTTTGAGGACGACACGCCCGAGATGACGCAGCGCCGCCTGCGTCAGGCCAACCTGTTCGGCCCGGCGGGCTTCGTGAGCGCCGACGACGGCGAGGTGATCGAGTTCAGCCAGGACGGCTTCCGTCAGTGGAACAGCGACGGCAAGGACAGTGGCGCCACCGTGTGCGAGCTGGGCGGCACCGGCACCGAGATGACCGAGCACATGGTCACCGAAACGCTAATCCGCAGCATGTACGCCTACTGGAAGAAAGTGATGGCGCCATGACGACGGGGCCCATGGACCTCGACCGCCTGTGGCTGCACCACCGCATCGACCGCCGCAACGCCGAGTACGCCGCGGCGCTGGACGAGCGGCGCTTTGACGACTGGCCTGGCTTCTTCACCGAGGACGGCCACTACCAGGTGAAGGCGCGCGAGAACTTTGACCGCGGGCTGCCGCTGGCGCTGATCGCGCTGGAAAGCCGCGGCATGATGAAGGACCGCGTCTACGGCATCACGCAGACCATCTATCACGGCCCGTACTACACGCGGCATGTGATCAGCCCCGCGCAGGTGCTGGGCGTGGACAACGACGTGAATGGGGGTGTGGTGCGCGCACAGGCCCACTACGCAGTGTTCCGCACCCGGCCGGGCGACGCCAGCGAGGTCTACAACGTGGGCCGCTACATCGACGAATGGGTGGACGAGGCCGGCGTGCTGCTGCTGCGCTCGCGGCGCTGTGTGTACGACAGCGAGATGGTGCTCAACTCGCTGATCTATCCGGTGTGAGGCGGGGGCGCCCTGCGCGTGGCGCCTGCCGGGGCTTCAGGGCTTGACGAAGCGCGCCAGCGTGTCGGCCAGCAGCTGCGGCACCACCGGCTTGGTCAGGAACTCGTCCATGCCCACCTCGAAGGCGCGCACCCGGAACTCCTCGAACGCATTGGCGGTGACCGCGATGATGGGCGTGCGCGGCAGGCCCTGTTGCTGCTCCCAGGCGCGCATCAGCAGGGTGGAGTCGTAGCCGTCCATCACCGGCATCTGCAGGTCCATCAGCACCACGCTGGGCGTGGGGCCGGCGCGGAACTTGTCGGCGCCGATCTGGCCGTCATCGGCGGTGGCGACCTCGTAGCCCAAGCGCTTGAGCAGCGCGGTGATCACCCGCTGGTTGATCGGGTTGTCCTCGACCACCAGGGCACGCAGGGCAGGCGCGGCCGCGGAAGCCGCAGGAGCAGGGGAGGTGTTGGACCTGTCCGCCGGGGTCATGTGGAGCTGCGACCCCTTTGCATTGGTGGTAGCGCGGCAAAGTATCTCAGAATCCCGCGCGACAGGGCAACGGCCAGCTGCTCCTGATAGGCCTCGCTGCGCAGCAGGGCCTCTTCTTCGGGGTGGCTGATGAAGGCGGTCTCCACCAGCACCGACGGAATGTCGGGCGCCTTGAGCACCGCAAAGCCCGCCTGCTCGACTGAGCGCTTGTGCAAGCGCCCAACGCCCGCGATCTCGCCCAGCATCGCGCTGCCGAGCTTCAGGCTGTCCTTGATCTGCGCGGTGGTGCTCATGTCCAGCAGGGCGCGCTGCACCTGCGCGTCTTGCGAGCGGATGTCCAGACCGCCCACCAGGTCGGCCTGGTTTTCGCGGTTGGCCATCCAGCGCGCGGCCGTGCTGCTGGCGCCTGATTCGCTCAGCGCATACACGCTGGCGCCGCGGGCAGTGGGCGTGAAGAACGCATCGGCATGGATGCTGACGAACAGGTCGGCCTGCACCCGGCGCGCGCGCTGCACCCGCAGATGCAGCGGCACAAAGTAGTCGGCGTCGCGCGTGAGAAACACCCGCACCGGGTTGCCGTTCACCGTCTGCGCATTGAGCCGGTCGCGCAGGCGCAGCGCGATCTGCAGCACCACGTCCTTCTCGCGCGTGCCGCCGGGGCCGATGGCGCCCGGGTCTTCGCCGCCGTGGCCTGGGTCCAGCGCCACGATGATCAGGCGTTGCGTGCTGGCGGGCGTGGGGGCTGCGGCCACTGGCGGTGACGGCGTTGCTTGTGCTGCCTGTGCCGATGGTGTGGGGGGCGGCAGGGGTGGGGCAGAGGCCGTGCCGGGCGCCTGATGCCGCGCGATCCATTCGCCCAGCGGGTCGGCAGCGGGTGTGGGGCCGGATGCAGCACTGGATGCTGCACTGGATACAGCGCCGGGTGCAGCGCCGGACACGCTGCCCGGAGGCGCGCGCATCAGCTCGGCGATCAGCCCGTCCAGTGGGTCGATGGGCTTGAGCGGATGCAGGTCGAACACCAGCCGGTGGCGGTAGGGCGGCACCGGCGGCAGCGAGAACACCTCGGGCCGCACCGGCTGCTTCAGGTCGAACACCAGCCGCACCACGCCCGGTGCGTTCTGGCCGATGCGGATGCCGCTGATGTACGGATCGTCGGCGCGCAACTGGCCCACCAGCTCGCGCAGCGCCGGGTTCAGGCCGATGCCCGCGATGTCCACTGCCAGCCGCGGCGGATCGGGCACGAACTGGGGCTGGCCCTGCAGGGCCACGTCGGATTCGAGGGTGACGCGGGTGTAGGCCGCCGCCGGCCACAGGCGCACGCCCAGAATGCTGGCGCCCCACGCAATCTGCGCCGGGCCCAGCAGCAGCACCAGCGTGCCGCCCTGCAGCAGCCGTCGGCGCGTGGTGGCATCCACCGCGGCATCGGCATCGGTACTGGCCACCGGCGGCAAGGGCGGGCGCGGATGCGTCATGTCGCGTCCAGCAAGGCTTGGCCGCGCGGCGTGCCGGCGCGCAGCGTCACCGTGCGGCTGTCGTCGTCCTGCACCGCCATCCACACTTCGAGGTCCGGCACGGGCAACACACCGGCGGCCTTTTCGGGCCACTCCACCAGCTTCAGGCCGGGGCTGGCGAACACATCGCGAAAGCCGGCGTCTTCCCACTCGCGCGGGTCGCCAAAGCGGTAGCAGTCAAAGTGCCAGATCGACAACGGTGTGTCGTCCACCGTGGTGTCGTAGGGCTCCACCACCGCATAGGTGGGGCTCTTGATGCGGCCGCCCACCCCCAGCGCGCGCAGCAGATGCCGCACCAGCGTGGTCTTGCCCGCGCCCAGGTCGCCGTGCAGGGTGATCAGCGCGTCGCGCACCGGTGCCACCTGCGCCAGCCGCTGGGCAAAGGCCTGCGTGTCGTCTTCGGTGCGCCAGTGCAGTGTGCGCTGCATGGCCTGCAGCGCCAGCGGTTCGCCCATGCCCGGCGCGTCGCCCGGGGGGGCGCTTCCTACAATGGCTGCATGCGAGGCGTGGCCGGTCACGAAGGTCTTCAGGGTGCTGTGGGCGAAGGGCTGCAGGCTGCGGCCCCGCCCGATGCGCAGCGCATCCGCCAGTGGGGCCATGAGCTCGGATTCTCCCAAATCGGCATCGCGCCGGTGGACCTGTCCAGCGCCGAACCCGGCTTGCTGGCGTGGCTGCAAGCGGGCTTTCACGGCCAGATGGACTACATGGCGCGCCACGGCCTGAAGCGCGCGCGGCCCGCCGAACTGGTGCCGGGCACGCTGAGCGTGATCACCGCCCGCATGGACTACCTGCCGCGGGCTGGGGGCGATAGCGACCCCGCCGCCTGGCTGGACCGCGAATGGCAGCGGCTGCAGCGCCCCGGCGAGGCGGTGGTGTCGGTGTACGCGCGCGGCCGCGACTACCACCGCGTGCTGCGCCAGCGTCTGGCGCAACTGGCTGAGCGCATCGCGCAGCATGCACCGGCCCTGGTGGCGCGGGCCTTCACCGACTCGGCACCGGTGCTGGAGGCCGAGCTGGCGGTGCGCAGCGGCCTGGGCTGGCGCGGCAAGCACACGCTGGTGCTGTCGCGCGAGGCGGGCTCGATGTTCTTTCTGGGCGAGATCTTCGTGAATCTGGCGCTCCCTGCCGATGAGCCGGTGCCCGCGCACTGCGGCAGCTGCGAGGCCTGCATCACCGCCTGCCCCACACAGGCCATCGTCGCGCCCCACCGGCTGGATGCGCGGCGCTGCATCTCGTACCTGACGATAGAGCACGACGGGCCCATCCCCGAGGCGCTGCGGGCCCCGATGGGCAACCGCATCTACGGCTGCGACGATTGCCAGCTGGCCTGCCCGTGGAACAAGTTCGCGCAGCGCAGCCCCTTACCCGACTTTGATGAGCGTGACGGTCTGGCCGGCAGCGCCATCGCGCAGCTGCTCGCCTGGGACGAAGCCGAGTTCCTGCGCCGCACCGAAGGGTCGGCCATCCGCCGCATCGGCCATGCGCGCTGGCAGCGCAACCTGTGCGTGGCTGCGGGCAACGCGCTGGCCAGCGCTGGCTTGCCGCCCGACGACGTGCACGCGCTGCGCACCGCCTTGCAGCCGCTGCGGCAGTCGTCTGACGCCGTGCTGGCCGAGCATGCGCAGTGGGCGTGGGCACAGGGCTGATCGCCTCCGGCTCAGGGCCGATCGCCGTAGCCACAGCGCCGTTGGCGGTGAAGCCTCGCTGCGATACTTCCGCCCCATGCGCCACCCCGACGAAACGCAAAGAGTCACTGACAAGCAAGCCGACACCCCAGCTGGCACCCCAGCCGACACCCTGGCCATGCGGCGTCGCACCCTGCTGGTGGCTGGTGCGCTGGCCGCCGGTGGCTGGCTGGCCGGCTGCGCCAGTGCCGTGCGGCAGCAACCGCGCTCGGGGCGCCTGCCCCTGTCGGCGGGGCAGCTGGCGCTCAACGGCTGGGTCAAGCTGTCCACCGACGGCACCGTGACCGCGGTGATCGCGCGTGCCGAAATGGGGCAGGGCGTGATCACCGGCCTGATGATGCTGGTGGCCGAGGAACTCGACTGCGGCTGGGGCGCGATGCGCTTTGAACACTCGCCGATCGACAAGCTGTACGGCAACGTGGCCGCCATTGCCGAGGGTGTGCCGTTCCGTGCAGACGACCAGGGCGCCCTGGCGCGGGGTGTGCGCTGGGCAGCGCCCCACCTGGCTCGGCAGCTTGGCTTCATGATGACCGGCGGCTCCACCAGCATCAAGGACCTGTGGCAACCCATGCGCGAGGCGGCCGCCGCCACCCGCGCCACGCTGATCAACGCCGTGGCCGCATCGTGGCAGCTTGCGCCCGGCGAGGTGACGCTGAGCGAGGGGCGCTTTGCCGCTGCGGGCGGCCGCCAGATGGCCTGGGCCGATGCAGTGCGGCTGCTGGGGCCCGGCACCGTGCCCGCCGAGCGCTATCGACTGAAGGCGCCGTCAGAGTTTCGCCTGATCGGCCGTGGCGTGCCGCGGGTGGATTCGCCGTCCAAGGTGGACGGCAGCGCGGTGTTTGCCAGTGACGTGCGCCGCCCCGGCATGCTGTTTGCCGCGGTGCGCCTGTCGCCGGTGCGCGGCGGTGCGCTGCGCTCGCTGGACGAGGCCTCGGTGCAGGCGGTCAAGGCGCTGCCGGGCGTGGCCGGTGTGGTCAGGGTCGATGCCACCCATGGCGCCAGCGGCGGCGTGGCGGTGGTGGCCGACCGCTGGTGGCGCGCGCAGCGTGCGCTGGACGCACTCAAGCCCGGCTTTGACGACGGCCCGATGGCGGGCGTGTCCAGCGCGCAAGTGGCCGAGCAACTGGCGCAGGCTGCGCGCACTGAGCGCGGCTTTGGGTATTGGTCCGAGGGCGATGTGCAGCAGGCGCTGGCCGGTGCGGCGCGCCGCATCGAGGCCGAGTACCGCGCGCCGTACCTGGCGCACGCCACCCTCGAGCCCATGACCTGCACCGTGGAATTGGCAGGCGACCGCGCCAGCGTGTGGGCATCCACCCAGGTGCCCGACTTTGCGCGCCGCGCTGCGGCCCGCGCACTCGGATTGGACGACGAGCGTGTGGAGATGATGCCCACCTATCTGGGCGGTGGTTTCGGTCGCCGGCTCGAGGTGGACTGCGTGGCGCAGGCCGCGCAGATCGCACGCGCCTTTCCGGGCAAGGCGGTGCAACTGATCTGGCGCCGCGAAGACGACCTGCGCCATGATTTTTATCGCCCTGCGTGCGTGGCGCGCGTCCGTGCGGGGCTGGATGCGCAAGGCGCGCTGGTGGCCTGGGACCATGTGTCGGCCTCGCAGGCGATCGCGCCGCAGTACCTGCCGCGCACCAGTGGCATGCCCGGCGCCGGCCCCGACAAAACCACCGCCGAGGGCGCCTTTGATGTCGCCTATCGCTTCCCCGCGGTGCGCGTGGGCCATGTGCGGGTCGACCTGCCGGTGCCGGTGGGCTTCTGGCGCAGCGTGGGCCATTCGCACCAGGCCTTCTTCACTGAAAGCTTCATCGACGAATGCGCGCATGCCGCCGGCGCCGACCCGCTGGCCTATCGCCTGGCGCTGCTGAAAGACCGGCAGCGCCATCGGCGGGTGCTGCAACTCGCGGCGCAGCAGGCCGGCTGGGGCACACCGCTGCCCCCCGCGGCCGACGGCCAGCCGCGCGCACGTGGCCTGGCGCTGCATGAGTCGTTTGGTTCGGTGGTGGCGATGGTGGCCGAGGTGTCCAAAGACAGCGGCTCAGGCGGTCAGGGCGATGCCCTGCGGGTGCACCGGGTGGTGTGTGTCATCGACTGCGGCCTGCCGGTGCATCCGGGCCTGATCGCGCAGCAGGCCGAGGGCTCGGTGGCGCTGGCGCTGTCGGCGGTGCTGTACGGCCGCATCGACATCGAGCAGGGGCAGGTCAGGCAGGGCAACTTCGACGCTTACCGCCTGCTGCGGCTGGCGCAGATGCCGGTGGTGGAAACGCACATCGTGCCCAGCACCGAGCCGCCGCAGGGCGTGGGCGAGCCCATGGTGCCGCCGCTGGCGCCCGCGGTGGCCAATGCCTTGTTTGCCCTGGACGGGCAGCGCCGCCGCAGCTTGCCGCTTTAGTCCTTGCCTGCCAAGGCCCTGCCTGCGCACCGATGCCGCGCGGCTAGCGCAGCACGCCCAGCGCAAACGGCAGGCTGAGCATGCCCAGCAGGGTGGACAGCGTCACCAGCCCCGCCACATACGGCCCGTTGTAGCCCATGCGCGCGGCCAGCACGTAGCAAGTGGACGCGGTGGGCATGGCCGCAAAGCTCAGCAGGATGGTGCGCTGCAGCGGATCGAGCCCGTACAGCAGCGCGCACAGCACCGCCACCAGCGGCAGCGCCAGGTGCTTGATCGACAGCACCGCCACCGCCAGCGCCTTGGCCCGCGCCAGCGTGCCGAACTGCAGCCCCGCACCGGCGGCCATCAGGCCCAGCGCGATCGAGGCCGCGCCGATGCGCGATGCGGTGGGCTCGAGCCAGGTGGGCATGCGAAAGCCCAGCAGGTTGGCGATCAGGCCCGACAGCGTGGCGATGATCAGCGGATTGCGCAGCAGCTCGCGGGCAAAGCCGCGCTGCGAGGCCTGCGGGTCGTTGCGCACCATGGGCCAGACCGCACCGATGTTGAACAGCGGCACGCACACGCCGATCAGCACCGCCACCAGCTGCAGGCCCTGCGGGCCGGCCAGCCGCTCGGCAATCGGCAGCGCAATGAACGAGTTGAAGCGAAACGCCACCTGCGCACTGGCGGCGTGGTCGCGGCGCTCGAACTGCCGGCCCAGCCAGGGCCAGTGCGGCAGGCTGTACGACAGGCTGATGGCAATGACGCCCAGCGTCAGGCCGGCGGCGATCAGGCTCGAGGTGGCGCCCAGGTCCAGCGGGTTGCGCACGATGGCGTTGAACAGCAGAACCGGAAACAGGAAGTAATAGACCAGGCCCTCGACTGGCTGCCAGACGCTGCGGTCCAGTGCGGTGAAGCGGCACAGCAGGTAGCCAATCAGGATGAGCGAGAAGTCGGGAAAGAGCAGCTGCGCGTAATTCACCGCCCGAGAATAACCGCTGGCCTTCGGGCAAACCCCTTGGCGCCCACGCGGGCTTGCCCACTACCATCCCAGCCCAGGCGCGGGCGCCCCGCACAATCCGCCTCGCAGTCATTCCGACCGTTTTCCACTCTGACCCTTCAGGAGCCACGAAGATGCAACGTCGTCACTGGATCGCCCTGGCCATCGCCACCGCGGCGGCCCCGTCCTTCGCGCAGTCGTATCCCAACAAGCCGATCACCCTGCAGGTGCCGTTCGCACCGGGCGGCACCACCGACATCATTGCCCGCGTGATCGCCGAGCCGCTGGGCAAGGCCCTGGGGCAGCAGGTGGTGATCGTCAACCGCGCCGGCGGCGGCGGGGTGGTGGGTGCCAACGAGACGGCCAAGGCTGCCCCCGATGGCTACAACCTGGGCATGGCCACGGTGTCGACCACCGCGGCCAACCCGGCGATCAACACCAAGATCCCGTACAACCCGATCAACGACTTCACGCCCATCATCAACATCGCGGCCACGCCCAATGTGATCGCGGTGCATCCGGGCTTTCCGGCCAGGGACCACAAGGCGTTTGTGGCCGAGCTCAAAAAGAACCCGGGCAAGTACTCGTACTCGTCGTCGGGCACCGGTGGCATCGGCCACCTGCAGATGGAGCTGTACAAGAGCCTGGCGGGCGTGTTCATCACCCACATTCCGTACCGCGGCGCGGGCCCGGCGCTCAACGACACGGTGGCCGGCCAGGTGCCGGTGATCTTTGACAACATGCCCTCGGCACTGCCCTTCATCCGTGACAACCGCCTGGTGGCCATTGCCGTGGCCGCGCCGCAGCGCCTGAGCCAACTGCCCAACGTGCCCACCTTCAAGGAGCTGGGCCTGGAGCCGGTGAACCGCATGGCCTACTACGGCATCTACGGCCCCAAGGGCCTGCCCAAAGAGGTCGTCGACAAGGTCAACGCCGGCGTGCGCCAGGCCCTGCAAGACCCGGCGGTGCGCAAGCGCATCGAGGACACCGGCTCGCTGGTGCTGGGCAACTCGCCGGCCGAATTTGCGGCGCAGATCAAGGCCGAGTTCGACGTCTACAAAAAGGTGGTCGCTGACCAGAAGCTCAGCCTGGAGTGAGCGACACTGCCGCCGGGCGCGTCCACCACGAGGGCATCGATGCCTTCATCGATGCGCTGTGGCTGGAGGACGGCCTGGCGCGTAACACCCTCGAGGCGTACCGGCGCGACCTGACGCTGTACGCCGACTGGCTGGCGGGCCGCGGTGGCGCGCTGGACGCCACCACCGAAGCTGACCTGCTGGCCTACTTTGCCGCGCGACACGCGCAGTCGCGCGCCACCAGCGCCAACCGCCGCCTGACGGTGCTGCGGCGCTACTTTCATTGGGCGCTGCGCGAGCGCCGCATCAGCGCCGATCCCACCCTCAAGCTGCAGGCCGCGCGGCAACCGTTGCGCGTGCCCAAGACGCTGACCGAATCGCAGGTCGAGGCGCTGCTGGGCGCGCCCGATGCGGCCACCCCGCTGGGCCTGCGCGACCGCACCATGCTCGAGCTGATGTACGCCAGCGGCCTGCGGGTGAGCGAGCTGGTGGGCCTGTCGACCACCGCGGTGAGCCTGAACGAGGGCGTGCTGCGCGTGACCGGCAAGGGCGCCAAGGAGCGGCTGGTGCCCTTTGGCTATGCGGCGCGCCAGTGGCTGCAGCGCTGGCTGGACGAGGGTCGGCCGGCCATCCTGGGGCAGCGCCAGAGCGCCGACCTGTTCGTGACCCAGCGCGGCACGGGCATGACGCGGGTGGCTTTCTGGATGATCGTCAAGAAGTGCGCGCTGCAGGCCGGCATCAACGCCCCGCTGTCACCGCACACGCTGCGCCACGCCTTTGCCACGCACCTGCTCAATCACGGTGCTGATCTGCGTGCGGTGCAGATGCTGCTGGGCCATGCCGACATCTCCACCACCACCATCTACACCCATGTGGCGCGCGAGCGGCTCAAGGCCCTGCACGCGCAGCACCATCCGCGCGGCTAGGCGCCGGCGCGCGGCCTTCAGGAACTCAGCCAGGCCAGTTCGGCATCGGTGAAGCCCGCCCGCTTGCGCGCCGCGGCGTTGAAGGGCGGGTGCAGGCGCGGCGCGGCATGGCGCTCGACCAGGGTGGCGTAGTGGGCCACCGGGTCCAGGCCCTCGCGCTCGCACAGCCACCGGTCCCAGTGGTTGCCGATCGCCCCATGGCCCACCTCGTCGCGCAGGATGACGTCCAGGATGTCGACCGCGCGCAGCGCCTGTGGGGTGCCCACGCTGCGCAGCTTGTGCTGGATCTGCGGCGTGGCGTCCAGCCCGCGCGCCTCCAGCGTGCGCGGCACCAGCGCCATGCGGGCCACGATGTCACCGGCGGTGCGCTCGCACATCTGCCACAGATTGTCGTGGGCGTCGAAGTCGCCGTAGTCGTGGCCCAGCGTCTGCAGATGCTCGCGCAGCAGGCTGAAATGCAGTGCCTCTTCAGACGCCACGCGCAGCCAGTCGCGGTAGTAGGCCTCGGGCATGCCGTCAAAGCGCCACACCGCGTCCAGCGCCAGGTTGATGGCGTTGAACTCGATGTGGGCAATGGCATGCAGCAGCGCGGCCAGGCCCTGCGGGCTGTGCGGCGAGCGGCGCGGCACGCGGGCCGGGTGCACCAGCTTCGGCCGTGCCGGGCGCCCGGGCAGCGGCAGGTCGGTGGGCATGCGGGGGGCGGCCGTGGAGCCGGCATCGGTCTCGAGTGCATGCTCCGATGCAGCCTCGCACGACTTTTGCTGCAATTGCATCACCGCCTGCACCTTGTGCTGTGGCTCGGCGATGCACAGGGCCTGCAGCGCCAGCGCGCGCATCCCGGTGGGCGCAAAAGGGGAGTCCATGCGCGACAATTCTAGGTTTCGCGGCTTCGACCCCTGAATCCGCAGCCTCTTTGGAGCCCTTTCATGGCGATCTATGAACTCGACGGCAAGGCACCCGCGCTGGGCACCGGCGCCTGGGTGGCCGACAGCGCACAGGTGATCGGCGCGGTGGAACTGGCCGATCACACCAGCGTGTGGTTCGGCGCGGTGATCCGTGGCGACACCGAAACCATCCGCATCGGGCGCAACAGCAACATCCAGGACCTGTCTGTGCTGCATGCCGACGTGGGCTGCCCGCTCACTGTGGGCGAAAACGTCACCGTGGGGCATCAGGTGATGCTGCATGGCTGCACCATCGGCGACGGCTCGCTGATCGGCATCGCGGCGGTGGTGCTCAACAACGCGAAGATCGGGCGCAACTGCATCGTGGGTGCGGGCAGCGTGGTCACCGAGGGGAAAGAGTTCCCCGACAACTCGCTGATCATCGGTGCGCCGGCCAAGGTGGTGCGCCAGCTTGACGATGCCGCGGCACAGCGCCTGAAGGACAGCGCTGAGCACTACGTGGCCAACGGCCTGCGCTACGCGCGCGGCCTGCGCAAGATCGCTTGAAGCCGAGGCCCGATTGAGCGAGCTGCACAAGTTCCTGTTCGATGGCCTGCCGGTGCGCGGCATGCTGGTGCGACTGACCGACAGCTGGACCGAGATCCTGGCGCGGCGCGCGGCCAATGGCGACACCGGGGCCTACCCGGCGCCGGTGCGCGAGCTGCTGGGCGAGATGGCGGCCGCCGGTGCGCTGATGCAGTCCAACATCAAGTTCAACGGTGCGCTGATTCTGCAGGTGTTCGGCGACGGCCCGGTGAAAGTGGCAGTGGCCGAGGTGCAGCCCGACCTGGGCCTGCGCGCCACCGCCACGGTGGTGGGAGAGGTACCCGAGGGCGCGGGCCTGGCCGATCTGGTGAATGTGCACAACCAGGGCCGTTGCGCCATCACGCTGGACCCGAAAGACCGGCTGCCGGGCCAGCAGCCCTACCAGGGCGTGGTGCCGCTGTTCGGCGACCGCCACGAGCGGCTCAGGCACCTGAGCGAGGTGCTTGAGCACTACATGCTGCAGTCCGAGCAGCTGGATACGCGCCTGGTGCTGGCGGCCGACGACCGCGTGGCCTGCGGATTGCTGATCCAGCGCCTGCCCACCGAGGGCGAGAAGAACCTGGGCAGCACCGAAGAAGGCATCGGCCGAAGCGAGGACTACCACCGCATCGCCACGCTGGCCGCCAGCCTCACGCGCGAGGAGTTGCTGACGCTGGATGCCGACACCATCCTGCACCGCCTGTTCTGGGAAGAAAAGCTGCTGCGCTTCGAACCACTCACGGGCGACACGGGTCCGCGCTTTCATTGCACCTGCAGCCGCGACCGCGTGGCCGGCATGATCCGCTCGCTGGGCCGCGACGAGGCCGAGTCCATCCTGGCCGAGCGCGCCGACATCGAGGTGGGATGCGATTTCTGCGGCCAGCAGTACCGCTTTGATGCGGTCGCTGCGGCGCGGCTGTTCACCGCGCCGGGCGATCAGCCTCCGGTGAACCGCACGGTGCAGTGAGGCTTCATCGGCGACCGATCAGGTCGCTGTAGGCCCCGCCGAACCCGCCGGTGAACAAGCGGTGCTCGCCCTCGGGGTCGCTGCACTTGCCGCAGCGCCACGGGCGGGTCTGGCCTTCGCGGCGCGCGCTCAGTGCCTGCGCATCGCCCGGCAAGCTGATGGCCGCGGCCGATTCGATGGCCAGCAGCGCGTTGTGCAGCCGGTCCTCGCCGCTACCGTACACCACGCGGTAGGCGATACCGGCTTCCGACAGGCGCTCGCGCAGCAGCCGGTCCACCGGCTCGGGCACCTGCGGGCCGTCGCGCTGCAGGCCGTCGGGCACCCAGGGCAGGTCCAGACCGGTGAGCAGCGTCACCTGGTAGCTGCGCTGATGGGCCAGCGCCATCGGGTACAGGGTGGTGTCGCCAAACAGCATCTCGCTGTAGACCGCCGTCATCAGCGCGGTGGTGTCGGCGATCACGCGCAGCGGCGCTTCGGCGGCGTCCACCCGGCGCACCTGCTCCAGCGCGATCGCCATCTGTTCATGCGGCTGGGGCGTGCGGCCCTCGCGCTCGCACCACTCGCGCAGGTGCTCGTCGATGCGTGCCACCGGCATGTGGCGGTCTTGCCAGTGGCGCTCGAGCGCCAGTGCCAGCGTGGATTTGCCGGTGCTCTCGGCACCCAGCAGGGCGATGCGCATCAGTGGCCCCCCGCGGTGCGGTGCTGCGCCCGCCAGGCGCGCCAGCCCACCACGCTGAGCACGGTGAACACCGCGTACAGCAACACCGTGGGCCAGAGCGCCTGATGCGCAAACAGGCCCACACTGAGCGTATTGACCACCAGCCACAGTGCCCAGTTCTCCAGGCGCTTGCGCGCCAGCAGCACCTGCGCCACCAGGCTCAGCGCGGTGGTGAAGCCGTCCCACCAAGGCACGGTGCTGTCGGTGTGGCGCTGCAAGGCCCAGCCCAGTGCGGCCCACAACAGCGCCGACGCGCCCAGCGTCCACATCCACCCGCGCGGCGTGAGCCGGCCGATGCGCAGCGCCGAACCATCGCTGTCCATGCCGCGCAGCCACTGGCGCCAGCCCCACAGCGACACCGCGATGAACACGCATTGCAGCAGCGCCTGCCCGTACAGGGCGCTGTACCAGAACAGCAGCAGGTACAGCGCCGAGCTCAGGGCCGCCAGCGGCCAGCCCCAGTGCAGCGTGCGGATGTTGCACGCCACCATGGCCAGCCCGAGCGCGGCGGCCAGCAGCTCGAGCCAGGTGACAGGGGTACCGGCCAGCGCAAAGGCGGCCGATAAAAGCAGCGGTTCAGCAGCCATGGGCTAAAGCGCCGGTGCAGCCCGCTCAGCGGGCGATCTGCACGAACACCTCGTTGGGCTTGACCATGCCCAGTTCGGTGCGGGCGCGCTCCTCGACCATCTCCAGGCCCTCGCGCAGGTCGCGCACCTCGGCGGCGGTGCGCTCGTTGGCCTGCTGGGCCGCCATGTTGGCGGCCTTTTGTTCGGCCAGCTTGCGCTCCATGCGGGCCACATCAGGCACCGAGCCCCGTCCGAACCACAACTGCGCGTGAAGCACCGCGAGCAGCGCCAACAGCAGGGCAGGAACGACGCGATGCGACATGGCAGGCCGCCGGGCGGAGGCTCCTCAGCGCAGGTTGTAGAAGGCCGAGCGGCCGGGGTACTGCGCCACGTCGCCCAGGTCTTCCTCGATGCGCAGCAGCTGGTTGTACTTGGCCATGCGGTCCGAACGGCTGAGCGAGCCGGTCTTGATCTGGCCGGCGTTGGTGCCCACCGCGATGTCGGCGATGGTGCTGTCTTCGGTTTCGCCGCTGCGGTGGCTGATCACCGCGGTGTAGTTGGCGCGCTTGGCCATCTCGATGGCGGCAAAGGTTTCGCTCAGTGTGCCGATCTGGTTGATCTTGATGAGGATCGAGTTGCCGATGCCCTTCTCGATGCCCTCGCGCAGGATCTTGGTGTTGGTGACGAACAGGTCGTCGCCCACCAACTGAACCTTCTTGCCCAGGCGTTCGGTGAGGTGCATCCAGCCGTCCCAGTCGCCCTCGGCCATGCCGTCTTCGATGCTGATGATGGGGTACTTGTCAACCCAGGTGGCCAGCATGTCGGTCCACTGCGCGGCATCGAGCTGCAGGCCTTCGGCGCCCAGGTGGTACTTGCCCTCTTTGAAGAACTCGCTGGAGGCGCAGTCCAGGCCCAGCGCGATCTGCTCACCGGCGGTGTAGCCGGCCTTGTCGATGGCTTCCAGGATCATCTGGATGGCCGCCTCGTGGTTGTCCACGTTGGGGGCAAAGCCGCCTTCGTCGCCCACGGCGATGCTCATGCCCTTGTCGTGGATGATCTTCTTGAGCGCGTGGAACACCTCTGCGCCGTAGCGCAGCGCCTCGCGGAACGAGGGCGCGCCCACCGGGATGATCATCAGCTCTTGCAGGTCGAGGTTGTTGTTGGCGTGCGCGCCACCGTTGACCACGTTCATCATCGGCACCGGCAGCTGCAGGCCGCCCATGCCGCCAAAGTAGCGGTACAGCGGCAAGCCCGACTCTTCGGCGGCCGCGCGCGCCACCGCCATCGACACCGCCAGCGTGGCGTTGGCGCCCAGGCGGCTCTTGTTGTCGGTGCCGTCCAGGTCGATCAGGGTCTTGTCCAGAAAGGCCTGCTCGCTGGCGTCCAGGCCCAGCACCGCCTCGGAGATCTCGGTGTTGATGTGGCCCACGGCCTTGAGCACGCCCTTGCCCAGGTAGCGCGACTTGTCGCCGTCGCGCAGTTCGATCGCCTCGCGCGAGCCGGTGGACGCGCCCGAGGGCACGGCGGCGCGGCCCATGGTGCCGGACTCCAGCAGCACATCACATTCCACGGTGGGGTTGCCGCGGCTGTCCAGGATTTCGCGTCCGACGATGTCGACGATGGCACTCATTCAGGGTTTCCTTGTGGTGATAGCAATGCAGGTTCAGACCGGGGTAGCCACGCCCTCGACCAGCACCATGTTGAAGAATTCGGTGGCGCCGGCGCGCTTGGCGCGGGCGGCGCGGTACAGCTCGGCGTCGTAGAAGGCCTTGGCCTGCTCGAAGCTGGGAAAGCGCAGCATCGCCATGCGCGCAGGCTGCCACTGGCCCTCCAGCACGGTGTGCTGGCCGCCGCGCACCAGGTATTCGCCGCCGAAGGCCTTCACCGCCGCCGGCGCCATCGCCATGTACTCCTTGTACTGCTCGGGGTGGCTGATCTTCATGTCGACGACGACGTATCCGTAGGCGGTGGTCTGGCTCATGGTGGGTGTGCGTGAGGGGAGGTGAGAGGGGCTTCAGGCGTTGAAGTCGTGTTCAAGGAAAGGGCGGCTCTTGGCGACGCGGTCCAGTTCGATCAGCGACTCCAGCAACGCCTTCATGTGCTTGAGCGGCACCGCGTTCGGGCCGTCGCTCAGCGCACGCGATGGGTCGGGGTGCGTCTCCATGAACAGGCCGGCGATGCCCACCGCAACGGCGGCGCGGGCCAGCACCGGCACCATTTCGCGCTGGCCGCCCGAACTCGTGCCCTGGCCGCCGGGCAACTGCACGCTATGGGTGGCATCAAACACCACCGGCGCCGCGGTCTCGCGCATGATCGCCAGGCTGCGCATGTCGGACACCAGGTTGTTGTAGCCAAAGCTCGCGCCACGCTCGCAGGCCATGAAGCGGTCTTCGCTCAGGCCGGCATCGCGCGCAGCGGCGCGGGCCTTGTCGATCACGTTCTTCATGTCGTGCGGCGCGAGGAACTGGCCCTTCTTGATGTTCACCGGCTTGCCGCTTTGCGCCACCGCGCGGATGAAGTCGGTCTGGCGGCACAGGAAGGCCGGCGTCTGCAGCACGTCCACCACCGAGGCCACGGTGGGCACCTCGGCTTCGGTGTGCACATCGGTCAGCACCGGCACACCCAGATCGCGCCGCACCTTGGCCAGGATCTCCAGCCCCTTGTCCATGCCCGGGCCGCGAAAGCTGGTGCCCGAAGAGCGGTTGGCCTTGTCGTAGCTGCTTTTGAAGATGAAGGGAATGCCCAGCGCGCGGGTGATGTCCTTCAGCGCACCGGCGGTGTCGATCTGCAGCTGCTCGGACTCGACCACGCAGGGGCCGGCGATCAGAAACAGCGGCCGGTTCAGGCCGACCTCGAAGTCACACAGTTTCATGGGGTGCGCGCCGGATCAGGCCACGGCCTTGAGGTTCTTGCCGTGCGACTGGTGGTCCAGCGCCGCCTTGATGAACGAGTTGAACAGCGGATGACCGTCCCAGGGCGTGGACTTGAACTCGGGGTGGAACTGCACGCCCATGTACCAGGGGTGCACCGCCTGCGGCAGCTCGACGATTTCGGTGAGCTGCTCGCGCTGCGTCAGCGCCGAGATCACCAGGCCCGCCTGGCGCAGCTGGTCGAGGTAGCGCACGTTGGCCTCGTAGCGGTGGCGGTGCCGCTCGGTCACCACGTCGCCGTAGATGCGGTGGGCCAGGGTGCCCGCCTGCACGTCGGAGCTCTGCGCGCCCAGGCGCATGGTGCCGCCCAGGTCGGAGTGCTCGTCGCGCGTCTTGATGGTGCCGTCGGCGTCTTTCCACTCGGTGATGAGCGCGATCACCGGGTTGGGCGAGTCGGGCTCGAACTCGGTGCTGTTGGCACCTTCCAGCCCCGCGACATTGCGCGCGTATTCGATGGTGGCCACCTGCATGCCCAGGCAGATGCCCAGGTAGGGGATGCGGTTCTCGCGGGCATAGCGTGCGGCGCACACCTTGCCCTCGATGCCCCGCTTGCCGAAGCCGCCGGGCACCAGCACCGCGTCGTACTTGCTGAGCTGCGACACGGTGTCGGCGGTGAGCGTCTCCGAATCGATGTATTCGATCTTCACCCGCGCATGGTTCTTCATGCCGGCGTGGCGCAGCGCCTCATTGAGCGACTTGTAGCTGTCTGACAGGTCGACGTACTTGCCCACCATCGCGATGGTCACTTCGCCCTGCGGATGCTCGACCTCGTAGACCAGTTCGTCCCAGCGCTTGAGGCTGGCCGGCGGCGTGTTCAGGCGCAGCTTGTCGCAGATCAGGCCGTCCAGGCCCTGCTCATGCAGCATGCGCGGCACCTTGTAGATGGTGTCCACATCCCACATGCTGATCACGCCCCATTCGGGCACGTTGGTGAACAGAGAGATCTTGCCGCGCTCTTCGTCGGGGATGCGGCGGTCGGCGCGGCACAGCAGCGCGTCGGGCTGGATGCCGATCTCGCGCAGCTTTTGCACCGTGTGCTGGGTGGGCTTGGTTTTGAGCTCACCGGCCGCGGCGATCCACGGCACGTAGGTCAGGTGCACGAAGGCGGTGTTGTTGGGCCCCAGGCGCAGGCTCATCTGGCGCACCGACTCGAGGAAGGGCAGCGACTCGATGTCGCCCACGGTGCCGCCGATCTCGACGATGGCCACTTCGGCCGCGTCGGGCTCGCCCACGCGCGCGCCGCGCTGGATGAATTCCTGGATCTCGTTGGTGACGTGCGGGATCACCTGCACCGTCTTGCCCAGGTAGTCGCCGCGGCGCTCTTTCTCCAGCACCGACTGGTAGATCCGGCCGGTGGTGAAGTTGTTGAGCTTGCCCATGCGGGTGGTGATGAAGCGCTCGTAGTGCCCCAGGTCGAGGTCGGTCTCGGCGCCGTCGTCGGTGACGAACACCTCGCCGTGCTGAAACGGCGACATCGTGCCCGGATCCACGTTGA
>JBJTCL010000087.1:0-54705 GCA_046091865.1 Burkholderiaceae bacterium | reverse complement strand
CCCCACAGCTCCCAGCGGCGCCCGCTCCAGCGCAGCCGCGCGCTGCAGGGCCGCCCCCGCCACCAGCCCAGGGCGGCGGCCACCAGGGCGCCCAGCCCGGCGGCAGCCGCCGTCGCCGCGCTGCGGGCTTCGGGCCCGGCATCCAGGCCCGGAACGGCGCTGGCCAGCCACGCCCCGAGCCCGGCACCCGCAAGCGCCCACAGCAGCGCCTGCACCACACGCCAGGCCGGCGCGTCGTGCAGCGTCACTTCAAAGGGGGGCGGTGTGCGCACGGCAGCCGCCCCGTTGCACGCCCGACGGCAGGCCCCGCGCCCTCAGGCGCGGCGAAACACGAGCGTCCCGTTGGTGCCGCCGAAGCCGAAGTTGTTCTTCATGGCCACGTCGATCTTCAGGTCGCGCGCGGTGTTGGCGCAGTAGTCCAGGTCGCACTCCGGGTCCTGGTTGAAGATGTTGATGGTGGGCGGGCTCTTTTGCTGGTGAACCGCAAGCACGGTGAACACGCTCTCGATGCCACCGGCGCCCCCCAGAAGGTGCCCGGTCATCGACTTGGTGGAATTGACCACGATCTTCTTTGCATGGTCGCCCAGCGCCGCCTTGATCGCGTTCGATTCGTTGATATCGCCCAGCGCGGTGGAGGTGCCATGCGCGTTGAGGTAGCTCACCGCGTCGGCGTTCACACCCGCGTTGCGCAGCGCGTTCAGCATGGCGCGGCGCGGGCCGTCCATGTTGGGCGCCGTCATGTGGCCGGCGTCGGCGCTCATGCCGTAGCCCGCCAGTTCGGCGTAGATCTTCGCGCCGCGCGCCTTGGCGTGCTCGTATTCCTCGAGCACCATCACGCCGGCGCCCTCGCCCAGTACGAAACCGTCGCGGTCCTTGTCCCAGGGGCGGGACGCGGTGGCCGGATCGTCGTTGCGGGTGGACAGTGCGCGCATCGCGGCAAAGCCACCGATGCCCAGCGGCGAGACGGTGGATTCGGCACCGCCGGCCACCACCACGTCGGCGTCGCCATACTCGATCATGCGGCCGGCCTCGCCGATGCAGTGCAGGCCGGTGGTGCACGCGGTCACGATCGCCAGGTTGGGGCCCTTGAAGCCAAAGCGCATCGACACATGACCCGAGATCATGTTGATGATCGACGCCGGCACGAAGAACGGCGAAATCCGCCGCGGCCCGCGGTTGGTCAGTTCGGTGTGCGTCTCTTCGATCAGCGGCAGGCCGCCGATGCCCGAGCCGATGACGCAGCCGATGCGCGTCGACTCCTCTTCGCCCAGCGCCTCACCCGTCTTCAGCCCGGCGTCGGCCACGGCCTGCGCCGCGGCGGCGATGCCGTAATGGATGAAGGTGTCCATGGTCCGCGCCTCCTTGGGCGGGATGTAGGACTCCAGGTCGAAGCCCTTCACTTCGCCGGCGATCTTGCAGGCGAAGTTCGAAGCATCGAACTTGGTGATGAGGGCGATGCCGGACTGGCCGGCAAGCAGGCTGGCCCAGGCCTGATCCGCCGTGTTGCCCACGGGGCTCACGCAGCCCAGGCCGGTCACGACGACGCGGCGGCGGGCCATGCGCGATCAGGCCTTCTTGTGGGCGTTGGCGTAGTCGATGGCGTTTTGCACCGTGGTGATCTTCTCGGCGTCTTCGTCCGGGATCTCGATGCCGAACTCGTCTTCCAGCGCCATCACCAGTTCCACCGTGTCCAGCGAGTCGGCGCCAAGGTCGGCCACGAAGGCCTTCTCATTGGTCACCTGCGACTCTTCCACGCCAAGCTGCTCGGCGATGATTTTCTTGACACGTGCTTCGATATCACTCATGTTGCCCTCAAAAGGGTTGTGGGAATCCGCGATTTTAGCTGCGTGGCCCCATCGGGCCCTGAAGGCAGCCGCCGGGCGGATCGGCCGGCACAAGCTTGGCGGCAGATGGCGCGTCAGGCCATGAACATGCCGCCGTTCACATGGATTTCCTGGCCGGTCACATAACCCGCCTGCGGCGAGGCCAGCCACGCCACCGCATGCGCGATGTCGGCGGGCTTGCCCAGGTGCCCCAGCGGGATCTGGCCCAGCAGCGCCCTTTGCTGCTCGTCGGGCAGGCTGGCGGTCATGTCGGTCTCGATGAAGCCGGGCGCCACGCAGTTCACCGTGATGCCCCGGCTGCCCAGTTCGCGTGCCAGCGCGCGGGTCATGCCGGCCACGCCAGCCTTGGCCGCCGCGTAGTTGGCCTGGCCCGGGTTGCCCGAGGCGCCCACCACGCTGGTGATGCTGACGATGCGGCCGTAGCGCTGCTTCAACATCGTGCGCATCACGCCGCGGCTCATGCGGAACACGGCCTTGAGGTTGGTGTCGAGCACCGCATCCCAGTCTTCGTCCTTCATGCGCATGGCCAGCGTGTCGCGGGCGATGCCGGCGTTGTTGACCAGCACATGCAGCGCGCCGTGCTCTTTGACGATGGCGTCGATCAGCGCCTCGGCGGCCGCCGCGTCGTTCACGTCCAGCTTGGCGCCGCGGCAGCCCGCATGCGCTGCCAGCGCCTGGGTGATGTGCGCTGCGCCGGCGTCGCTGGTGGCCGTGCCGATCACCTTCAGGCCGCGGTGTGCCAGTTCAGCCGCAATGGCTGCGCCGATGCCGCGTGAAGCGCCGGTCACCAGGGCCACCTGGCCCGCAAATTCAACCTGGCTCATGCCAGCAGTCCTTTCACTTCGGAAAGCGTGGCCGGGTCGTACAGTGCGGCGCCCGTCATGTCGGCGTCGGTGCGCTTGACCATGCCCGCCAGCACCTTGCCCGGCCCGCATTCCACCACCACCGCAGCGCCGCGCGCCTTGATCGCCTGCGTGCATTCCACCCAGCGAACCGGCCCGAAGGCCTGGCGGTACAACGCGTCCTTGATGCGGGCGATATCGCTCTCGACCGCCACATCGATGTTGTTAACCACCGGGATCTGCGGCGCGGCAAAGGCCACATCCGCCAGCTTCTCGCGCAGCCGCTCGGCGGCCGGCTTCATCAGGCTGGAATGGAAGGGGGCCGACACCGGCAGCGGCAGCGCACGCTTGGCGCCCGCGGCCTTGAGCGCCTCGCAGGCCTTCTCGACCCCGGCCTTGGTGCCGGCGATCACGGTCTGCGACGGGTCGTTGAAGTTGGCCGCCTCTGCCGTTTCACCTGCACCCAAGCTGGCGCTGACTTCAGAACAAACGGCGCGCACCTTGTCGGCCTCCATGCCCAGGATGGCCGCCATCGCACCGGCGCCCACTGGCACCGCCTTCTGCATGGCCTGCGCGCGGAATCGCACCAGCGGCACTGCCTGCGACAGCGTCAGCACGCCACTGGCCACCAGGGCCGAATACTCGCCCAGCGAGTGCCCCGCCACAACGGCAGGCACCGCACCGCCTTCGGCGTGCCAGGCGCGGTAGGCGGCAATGGCGGCGGTCAGCATCACCGGCTGGGTGTTGGTGGTCAGCGCCAAGGCCTCCTTGGGGCCTTCGCGGATCAGCTGGGCCAAGTCTTGCCCGAGGGCGTCCGACGCCTCTTTCAGCGTATCGACCACCGCCGGGTGGTCGCCCCAGGCGTCGAGCATGCCGACCGACTGCGAGCCCTGGCCCGGGAACACGAATGCGAATGTCTTCATGGTTCTCAATAGGTGAGCAGCACCGCGCCCCAAGTGAAGCCGCCGCCCACGCCTTCGAGCATCAGCGTGTCGCCCTTGTTCACGCGGCCGGCGCGCACTGCGACATCGAGTGCCAGCGGCACCGACGCGGCCGAGGTGTTGCCGTGCTGGTCCACCGTGACCACCAGTTTCTCCAACGGCAACTTCAGGCGCTTGGCCGTGCTTTGCATGATGCGGATGTTGGCCTGGTGCGGAATCAGCCAATCGATGTCGCTGTCCTTCAGGCCGGCCTTGTCCAGCGTGGCGCGCGCGGCATCCTCCAGCACGCCCACCGCCAGCTTGAACACCGCCTGGCCGTCCATCTTGAGGGTCGGGTCACCCAGCACCTGGCCGCCCGACACCGTGCCCGGCACGCACAGGATGCCGACATGCTTGCCGTCGGCGTGCAGGTCCGTGGCCAGGATGCCCGGCTGGTCGGACGCCTCCAGCACCACAGCGCCAGCGCCGTCGCCAAACAGCACGCAGGTGGTGCGGTCGTTGAAATCGAGGATGCGCGAGAACACCTCGGCACCGATCACCAGGGCGCACTGGGCGGTGCCCGTCTGGATCATCGCGTCAGCCACGGTGAGCGCATAGACAAAGCCGCTGCACACCGCCTGCACGTCAAACGCCGGGCAACCGGCAATGCCCAGCTTCTTCTGAAGGATGGCGGCGGTGGACGGGAACACCATGTCCGGGGTGGACGTGGCGACGATGATCAGGTCCACGTCTTGCGCGTTGCGGCCGGCGGCCTGCAGCGCGCGGCGGGCAGCCTCGGCGCCCAGGTCGCTGCTGGTCTGGTCGGCCGCGGCAAAGTGCCGCGCGCGGATGCCGGTGCGCTCGACGATCCAGTCGTCCGAGGTTTCCACGCCGCGGGCTGCCAATTCGGCGGCCAGATCGGCGTTGGTCAGCCGGCGTTCGGGCAGGTAACTGCCGGTGCTGGTGATGCGGGAGTAGCGTCTCATCAGGTAGCAGCGGCCGCGACGTCGCTGGGGGGCGCGGATGCCGTCAGCAGCGGGCCTGCGTGGGCAATGCGCGCCTGGACGCGGTCCAGAAGATGATGTCGGGCGGCATCATACGCGCGCACCAGCGCCTGCTCGAAGGCCAGTTCGTCGGCGGAACCATGGCTCTTGAACACCAGCCCGCGCAGGCCCAGCAGCGCCGCGCCGTTGTAACGCCGGTGGTCCAACCGCACTTTAAGCGCTTTTAGAACCGGATAGACAATGATTGCCGCCATTTTGGAGAAGATACCGCGAGAAAACTCATCGCGCATGAAGTCGCGGATCATCGAGGCCAAGCCTTCGCTGGCCTTCAGGGCCACATTGCCCACAAAGCCGTCGCAGACGACGATGTCGGTCGTGCCCTTGAAGATGTCGTTGCCCTCGACATTGCCAAAGAAGTTCAAGTCGCCGGCGTTGGCAGCAGATCGCAGCAATTCGCCCGCTTTTTTGATGGTTTCGCTGCCTTTGATGACCTCTTCACCGATGTTCAGCAGCCCGACCGAGGGCTGCTCGTCCTCGGTGAGCGCGGCCACCAGGGCTGAACCCATCACCGCAAACTGAAGCAGGTGCTCGGCGGTGCAGTCCACGTTGGCGCCCAGGTCCAGCACCGTGGTGGCGCCGCCTTTGGCATTGGGCAACTGGGTGGCGATCGCCGGGCGGTCGATGCCGTCCACCGTCTTGAGCAGGTAGCGGGCAATCGCCATCAGCGCGCCGGTATTGCCGGCCGAGATGGCGGCCTGCGCGGCGCCGTCCTTGACCTGCTGGATGGCCACGCGCATGGAAGAGTCCTTCTTTTTGCGCAGCGCCACCTCGACCGGGTCGTCCATCTCGACCACCTCGGTCGCCGCCACCACGGTGGCGCGGGGGTGCGAAAAGCCCGACAGTTCGGATGCCCGCCCCACCAGCAGCAATTGCGCCTGCGGCTCGCGCTCCAGAAAGCGCCGGCAGGCCGCGAGCGTCACCCGAGGGCCGTGGTCGCCCCCCATGCAGTCAACCGCCAAGGTGGTCATGTTGCTCACTGTAGCCCTAAAAACCCCACCGGCCCCGGCAGCAGCCCGATCCGCAGGTCGTCACCGCGCCGCCCCAGAAACACAAAGGCCCGAGGCTGCCTTCGCAGCGCCGGGCCCCGGGAGTCGGCAGGCCAATCAGGCTTCAGACTTGGTCTTGAGCACCTTGCGGCCACGATAGAAGCCGTTGGGGCTGATGTGGTGACGAAGGTGCACTTCGCCGGTGGTCGGCTCGACCGCAATGCCCGGCGCGTTCAGCGCGTTGTGCGAACGGTGCATGCCGCGCTTGGAGGGCGACTTTTTGTTTTGCTGAACAGCCATGGTGGGCTCCTGAGTGTGGCGTAGGTCCGGACGTCGGTCACAGGCACAGCCCTGTACGGGCGCTTGTTGCAGCTGCTCACCACCGCCCGGGGTTGGGTCCGGGATTGGATAGCGCCCAAAAGGCGCGAAGCCCATGATTATAAGCTAGCGCTTGAGTTGGGCCAGCACCGCAAAAGGATGGGGCTTTTCCGGGGCCTCGGCATGTCCTCGCGCCGCCTGCGCCGGCTCATCCGCCTCCGGCACCGGCAGCGCGGTGGGGCAAGCCTCGTGCAGCGGCACCAGCGGCACGGCCATCAGCAATTCGTCCTCGATCAGTTCGGGCAGGTCAAACCGCCGGCTGATCACCAGCAGGTCCTCGTCGGCCGCGTCGTCCTCGGCCATCGCCGTGTTTTCGTCGACCACGAAGCGGAACCACCGATCCACCGACAGCGGCAGCACCACCGGCTGCAGGCAGCGCTGGCAGGTGAGCGGCACGCGGGCCGACACCTCCAGATGCATCCAGGCCTGCGACGGCCCGCCCGTGGCGGTGCGCTGCTCGCCCATGGCGGTCCACTGCACCGGAGCCTCGGCGGGCACGCCCGGCGCGCATTCCTGCAGCAAGCGCGGCAGCCGCGACGGCGGGATCTCGCCGTGCAGTTTGGCCTGCGCCCGCGCAAAGGCGGCCACATCCAGACGCTCGGGCAGAAAGGAAACCGTCATCGGATCAGTGTAAGAGAATCGCCCGCATGCGCCCCCTGATCCTTGGTTCAACCTCCCGCTACCGGCGTGAATTGCTGTCGCGCCTGGGCGTGCCGTTTGAAGTGGCCGCCCCCGAGGTGGACGAAACGCCCCTGCCCGGCGAGACGCCCGCGCAGATCGCGCGCCGGCTGGCGCTGGCCAAGGCGCAGGCGGTGGCCCGACGCCATCCGCACGCGGTGGTGATCGGCTCCGATCAGGTGGCCGATCTGGCGGGCGAACCGCTGGGCAAGCCTGGCACCCACGGCCGGGCGACGGAACAACTGCGCCGCATGCGCGGGCGCACCGTGGTGTTCCAGACCGCGCTGGCCGTGGTGTGCGAGGCCAGCGGCTTTGTCGCCGAAGACCTGGCCGCCGTGCAGGTGCAATTTCGGCAGCTGAGCGACGCCGAGATCGAGCACTACCTGCAGGTCGAGCAACCCTTCGACTGCGCCGGCAGCGCCAAGAGCGAAGGTCTGGGCATCGCGCTGCTCGAATCCATCCACAACGACGATCCGACCGCCCTGGTGGGCCTGCCGCTGATCCGCACCTGCCGCATGCTGCGTGCCGCCGGCATCGACCTGCTGGGTGAGCGCGCGTGAGCGAGCCGACAAGGGCTGGCAGGGGCCCCGATCACGGCACAGGCACGCTCTACCTGGTGCCCACGCCGCTGGACTTCGGCACCGGATCGGACCACCCCTTGTCGGAGGTTCTGCCCGAAACCACGCTGCGCATCGCCGCGCGGCTGGACCATTGGGTATGCGAGAACGCCAAGACACTGCGCGCCGTGCTCAAGCGTGTGCAAGCCAGCCATGCACTGGCCGTGCCGCTGCAGCAGCAACACATCAGCGAACTGCCGCGCGAGGTGCACAAGCACGGCGACCATGACGGGCGCTTTGACGCCCGCGCGCTGCTGACGCCGGCGCTGCAGGGTCACGACATCGGGCTGGCCAGCGAGGCAGGCATGCCCGCCGTGGCCGACCCCGGATCGTCAGTGGTACGCGCCGCGCACGAACTGGGCATCGCGGTGGTGCCCCTGGTGGGGCCGGCCTCGCTGCTGCTCGCGCTGGCGGCCAGCGGCCTGAACGGCCAGCAGTTTGCGTTTGTGGGCTACCTACCGCAGGACGCGGCGCAGCGCACCGCCCGCCTGCGCGAACTGGAGGCCACCGTGATGCGCACCGGCGCCACGCAACTGTTCATCGAAACACCCTACCGCAATGCCGCGCTGTGGCAGGCATTGCTGCGAGACCTGAAGCCCACCACCCGGCTGGCGGTGGCCAGTGGCCTGACGCTGGCGGGCGCCACCTGCCGCTGCCTGAGCGTGGCGCAGTGGCGCACTGGGGCACCGCCGATGGGCGACCTGCCCGCCGTGTTTGCGATCGGGCGCTGACGCCTTACAGGCCAGCCGCTCAAGGAAGGCGTTCAGCGGTCAGCGTTCAGCGGTCAGCGGTCAGCGAATCGCGGCCGTGGCGCGCAGCGCCTTGACCGCGCCCTCGCCCACCGCGGCGCCAAAGCGCTTGGCCAGGCGCTCGGCCACGTTTTCGTGCAGCGTGTAGTCAATCAGCTCTTCGGCCTTGACCACCTCGCGGGCCACGAAATCCAGGCTGCCCAGCTCGTCGGCCAGGCCCATGCTGACCGCCTGCTCACCCGTCCAGAACAGGCCGCTGAACAGTTCGGGCGTGTCCTTCAACCGGTCCCCACGCCCCTGCTTGACGCGATCAATGAACTGGCGATGGATCTGGTCGAGCATGGCCTGGGCGTGCTCGCGCTGCTTGGCGGTCTGCGGGCTGAACGGGTCGAGGAAGCCCTTGTTCTCGCCGCCGGTCATCAGCCGCCGCTCCACCCCCAGCTTGTCCATCAGCCCGGTGAAGCCAAAGCCGTCCATCAGCACGCCGATGCTGCCCACGATGCTGGCCTTGTCCACATACACACGGTCGGCCGCAGCCGCGATGTAGTAGGCCGCCGAGGCGCATGACTCCTCGACCACCACATAGATGGGCTTGTCATGCTTGGCACGCAAGCGGCGGATCTCGTCATTGACGATGCCCGCCTGCACCGGGCTGCCGCCGGGGGAATTGATCAGCAACACCAGGGCGCGCGATCCGCCGTCTTCCAGCGCGGCGCGCATCGAGGTGACGATGGCGTCGGCGCTGGCATCGCTTTCGGGGCCGATCTCGCCGCGGATCTGCACCACCGCGGTGTGCGGCAGCGCGCGGTCGGCGCCGGGCCCCGAGCGGTGAAACAGCAAGAAGGCGATGACCACAAAGAAAGTCAGCCACGACAGCCGGATGAAGTTGCGCCAGCGGCGTTGCGCCCGCTGCTCGTTGAGCGCGGCGAAGGCCAGCCGCTCGAGCGTGGCCCGCTCCCACCCCGGCAGACCGGGGGTGACGGAAGCATCGACCTTGGCCGCAGCGGCTGTAGCGGCCGCAGGAGCCGCAGGGTTGGCAGGTGCCGGCGGGGGCACCGAGGCAGAGGCGTCGCGGTCGCGTTCAGGAACAGGGTCGGTATCGCGATCGGGGTCAGACATGACGGGCTTCAGAACTCGAGCGGCAGGAGGTTGTGGTCAGTATGCCAGTGCACCACGCCATCGGCTTCGCTCAGGTCAATCTTGATCAGGCCGCCGCGGCACGGCCCGCCGGCACAGGCGCCGGTGTCGGGCTGATAGGCCGCGCCGTGGGTGGCGCACAGCAGCCAGCGGCCGGTGTCGTCAAAGAAGCGGTTGGGCTGGTAGTCCATCTCCATCGCGATGTGCATGCAGCGGTTGAGGTAGGCGTGCACCTGCCCCTGGTAGCGGATGGCGAAGGCGCGGCAGGTCTGGCCGCCGTAGACCACGTCGAACGGAACCGCCTCGCTGCCCTCACGCAGGTCGGCCGAGTTACACAGCGGGATGCGGATGCGGTCAGTCATGCCTTCAGGCGTGGGTCAGCAGCCAGTCGTGCAGTTCACCCACCGAATGCACCACCGCTTTGGGATTGAGCGCGTGGAAGGCATCGGGCTCGTGCGCGCCGTAGCTCACGCCCACCGCGTCGCAGCCCGCATTCAGGGCCATCTGCAGGTCGTGGGTGGTGTCGCCGATCATCAGCGTGCGCTCGGGCTCGGTACCGAACTCGCGCATCAGCTCGTGCAGCATGCGCGGATGCGGTTTGCCGGCGGTCTCGTCTGCGGTGCGCGAGCCGTCGAACAGGCCCTTGAGTTCCACCATCTGCAGCGCCTCGTCCAGCCCGCGTCGGCTCTTGCCGGTGGCCACCGCCAGCCAATGGTGGCGCTCTCGCAGCGCGTGCAGCAGCGGCAGCACGCCATCGAACAGGCTCAGGTCGTTCTGGTGCTGCTGGTAGTGGTGCCGGTAGCGCGTGCCGAGCTCGGGGTACTTGTCGGGCGGCACATCGGGTGCCGCATGCGCCAGCGCCTGCATCAGGCCCATGCCGATCACATAGGCCGCGTCGCGGTCGCTGGGCCGCGCGCCGCCCACATCCACCACCGCGCGCTGGATGCAGCGCACGATGATCGCGGTGGAGTCGTACAGGGTGCCGTCCCAGTCGAAGGCGATCAGGTCATAGCGGCGCGGGCGCACTGGGGACGACTCGGGCATCGGGGGCGGCATGGTCAAGAAAGGACTGGAGGTCGGCGGTCAGCGGCGAGGTGAGCTCGATGCGCTCTTCGCTGGCCGGATGGCTGAACTGTAGCCGCCACGCGTGCAGGAACATGCGCTTCAAGCCCTGGCGCTGCAGCGAGCGGTTGAGTTCGAAATCGCCGTACTTGTCGTCGCCGGCAATGCCATGGCCCTGCGAGGCCAGATGCACACGGATCTGATGCGTGCGGCCGGTCTTGATGGTCACCTCCAGCAGGCTGAAGCCCGCCAGGCGCCGGGCCACCTTCACCAGGGTGACCGCGCGCATGCCGTCCGGGTCGTCGCGGGCCACCACCTTGACGCGGCGCTCGCCGTCGTCCAGCAAGTATTTGTGCAGCGGCGCGTCGATCAGCTTTTTGCGTGCGGGCCAGTCGCCGGCCACCAGCGCCAGGTAGGTTTTGCCGGTCTCGCGCTCGCGAAACTGCGCCTGCAGCCGGGTCAGGGCGCTGCGCCGCTTGGCCACCAGCAGGATGCCCGAGGTCTCGCGATCGAGCCGGTGCACCAATTCCAGGAATTTCGCGCCGGGCCGCGCCTGACGCAACTGCTCAATCACCCCGAAGCTCACGCCCGAGCCGCCGTGCACCGCCACCCCGGCAGGTTTGTCGATGGCCAGCAGGTGGTCGTCTTCGTACAGCACCGCAAAGCTGCGGGCCGGCACGGGGGCGGCCGCAGCGGCCGACGGTTCGGGCAAGCGCAGCGGCGGCACCCGCACCGCATCGCCTGCGGCCAGCCGGGTATCGGCCGCGGCCCGGCCCTTGTTCACCCGCACCTCGCCGCTGCGGATGATGCGGTAGACATGGGTTTTGGGCACGCCCTTGAGCTCGCGGATCAGGAAGTTGTCCAGCCGCTGGCCCTCTGAGCCCTCGTCCACCGCCAGCAGGCGCGCCTTCGGGCTTGCCGGCGCGGCCTCGCCCCCTATAATGCGTTTCACTAGCGTGCCGCTGCAAGTGGTTGATTTGTCTGGAGTTTAGTCCACACAGTCCCACTGGCGCGCTGGCAGGTCGATGCCAACGGCCGGCCGCGATCGCAGACCCCGGACCACAGTTCGGCGTGGCGAAGTGGCCCTCCGCGATGGTTCCGACGCCCTGAAACACCGATACGGAATACATGCCAGGCAGCGCTCGCGGCCCGGCGGATTGAAGCGAGACACCCCGTGCTGATGGCACTTATTGCGCTCTTCGGGTCATGGCTTTCACGCCTTGCACCGCCACGGGCGACGCCACCCCCACACTCCAGTCACCCTGCGCCGATGCCGCCCTCAGCGGCTGTCACGGCACGGCGGTGCGGGTTCTGCGCCCTCATCCACGCGCCCCTGTCGCCGCCCGCTGGCCATCCGGTCCGCGGGTAAGCGTCGCTTCGGGCATTCCCTTCGTTTCAGGCGCCGGCACCGGCATCGTGGGCCCCACGCGGGCCTGTGATTGTTGTGTGTGAAGGGAAACAAGCATGAAGCGCATGCTGATCAACGCCACCCAGGCCGAAGAGCGCCGGCTGGCCATCGTCGACGGACAAAAGCTCCTCGACTACGAAATCGAAATCGAAGGGCGCGAACAGCGCAAGGGCAACATCTACAAGGCCGTGGTGACGCGCGTGGAGCCGTCGCTGGAGGCCTGCTTTGTCGACTACGGCGAAGACCGCCACGGCTTCCTGCCGTTCAAGGAAATCTCCAGGCAGTACTTCGCGCCGGGCGTGTCGCCCTCGCAGGCCAGCATCAAGGACGTGATCCGCGAGGGCCAGGAACTGCTGGTGCAGGTTGAGAAGGAAGAGCGCGGCAACAAGGGCGCGGCCCTGACCACCTTCGTGAGTCTGGCTGGCCGCTATGTGGTGCTGATGCCCAACAACCCGCGCGGCGGCGGCGTGAGCCGGCGCATCGAGGGAGAGGACCGGCAAGAGCTCAAGGAGAACATGGACCAGTTGGAGTATCCCAACGGCATGTCCATCATTGCGCGCACCGCCGGCATCGGCCGCAGCGCGCCCGAACTGCAGTGGGACCTGAACTACCTGCTCAAGCTGTGGGGCGCCATCGACGAGGCCTCCAAGGCTGGCAAGGGCGCCTTCCTGATCTATCAGGAATCGAGCCTGGTGATCCGCGCGATCCGTGACTATTTCAATCACGACATCGGCGACATCCTGATCGACACCGACGACATCTACGAGCAGGCGCAGCAGTTCATGTCGCACGTCATGCCCGAGCATGCCGCGCGGGTGAAGCGCTACCGCGACGATGCGCCGCTGTTCAGCCGCTTCCAGATCGAGCACCAGATCGAATCGGCCTACGCCCGCACGGTGACGCTGCCCTCGGGCGGCGCCATCGTGATCGACCACACCGAAGCGCTGGTGTCGATCGATGTGAACTCGGCACGCGCCATCAAGGGCGGCGACATCGAGGAGACCGCCACCCGCACCAACCTGGAGGCCGCCGACGAGGTAGCGCGCCAGATGCGCCTGCGCGACCTGGGCGGCCTGATCGTGATCGACTTCATTGACATGGAGGAAAGCCGCAACCGCCGCGAGGTGGAGAACCGCCTGCGCGATGCACTGCGCCAGGACCGCGCGCGCGTGCAGTTCGGCACCATCAGCAAGTTCGGCCTGATGGAGATGAGCCGCCAGCGTCTGCGCCCGGCACTGAGCGAAGGCGCATCCATCCCCTGCCCGCGCTGCGGTGGCTCGGGCCACATCCGCGACACCGAATCGTCGGCGCTGCAGATCCTGCGCATCATCCAGGAAGAGTCGATGAAGGACAGCACCGCCGCCGTGCACTGCCAGGTGCCGGTGGAGGTGGCGTCGTTCCTGCTGAACGAAAAGCGCACCGAGATCGCCAAGATCGAGCTCAAGCAGCGCATCAGCGTGCTGCTGGTGCCCAACAAGACGCTCGAGACGCCGCACTACCGCCTGGAGCGCCTGAAGCACGACGATCCGCGTCTGGACCGCATCGAGGCCAGCTACAAGATGGCCGAAGAGATCGAGGACGCCACCGCGGTGACGCGTCGCTCGCAGGAACGCACCAACAAGCAGGAGCCGGTGATCAAGGGCGTGCTGCCCGACATGCCGGCACCGGTGGTCGAGCCGCGCCCCGAGCCGGTGACCAAGGCGGCCGAGCCCGCTCCGCGCGCGGCACAGGCTGCGCCCGCGCGCAGCGCTGCGCCGGCACCCGCCCCTGCGCCTGCCGCCGCCGAAGCCCCGGCATCGGGTGGCTTCTTTGGCTGGATGAAGAAGTTGTTCGGCGGCGCCGAAGCCCCTGCGGCTGCGCCCGCAACGTCAACCGCTGGCGCTGCCGCACCGGCTGCGCGTGAGGCGCGGGAAGGCCGCGAGGGTGGTCGGGAAGGCGGCCGCGACGGCAATCGCGAAGGCGGTCGCCGCGAACGGGGTGGCCGCGGACGTGGGCGCGGCGGGGAGCGTGGCGAGCGCAGCGCGGAACGCACCAGCGAGCGGACTGCAGAGCGGACCGAGGGCCAGGCCGCAGCGCGTGCCGACGGCCAGGCTGGAAACCGTGGCGAAGGACGCCCGGAAACCCGTGAGCCGCGCGAACCCCGCGAGGGGCGTGAACGCGGCCGTGGCCGGGGTGAACGCCGCGAAGGTCGCGAGGGGCGTGACGGGCGCGAGGGCCGTGCAGAGATGCGGCCGGAAGCCGCGATGGACGCCGGTGCGCCGGGCACCGATGTGAACGCCAATGGCCTGATGCCCGCATCAACAGCCGACGGCAGCGCCGAGCGTGAAGAGCGCATGGAGCGCGGTGAGCGCGAAGGCCGCCGTGAACGTGGCGAGCGTGGAGGCCGCGGCCGTGGTCGCGGCGAGCGCGGTGATCGTGGCGAGCGCTCTGAGCGCGAGGGCTCATCCGCCGAGGACAGCGCTGCGATGCAGTCTGCTGCCGCCGACGGCAATGCACCTGTGGCCGAGCGCGCTGTGCCTGATATAACCTCCGCACCCATGGAGTCCGCGGGTGCTGACGCGCAGCGCGCCGACGCAAGCCTGGGCTCGGATGCTGCAGAGCGTGAGGCGCAAGGTGAGGTGCAAGAACAGGCACAAGGTGGCGAAGAGCGCGGCGAACGCCGTGAGCGCCGTGAGCGCCGCTCAGGTGACCGCTACGGCCGCGATCGCCGTGAACGTGGTGGTAACCGTGACGAGCGTGACGAGCGCGAGCCGCAGGCACAGCCGGCTGTTGCAGGGTCCGCAGCAGCCGCCCCCGCGGTCGCCGCCATGCCGCGCGTGCAGCCCTTCTCGCTGCCGGTCGACCAACTGGCTTCGGTGGCGCAAGCCTCGGGGTTGCAGTGGGTCAACTCCGACGCCGACAAGGTGGCTGCGGTGCAGGCGCAAATCGCGGCCGAGCCCAAGTCGATCCATGTGCCGCGTGAGCGGCCGCCGGCGGTGGTGCTCGACGAAGGTCCGCTGGTGCTGGTGGAAACCCGCCGCGACCTGCGCGACCTCAAGCTGCCCTTCGAGCAGGGCCAGCCATCGGCCTGATCAGCGGGCCTCGACCAGCAAGGTGACGAAGCGACTCTGCCAGCGGGCGGGGTTGCGTTCGTCCAGCCGCAGGTCGGTGCCGCGCAGCACCCAGCGCCCGGCAAACGGCAAGCGCAGGCTCAGCTCGCCCTTGTCGTCGCTCTGGCGCCAGACGCCCAGCGGGTTCTGGTCGTTGACGAACTCCACCGGAAAGTTGGCCAGGGGCTGACCGTCGCGCAGCACCCGAAAACGCAGCTCGTTGCCCACGCCCACCGGTTCACTGCCGAGGATCACGATCTCGAGCGCATGGCCCACCGGCTGACGCAGCCGTTCGCGCTGCTCGGGCGTGAGCGCGCGGGCCCCGGCCAGTTCGGTGCGCGCGAACTTGCGGAAGGTCTCAAGCCACGACATGCCGCGCGACAGCATCGCCGCCCAGGTGTCCCGCACCGCCTGCGGCGCGCGGATCTCCTGGAAGTACGTCTGCACCAGGGGCGGTTCCACCTCGACGTCGTAGGCCTTCCATTCCAGCCAGCACGATTGCGCCGGCCCGCCGCGCCACGGCGCGCGGTAGGCCAGCAGCAGCCAGCGCGGTTCGGTGCGCACCGGCCGCAACCGGGTCTTGCGGCCCTCGGCATCGGCGCACTGTGCACCGATCAGGCTGGCCGGGTCGGTGGCCACCTCGGCCACCGGAAAGCGGTTGCCCGTGGCGAGTTCAAACCGCTGCTCGCCGTCGCTTGGCGCCGCGGCGTCTGCGGCTGGCACCAGCCAGGTGTCGTGGGCCTGGGCCGCCGGCCAGCAGGCCGCTAACCACAGGCCACACAACCAGGCGCGGCCCATGGCCGGGGCGCGCGCTGCAAGGCGCCCATGGCGCAGAAATGGGGAGGCCGCCGCATCCACGCGGCGAGGCAAAACGGTCATGGGCAGGCGTGCAAGGGACGAAAGGTTCATGGTCGGGCTGCTTGTTCAATGGCATGGCGCTCGGCGGTGGCGTCGCCGCGCTCGCGGGCCAGTTCGGCCAGCGTCCACCAGGCCCTGCGTCGGGTATCGGCATCCTGCAAGCCAGCCACAGCCTGCGTCATCAGTTGCTGCGCCTTGCCCCACAGTTGGCGCTGCATGCACGCGCGCGCGGCCAGGTACTGCAGTTGTGCATCGCGCGCCAGAGCTTGCTGGGCCGACTCGATGCGCGCAAGCCATGCAGCATCCAGCGAGCCCAGGCCCGCCTCCAGCACCGCCAGCAGGCGATGGCGCTGGCTGTCAGACAGTTCGCGCTGGCGCTCCCAAGCGGGCAGCAGCCAGTCGCGCGCCAACGCGGCCTCGCCGCCCAGGCGGATGCACCGCTGTGCGGCATGGATGGACAGTTCGGGCATGGCGCGCTCGCCTGCATCCAGGGCATCCCATGCGCGCCGCAACTGCGCCGTGTCCTGGGCTGCGTTCAGCACATCGATCACCAGCCCGCGCACGATGCTCTCGCCAGCCTCGCGCGAGAAGGCTCGGTGCTTGACCAAGAGTCGCGCGGTCTCCAGCGCCTGTTGCGGCTGACGGGCCTGCTGCGCCGCCCGCAGGCGCAGGCGCAAGGCCAGCGTGCGACGCGACGCGCCCTGCGGCAGCTCTGACAACCAGCGCAGCGCGGCATCGGGGTCGCGGTCGTCCAGCGCCCACTGCGCGGCACGCAGCACCACCGCCTCGGCCGTGGCCTGCGCCATCGCGTCCTGGCGGGTGTCGCGCGAGGCCTGCACGGCGGTGCGGGCATGCGCGTCGCGCTGGGTGCGGTCTTGCAGGGCATGCGCGCTCTCCGCTGCCAGCAACCAGGCCATGGCTCGCAACACCGGGCCGTGAGGCGGCGATGCATCGGCGCTCAGGGCCTGCTGCTGCGCGGCCGCCGCTTGCGCCTGACGCCCGGCGCGCAGGTAGCGGCCGGCCAGCCATTGCGCCAGCGCGTCGAGCAAGGCCGCATGCACCGCACGCTCTTGTTGCTGCTTGCGCCAACGTCTGGCCTGCTGGGGCAGGTCGAACAGGGCCGCGCCGGCGCGCAGCGCAAAGTGAACAACGAGGAACGCGCCCACCATCACCAGCAGCGCCAGATTCAGCGACACGTCGATGCGGTACGGCGGCCAGAATAGGGTGATGGTGCCCTGGTTGTTGCCGGCAAACAGCGCCACGGCCACGGCCACGCCGAACAGGGCCAGGAACCACAGGGCGGCGCGCATGGGCGGTGTGGGGCCGGCTCAGCGTCCGGCCGCGGCCGCAGCAAGCGCGGCCAGGGTTTCGTCCACGCGCGGCACCTCGACGGCACGCGCCTGCGACTGCAATTGCTGCAGCGTTGCCAGCGCCGACTGATTGCGGCGCGAACCGGCGTCAAAGTAGCGGGTGACTGCCGCCGACGCCGCCGCCAGATCGGCACGCACGCTGTCGGTCTGGCGCGCTAGCAAGCCCAGCCGCGCATTGAGCAGCTTGAGCTTGAGGTTCTCGCGCAGGAAGAAGGCCTGCTCGGGCGCCAACAGCACGGCATCGGGATGGTCCACGCGGCTCACCCGCACCAGGGCGCGCAGTTCATCCATCACCATCGCCCACGCCCGTTCGGCCCAGGCTGGCGCTGCCGCCGTCGCCGCGGTGCGTGCAGGTGCAGCGGTTTGCCCCGCCACTGCATTGGCCACCAGCATGTCATCCACCTGCCGCGCCAGTTCATCCAGGCGCACCAGCATCGACGGCACGTCAACCAGGTTGGCCGACTTGATGCGGTCGATGTCGCGCGCCAGCGCAGCGCGCACCCGGGTGAGCCGCGGCTGTGCACTGCGCGCAAGCCGCTGATCGGCCGACCGCAACGCCGCCAGCAACGGCTCGACACTGCCCGTCAGTTGCGACTGCTGCTGCCCCAGGCGAATGGCAGCCTCGATGTCCACCACCAGGTTTTCATCGCGCGAACGCGACAGGCTTTGCATCAGCTCTTCGAGTTGCGTGCGCTGCAGCGCGACCTCGGCCAGCCGGGTCTCCAGCACCGACAGGCGCGCAGTGGCGTCGCGGGTGGCGTCCACCGCCTGACGTGCCAGCGTGCGAGCCTCGATGGCTTGCGCGCCCGAGTCGGCGCTCTGGCGGGCCAGTTGCTCCTGGATGTTCGACAGCTTCTGCCAGGTGAGCGCGCCGACCAGCAGCGCCATCAGCGCCAGGGCGCCAGCCACCATCACCACCCAGCGCGAGGTGGACGTGCTTGCGGATGCAGGCGCCGCCGGTGCGTCTGGCGCATTTGCAGCGTTTGCAGCGTTTGCAGCGTTCACCGGCCCTGACGCGTCTACGGCAGCGGCGCGGGCCGGTTCGGCCGCAGCAGCAGGGTCGACGGAACGCTCATTCATGCGAAGATTTTATCGACGCGATGATGTCCTCCACCTGCGCGCGGGCCTCGACCACGCGGCCGAAACCCGCCTGGCGTGCGGCGTGCGCAATACGCGGATGGGTGGCCACCGCACGCGCGGCCGACCAGTCCTGCGCGGGCAGGGCGTGCTGCAGATGCAACACCGCTTCGCTGCTGCTGAACCACCACACGCTGCCGTCGCCGGCAGCCGCCTGCATGCGCGCCCGCGTGGCCGCATCAAATGCGGGCGCACGGCGCAGGTAGGTGGCCACCTCGTCCACCTGCGCGCCTGCGGCCTCGAGTTGCCGCGCCAGCCAGTCGCGCCCGGCCACCTGCCCGCTGGCATCCGCGCCGCGCACGATCAATACCCGCGCACCAGGCCGCGCTTGCAGCGCCACCGTCTCCCACAGAGCCTCGGAATCAAACTGGGCCGCGTCGTCGGCGGGTGCGTCGATGTGGTCGGGATGGCATCCGCACTGGATGAGCGCGCGGCGCGTGCCCGGGCCGGTGGCCCACAGGCGGGCCGTGAGGCGCTGCGACAGGGCTTCTTGCCCGGCGAAAAAGTGCCTGGCGGCACTGGCGCTGACGAACATCAAGGCGTCGCACTGCAGCGCCGCCTGGCGAGCATGCTCCAGCGGGGCGGCATCGGGAACGGGCACGATCTCGATCAACGGCAGCAGATCCACGCCGATGCCGGCAGCCGCCAGTGCGTCGGCCCACGGGCCTGCCTCGTCGCGCACCCGGGTGAGGATCAGCACAGGCGGGGTGCGCATGCCGGTCACGGCTCGGTTCCAGGTCGGCTGCGCGTCACTCGCTGGCGCCGGGCAAGGCCTTGCAGGCAGCGACGACCGTGGTCAGCGGCGATCAGCGCGCGCCCTTGGCGCGCAATTGCGCCGCCACGCGTGTGCCCAGCGCCGCGGCGGCATCCACGTCGGCGATCATGTCGGTGGCCTCGGCCAGCACCAGCGCCGACTGGCCCTCTGGGTCACCCCAGGCCGCGCGCAGGTGCAGCACCTCGCCAGCCAGCGTGGCGTGGGCCGCCAGTGGCATCGAGCAGCTGCCGCCCATCGCGCGGCTGACCGCACGCTCGGCCGCTACCGCCAGCCAGGTGGTCTGGTGCGCCAGCGGCGCCAATGCGGCGACCAGGTCGGCGCGGTCGGCGCGGATTTCGATGCCGAGCGCGCCTTGCCCGGCGGCAGGCAGCATGTCGCGGGTGTCGAACACCGCACGGATGCGCTGCGACAGGCCGAGCCGCTTGAGGCCGGCGGCAGCAAGCACGATCGCGTCGTACTGGCCTTCGTCGAGCTTGCGCAGCCGGGTGTCGAGGTTGCCGCGCAGCGGCTCGATGCGCAGGTCGGGGCGCAGCGAACGCAGCAGCACCACGCGGCGCAAGCTGGACGTGCCCACCACCGCGCCCTGCGGCAGGGCGTCAAGCGAGTCGTAGCGGTTGGACACCCAGGCGTCGCGCGGGTCCTCGCGCTCCATCACGCAGGCGAGCGCAAAGCCCTGGGGCAGGTCCATCGGCACATCCTTGAGCGAATGCACCGCGATGTCGGCGCGCCGCTCTTCCAGCGCCACCTCGAGCTCCTTGACGAACAGGCCCTTGCCGCCGACCTTGCTGAGCGAACGGTCGAGGATCTGGTCACCCTGGGTGGTCATACCCAGCAGGTCAACCTGATGGCCACGATCCTGCAGCAAGGACTTCACATGCTCGGCTTGCCACAGGGCCAGCCGGCTTTCGCGCGTGGCGATGACGATGGAACTCACGATTTGATGGCCCTCCGGTGCGCAGACAGCCTCTGCGGGCGCTGCGCTGGTCTTCTCTTGCGGGGATGCTAGCACGCAGGGGTGCGCACGCCGGGCTCGATAGAATTTGTGGCTCCTGCATCCCAAAAAGGCGTTCAGGCTTGCGCCTGATGATTGCCGCGACCATGTCCCACAACCAGCTCGACAACAAATCCCAGGCGTGGTCAGCGCTGTTCTCCGAGCCCATGAGCGATCTGGTCAAGCGCTACACCGCGTCGGTGCTCTTTGACCAGCGGCTGTGGCGCGCCGACATCCGCGGATCGCTCGCGCATGCGGGCATGCTGCATGCGCAAGGCCTGCTGAGTGCAGCCGACTGGGCCGACATCCAGCGCGGCATGGCGCAGATCACGCAAGAGATCGAATCCGGCGCGTTCGAGTGGAAGCTCGACCTGGAAGATGTGCACCTGAACATCGAGGCGCGACTCACGCAGTTGGTGGGCGACGCCGGCAAGCGGCTGCACACCGGCCGCAGCCGCAATGACCAGGTGGCCACCGACGTGCGCCTGTGGCTGCGCGATGAGATCGACCTGACGATCGGTCTGCTGGCGGACCTGCAGCGCGCCCTGGTGGCCTTGGCCGAACGGCATGCCGACACCATCCTGCCGGGCTTCACGCACCTGCAGGTGGCGCAGCCGGTGAGCTTTGGCCACCATCTGCTGGCCTATGTGGAGATGTTCGCGCGCGACGCCGAGCGCATGGCCGATGTGCGCCGACGCACCAACCGCCTGCCGCTGGGCAGCGCCGCACTGGCGGGCACCAGCTACCCGCTGGACCGCGCTGCGGTGGCGCGCAGCCTGGGCATGGTGGACGAGGCCGGCGAGCCGCAGTTGTGCCAGAACAGCCTCGATGCGGTCAGCGACCGCGACTTTGCGATCGAGTTCACGGCCGCCGCCAGCCTGTGCATGGTGCACATCAGCCGCTTCAGCGAAGAACTGATCCTGTGGATGAGCCAGAACTTTGGTTTCATCCGCATTGCCGACCGCTTCACCACCGGCAGTTCCATCATGCCGCAGAAGAAGAACCCGGACGTGCCCGAACTCGCGCGCGGCAAGACCGGCCGCGTGGTGGGCCACCTGATGGGCCTGATCACGCTGATGAAGGGCCAGCCCCTGGCCTACAACAAGGACAACCAGGAAGACAAGGAGCCGCTGTTCGACACGGTGGACACGCTGCGTGACACGCTGCGCATCTTTGCCGAGATGGTCGAGGGCATCACCGTCAACCCGCCAGCGATGGAAGCGGCAGCGCGCAAGGGCTATGCCACCGCCACCGACCTGGCCGACTACCTGGTGAAGAAGGGCCTGCCCTTTCGCGATGCACACGAGACCGTGGCCCACGCGGTCAAGGCCGCCACCGAGCAGGGTGTGGACCTGAGGGACCTGCCGCTGGCCACGCTGCAGGGCTTTCATGCGTCGATCGGCGAGGATGTGTACCAGGTGCTGAGCCTGCAGGGCTCGATGAACGCCCGCGCCACCCTGGGAGGCACCGCGCCGGCACAGGTGCGCGCGCAGGTGCAGCGGCACCGTGTGCGGCTGGGCACGGGCGCAGCCGGCTAAGCTTTCACAGCAGTCCACCACAAAGCAGTCAGGAGACCCAGCGATGACCGTCATCACGAACATCGAAGACCTGCGCGTGCTCGCGCAAAAGCGCGTGCCGCGCATGTTTTACGACTACGCCGACTCCGGCAGCTGGGCGGAAAGTACCTACCGCGCCAACGAAAGCGACTTCCAGACGATCAAGCTGCGCCAGCGCGTGGCCGTGAACATGGAGGGCCGCAGCACTGCCACCACCATGATCGGGCAAGCGGTGGCGATGCCGCTGGCGATCGCGCCCACCGGCCTGACGGGCATGCAGCATGCCGACGGAGAGATCCTGGCGGCACGCGCGGCCATGAAGTTCGGCGTCCCGTTCACGTTGTCGACCATGAGCATCTGCTCGATCGAGGACGTAGCGCAGCATGCGGGGCGCGGCTTCTGGTTTCAGCTGTATGTGATGAAGGACCGGGGCTTCATCGAGCGCCTGATCGACCGTGCCAAGGCCGCGGGCTGCAGTGCGCTGGTGCTGACGCTGGACCTGCAGATCCTCGGCCAGCGCCACAAGGACCTGAAGAACGGCCTGAGCGCGCCGCCCAAGCTGACGATCGGCAACATCCTCAACATGATGACCAAGCCGCGCTGGTGCCTGGGCATGCTGGGCACGCCGCGTCGCCAGTTCGGCAACATCGTCGGCCATGTGCAGGGCGTGACCGACATGGCCAACCTGGGCGCGTGGACGGCGCAGCAGTTTGACCCGGCGCTCAACTGGGGCGATGTGGAATGGATCAATAAGCGCTGGGGCGGCAAGCTGATCCTCAAGGGCATCCAGGACGTGGAAGACGCGCGCCTGGCCGTGGCCAGCGGTGCCGATGCGCTGATCGTCAGCAACCACGGCGGACGGCAGCTCGACGGCGCCGAGTCCAGCATCCGCGCGCTGCCCGAGATCGTGGATGCGGTGGGCTCACAGATCGAGGTGCACATGGACGGCGGCGTGCGCAGCGGCCAGGATGTGCTCAAGGCGGTGGCCCTGGGCGCCAAGGGCTGCTACATCGGCCGCGCCTTCCTGTACGGCCTGGGTGCGATGGGCGAGGAAGGCGTGAGCAAGGCGCTGCAGATCATCCACAAGGAACTCGACCTGTCGATGGCCTTTTGCGGCCGCACGCAGATCAGCCAGGTGGGCAAAAGCATCCTGCTGCCGGGCGCCTATCCCGGGTCACCCTGAGCATTGCCGCCACCGGGCGCCGCGACAGCCCCGCCGAGCCCCCGCACGCGCCTTGAGCGCCCCGCGCCCGTGAGACGCATTGCCCACCTGGACATGGACGCGTTCTACGCGTCGGTGGAGCTGCTGCGCTATCCGCAACTCAAGGGCCTGCCGGTCGTGATCGGTGGCGGCCGGCGCCGCTTGGATGATGCGCTGGGCAGCGCACTGGGTGCAGGCTTCGCCGACACGCCGCTGTCGCGCATTCCCGTCGATGCGTTTCCGGTGCTGCGCGACTACACCGGACGCGGCGTGATCACCACCGCCACCTACGCGGCACGGCAGTTTGGCGTGGGCTCGGCCATGGGCCTGATGAAGGCGGCGCGCCTGTGCCCGCAGGCCATCCTGCTGCCGGTGGACTTTGACGAGTACCGGCGCTTCTCGCGCGCCTTCAAGGGCGTCATCACCGAGATCGCGCCAGTGATGGAAGACCGCGGCGTGGACGAGGTGTACATCGACTTCACCGACGTACCGGGCGGCCAGCGCGAGGGCGGACGCGTGCTGGCGCGGCTGATCCAGAAAAGCATCTTCGAGGCCACCGGCCTCACGTGCTCGATCGGCGTGGCACCCAACAAGCTGATCGCCAAGATGGCCAGCGAATTCAACAAGCCCAACGGCATTTCCATCGTGCACGAGGCCGATGTGCAGACGCTGATCTTGCCGCTGGGCGTGCGCAAGATCAACGGCATCGGCCCCACGGCCGAAACCAGGCTGGCGGACTTTGGCATCCACACCATCGGCGAGCTGGCCGCCCGCCCGCGCGACTGGCTGGTGGAGCACTTCGGCAAGAGCTACGGCGCGTGGCTGCACGACGCCGCATGGGGCCGCGACGATCGGCCGGTGGTGACCGAAAGCGAGCCGGTGTCGATGAGCCGCGAGACCACCTTCGAGCGCGACCTGCACGCTGCGCGCGACCGCGATGAGCTGGGTGGCATCTTCACGCGGCTGTGCCAGCAGGTGGCCGCCGACCTGCAGCGCAAGGGCTACGCGGGCCAGACCATCGGCATCAAGCTGCGCTATGCCGACTTTCGCATCGTCACGCGCGACCACACCATCGATGCGCCGACGGCCGATGCTGCCGTCATCCGCCGCGTGGCGGGGCAGTGCCTCAAGCGCGTGGACCTGTCGCGGCGCTTTCGGCTGCTGGGCGTGCGCGTGGGCAAGCTGTCGCACGCCGATGCAACGCTCTCGCCCGCACCGGCCGAGCAAGCCGGCGACGCCAGCAGCCAGCTGTTCTGAGGCGGCGCAAAAAAATGCGGCGTGTCCTTGTGGAACACGCCGCTTGGCCGGCTTTCGCCGGATGCCTGCCCCGGGATGGGCCCGGGGCGGAAGCCTGAAACCGGTTCCTCCGTCTCGCTGGTGGCCAGCGTCACGCCGTCCACCGAAATCGGCTCAGCCTGGTCCTTGGGCTGGCTGGCCACGCCCTGGACAAACTTGATCGCTTCGGTCGAACTGGTGGTGGCTGCCACCGGCACCTCGGTGCCAGGCATCGTTTGAACCACCGGAGTGCCGCCTCCACCGCCGCCGCAGGCACTCAGCAGAGCGGCTGCAGACACCGCCAGCCATGCGGGACCCATCGAGAAAACACGCTTCATGCGATTGCTCCTTGATGAGGCGCGCTTCAACGCGAGCCCGGGTTCGGGGTGTTCAGGTACGGGAAGGCGTTGAGGAACGGCACGGCGGCCTGATCCGAACCGTCGTGCACGGCGGCAGAGGTCGCACCCAGCGGCACGTTAGCCACCTTGCACTCCGACTTCAGCACCGTGGGGGTGGTGCCGGGAATCGTGAAGGTGTTGAGGCCCAGCACGTCGTTGTTGTCGGTGGCGGCGATCTTGGTGAGATCAGCGTTCGAGTTGACCACGCACAGGCCGCCCAGCACGGCCACCAGAGCGATGTCGACCACGTCATCCTTGGGACGACGACCGTTCGGAAAGCCCGCCAGATCCGTGGCCTGCGCCAGATTGCCGGCACCACCCACCTTCAGCACCTCGCCTGCCACGCCGAGGCGGTTTTACTGTGCATAGGGCACCGGCGCGATCGCGGTGTTCAGGCGCAGCATCTCCGACGGAATCACCGATTTGGGCTTGTTGACGCCACCCAGACCGGTCAGGAAGACGTTGAGCAGGTCGGTGCGCGGCAGGTTCTTGGGAGCCAGACCTGCGGGATCGCCCGTCAGCACCAGGCCGAGCAGCGCGGGCAGCGTCGGGTTCGTCACGTACTTGGCGAACTGCAGATCGCCTTCAGGCTTGGACGCATTGAACTTGTCCTTGTCGGGCAGGCCGATCACCACCTCATTGACCAGCGGGTTCCCCAGACGCGACACCTGCGTCCAGGCGCCACCGGCCTTTTCGCTGGTCTGCAGGCCGGAGCCGGGGGCGCCGTTGAGCACGCGACCCTGGCGCAAGCTGGCCGTGGTCCAGCCGCCGATCACCGGGTCGCTGGCGGTGGCCAGGCAATCCTTGTGCACTTCCAGCGCGATCGAGGTGACGTTCTTGTCCTGGATCGATGCGGCAGCGAACGCATTGATATTGGCCGGATTGGTGATCTGTGCAGCCGTCGCATTGACCAGATCGAAGATCGGGCCCAGCGTCACGGCAAAGCCTTCCTGGCGCTGGCCGACGAACACCTTGCCCATGTCCTTGCCGGCGGGGCAGCCCGGTACCTTGATGTCGTGCACGTGCTTGCTCGCATAGGTGGCGTAGGCGGCGCTGTTGCCCATGGTCTTCACGCCGATGTAGTCGTGCGGCTTCTCGAAGGTCGCGCCACCGGCGGCCTTGGTGACCGGCGATGCGGTACCGGTGCGGCGGTTGCCGCGCACCACGTTGACGGTGTAGGTCTCAGCCACGTTCAGGTTAGCGTCGGACACATTGGCCACGCCGCCTGCCTGCGTCAGCGGGATGGCGACATTCGTGCCGCCGATGTTCAGTTCCACGCCCTTGCCGCCATTGGCCAGGGTGTTGTTGAAGCGGAACTGGAAGGTGATGTCTTCCTTGGCATCGCCGTTGTTGTCCACATGGATCTCGTACAGCGCGTTCGGATCCATCTTGAAGTAGTTCGGGCCGCCGTAGGCGTCCTGCAGCGGCTGGTAGTTCGCGATCAGCGTCACGTAGTCGGCGCGGTTGGCCTCGTAGCTGCGGAACATGTAGAAGTCCGATGCATCGACCTTGGGCGAGGTGGTGATGAACAGTGCCTCGCGGTGGCTGGAGGCGGTGGACAGGCCGGCGGTCAGTGCCGCAGTAGCAGCGACGGCTGACAGAGCCAAATGGCGGATGCGCATGAAATCAGACTCCCTGAATGGTTGGTTGCAAGGTGGGCCAATGCCCGTCCCGTCAGCCTTACGCGGCGCGCCGTCAGGTGGATTCAACCCAGTGCGTGTGGGGGTTTTTTGAAGCGATCGCGAGCCAGGCTTCCTGAATCCTCTGTGTCGGCCGCCGGATGCAGAACTTGAGGCCCGCCCTGCCCTGCGGCATGCCGCCACCCGCGGGCGCGTACAGTGCGGCCATCCCATCAGGAACCGCCGACGGAGACTTTGCATGCAGTGCTTTTCCCTGACCGAAACCGACCATGTGGCGCACCTTGTGTTCAACCGCCCCGATGCGCTGAACACCATGGGCCCGATCTTCTGGCGCGAACTGGAACAGGTGCTCGATGGCCTGCAGCGCGCCGGCACCGCACGCGCACTGGTGATCTCGTCCACCGGCAAGCACTTCAGCGCCGGGATGGCGCTGGACACCTTCAGCAATGCGATCAGCTTTGACGAGACCACCGCCGAGGGCCGCGCGCTGATTCACGAGCAGTTGCTCGACATCCAGGCCACCTTCAGCAAGCTCGAGTCGCTGCGCATTCCGGTGATCGCCGCCATCCACGGCGGCTGCATTGGCGGCGGCGTCGATCTGGTCACGGCCTGCTGCGTGCGCTACGCCAGCGCCGATGCGTTCTTTTGCATCCAGGAGATCAACATCGGCATGGTGGCCGACGTGGGCACACTGCAGCGTCTGCCCAAGCTGATCCCGCTGGCCGTCGTCAAGGAATACGCCTACACCGGCCGGCGCATGACGGCGCAGCGCGCGCATGCGGTGGGTCTGGTCAACGAGGTGTTCGATTCGCACGACGCCGCTGTGCAGGCCGCGCTGCAATGCGCTCGCGAGATCGCGTCCAAGCCGCCGGTGGCCATCTGGGGCACCAAGCAGGCCATCCACTACGCGCGCGACCATTCGGTGGAGGATTCGCTGCGCCAGATGGGTTGGCTGCAGGGCACGGCCTGGAGCACGCGCCATGTGCACGAGGCCATCCACGCGATGAAAGACCGCCGACCGGCCGAGTACCCGGCGCTGGGCGAGTTGCGGCGCTTCAGCGAACTGGGCTGAGCGTCACGGCCAGCCGTTCACTGCCGCGCGGTGCGCACGTTGGGCGGCAGCGACTGCGGGTGGCTGGTGCGAAACGGATTGATGTCCAGGCCCCCGCGGCGCACGTAGCGCGCATACACCGCGAGCTTGGTGGGTTTGCAGCGCGTCCACAGGTCCATGAAGATGCGCTCGACGCACTGCTCGTGGAACTCGTTGTGGTTGCGAAAGCTCACCAGGTACTGCAGCAGGCCGCCTTGCTCGATCTGCGGGCCGCTGTAGGCGATCTGCACGCTGCCCCAGTCGGGCTGGCCGGTCACCAGGCAGTTGCTCTTGAGCAGGTGGCTCACCAGCACCTCTTCCACCGGCTGCTCGTGCAGCGCCGCGCTCAGGCGGTGCGGTGCCGGCTGGTACTCGGTGCATTCGATGTCCAGCCGGTCGAGGTTCAGCCCGTCCATCTCGTGCACCGGCTCGCGGTCAAACAGGTCGGCGCCGATCAGCCGCACGCCCACTGAGGCCATCGCCGGCCCGCCGCGCCACACGGCTTCGCTCAGGTCGGCGCGCAGGCGGTCGCGTACCTCGTCGGCCGAGGCAAAGCGGGTGTTGTTGAAGCTGTTGAGGTACAGCTTGAACGACTTGCTTTCGACGATGTGGGTGCTCTCGCACGGCACGGTGACATGCGCGATCGCCACCTGCGGCTTGCCGCGCGGGTTCAGCCAGCTCAGCTCGAAGGCCGTCCACAAGTCGGCGCCAAAAAACGGCAGGCGCTCGCCCAGACCCAGTTCGGCACGCTTGGCCGCGCGCGCGATCGGGTACAGCAGCGTCGCGTCGTACTGGTCGGCGTAGCTGGCGGCGCGGCCCAGCGGCGAGTGCTCGGGTGCGTTGTCGGTGGTGCTCACGGGACGGTGATTCTGGCGGTGGGCTTGGCGATGGGCGTCAGTCGAAGCGCCGCTCGCGCAGCCACTTGGTGGCGATCCACTTTTCGCCGGCGATCACCGGCGATCCGCCGTGCAGGGTGCGGGTGCTGGCGTGCGGGCGTTCATAGCTGAAGAACACCGCATTGCCGCGCTTGGGCGCCACCTCGACAAACACATCCGGAAAGGTGGTGCCGCCGCCCTTTTCGGGCTCGGACAGGTACATCACGATGGTGCCCACGCGCTGACCGCCGCGCTTGAGGATGGTGGGTGTGCCCGGCTCGTTGGGGTCGAAGTAGTCGTAGTGCGGCTTGTACTCGGCGCCCGGCCCGTACTGCAGGATCTGCAGGCCCTCGCCGTTTTCCACCGGCCAGTTCACCAGCCGCGCCAGCCGCGCCTCGATGCGCGTCACCAGATCGCTCTCGCCACGCTGGAAGAACATGCCGTTGCTGGTGCGCGACTCGTTCAGTTCCTCACCGCCCGTCTTGGTGGCCACCGTCAGTGAGCGCGCCATGCGCGGTCGGGCTGCGGCGATCAGGCCGTCGCATTCCTCGTCCGACAGCAGGTTGCCGAACACCACCACCCGCGGATTGAACATCGCCGACAGCACATGCACCCGTCGGTCGCCCGCGTCCAGGTACAGCGGCGAATCATCCAGCGCAGGCTCGGGCACGCGCGACGCGGGCGGCAGGCCGTTGGCGCGCGCCTGCTGCTCGGCAAAGTCGCGCAGCGTGGCCTCCAGCGCGGCAATAGCCACGTCTTCCTGCCAGCCCGAGGCGCGCATGGACTGCAGCACCGCCTCGGCGCCAAAGCCGGCCTGCACCTGCTCGACGATCCAGCGCCGCAGCTCGGGCGTGACCGCCTGGTGAGTGGCCCCCCGTGTGGCTTGTTTCGCGGGATTCATGCTCATGCGTTCACCTTGCGCCGAAACACCAGCCGGTCGGGCCCGGACGCGGCGGCATCAAAGCCGTAGCCCTCGGCATCAAAGCCCTGCAGCTGCTCCACCTTGCGCAGCTTGCGCTGGATCGCGTGGCGCGCCATCAGGCCGCGCGCGCGCTTGGCCAGGAAGCTGATCACCTTGTACTTGCCGCCCTTGTAGTCCTCGAACACGCACTCCACCACCCGCGCCTTCAGCGCCTTGCGGTCGACGGCCTTGAAGTATTCCTGCGACGCCAGATTGACGATCACCGGGTCCTTTTCATCGGCCAGCCGCTCGTTGAGGTGTTCGGCTATCGTGCTGCCCCAGAACTGGTACAGGTTGCTGCCCTTGGGCGTGGCCAGTGCGGTGCCCATCTCCAGCCGGTAGGGCTGCGTCCAGTCCAGCGGGCGCAGCACGCCATACAGGCCGCTCAAGATGCACAGGTGGTCTTGCGCCCATTGCAGTTCGGCGGGCTTGAGCGTTTTGGCATCCAGCCCCTCGTACACGTCGCCGTTGAAGGCCAGTACCGCCTGGCGCGCGTTCTTTGCGCTCGCCTTGGGCGACCACGCCTGGTAGCGCGCCACGTTCAGCGCCGACAGCGCATCGCTCAGGTCCATCAGCTCGGCGATCTGCTGCGGCGACTTCTCGCGCAGCACGCCGATCAGTTCGGCCGAACGCTTGCCGAACTGCGGCAGCGTGTGCGGCAGTTCGGCCAAGGGGCTTTCGTAGTCCAGCGTCTTGGCGGGAGAGAGCAGAAACAGCATGGCAAGGGGGGGTGAAGCAAGCGCGGATTATCGCCACGCACTACGTCCGCGCCCCACCGCGAGGGCTTTGGCGAGCGCCCTTGCGCGGCCGGCTGCCCCACCACTGCGCCAGGGCCACCGCCAACACCAGCGCCGCGTAGCTGAGCATCTTGCCGTCGCGGCCGAACCCCCACAGCCCGGCGCCCAGTGCCAATGCGCCCATCACGGTGTTCACCGTCGCCTGCACCGGCCAGGCCCAGCCCGCCGCGCCCGCGCCGCGCCGGCGCAGCGCCCCCACGCTGGCCACCAACAGGCCCACGCCGGCGGCCGGCGCCACAAAATTGACGAGGTGCGTCAGCAGGTCCAGCCAGTCCATGGGGCGCGAATCATGACCCAAAAAGCCGGCTGGAAAATGGTTCAAAAGAGACACGACAAAGCAAATGTCAACCTAGATTGACAAAATATGGGTTTATTGCGGCGCAGCATCAAGGAAACGGCGCCGAATCCCATTAACATTTCGATCTATGGCTGTCTGGGCCCTGGGCATCAACCATCACACCGCGCCGCTGGACCTGCGCGGACGCTTTGCGTTCGCGGTGGATCAGCTCGCCCCCACGGTGCACGGGCTGCGGCAGGCGCTGTCGGGCCGGGCCGCGGGCAGCCCGGAGGCGGCCATCCTGTCCACCTGCAACCGCACCGAGATCTACTGCGCGGGCGAACGGCACGAGGTTGACCACACCCTCGGCTGGCTGGCGCGCACCGGCGGCGTCGAACCCCGTCTGCTCATGGCGCACGCCTACACCCTGCAGGACGGCCTGGCGGCGCGCCATGCCTTCCGCGTGGCCAGCGGACTCGACTCGATGGTGCTGGGCGAGCCGCAGATCCTGGGCCAGATGAAAGACGCGGTGCGTGCGGCCGACGAGGCCGGCGCCCTGGGCACCACGCTCAACCAGTTGTTCCAGCGCTCGTTTGCGGTGGCCAAAGAGGTGCGCTCGTCCACCGAAATCGGCGCCCACTCGATCAGCATGGCCGCGGCCGCGGTGCGCCTGGCCGGCCAGTTGTTTGAAGACCTCAGCCGCACCCGCATCCTGTTTGTGGGCGCCGGCGAGATGATCGAACTGGCGGCCACCCACTTTGCGGCGCGCAACCCCAAGGGCATCGCCATCGCCAACCGCACGCTCGAGCGTGGCGAGCGGCTGGCCACGCGCTTTGGCGGCTCGGTGATGCAGTTGTCCGAACTGCCCGACCGGCTGCACGAATTCGACGCGGTGATCAGCTGCACCGCCAGCACCCTGCCCATCATCGGTCTGGGTGCGGTGGAGCGTGCGCTCAAGCGGCGCAAGCACCGCCCGATGTTCATGGTCGACCTGGCGGTGCCGCGCGACATCGAGCCCGAAGTCAAGGCGCTGGAAGACATCTACCTCTACACCGTGGACGACCTGTCCACCGTGGTGCAGACCGGCCAGGCCAACCGGCAGGCGGCCGTGGCGCAGGCCGAGGCCATCATCGACGCCGGCGTGCAGAGCTTTTTGCACTGGCTCGACCAGCGCAGCAGCGTGCCGCTGATCCAGCAGCTCAACGCCCAGGCCGACGAATGGCGACAGGCCGAGATTGCGCGTGCGCGCAAGCTGCTGGCCAAGGGTGAGGATGTGGACGCCGTGCTGGATGCACTGACGCGCGGCCTGACGCAAAAGATGCTGCACGGCGCCATGGCCGAGCTGCACTCGGGCAACACCCAGGCGCGCGACCACGCCGCCTCGGCCATCCGCCACTTCTTCCTGCGCAAAGAGCGCTAGCTGCGCTCGCCGCCCGGCGGCGGCCACGGGCTGGGTGCGTGCAGCCGTGACGGCAGCACGGCATGCCGGCATCGCCCGCGGCCGCACCCAATGCCCCCGCAGCCACACCCCGACCGGAATCCGCGACCGCATTGGCATCGATACCTGCCTGCTTGACGCACCGCTTCAACCACCATCACGTGAAACCCTTTCTTCGTCAGCAACTGGAGCGCTACGCCGCACGCCTGCAAGAGCTCGACTTCTTTTTGCAGCAGCCCGAGGTGGCCAACGATGTGGAGCGGCTGCGCACCCTGACGCGCGAGCATGCCGAGGTGTCCGAGGTGGTACAGCACTACCAGGCGTTTTGCCGCCACGAGGACGACCTGCAGCACGCACGCGACCTGCTGGCGGATGCGGACATGGCGGACATGGCCGACCTGGCGCGTGAGGAAATCGCCCGCACCGAGGCCGCGCTGCCGGCGCTGGAAGAGATGCTGCAGGCCCTGATCCTGCCGCGCGATCCCGACGATGCGCGCAATGCGTTCGTGGAGATCCGTGCCGGCACCGGCGGCGATGAGTCTGCCTTGTTCGCCGGTGACCTGATGCGCATGTACACCCGCCACGCCGAGCGGCATGGCTGGCGGGTGGAGGTGGTGAGCGACAGCCCCGGCGAGGTGGGCGGCTACAAAGAGGTGGTGCTGCGCATCGTGGGCGACGGCGTGTACGGCCAGCTCAAGTTCGAATCGGGTGGCCACCGGGTGCAGCGCGTGCCCGCCACCGAAGCACAGGGCCGTATCCACACCAGTGCCTGCACTGTGGCGGTGCTGCCCGAGCCCGACGAAGCGCAGGCGGTGCAGATCAACCCGGCCGACCTGCGCATCGACACCTTTCGCGCCAGCGGCGCCGGCGGCCAGCATGTCAACAAGACGGACTCTGCCGTGCGCATCACCCACCTGCCCACCAGCATCGTGGCCGAGTGCCAGGACGACCGCAGCCAGCACCGCAACAAGGCCAAGGCGCTGCAGGTGCTGGCCGCACGCATCCGCGAGAAAGAACGCGCCGAGCGCGCAGCCAAAGAGGCGGCCACACGCAAGGGCCTGATCGGCAGCGGCGACCGCAGCGACCGCATCCGCACCTACAACTTTCCGCAGGGGCGGCTGACCGACCACCGCATCAACCTCACGCTGTACAAGCTGGGCGCAGTGATGGAAGGGGACCTGGACGAGGTGGTGGACGCGCTGCTGCTGGCGCGGCGGGCCGAGCAACTGGAAGAGCTGGAGTTTGGCAGCGGCGGCAGCGGCAGCAGCAGCTACGCCGCATGAGGCACGTCCGATGACTCACGTGTTGCGCAACACGGCACCGGGCACCACGCTGGACGCCGCCGTGGCGCAGGCCATCGCCTCGGGGCTGGACCGGCTGGATGCGCAGTGGCTGCTGCTGCATGCACTGGGTCGGTCGCTGGACGAGCGCGCCTGGCTGATCGCGCATGGCGGCGATACAGTGCCCGCCGATGCGCACGCCCGCTACGCCGACCTGTGCGCGCGTCGGCGCGATGCGGTGCCGCTGGCCTATCTGACCGGACGCCGCGGTTTCCACGGACTGGAGCTGAGCGTGGACGCCCGCGTGCTCGATCCACGACCGGACACCGAAACGCTGGTGGATTGGGCGCTCGCTGTCACGGCGCCACCCGCATCCACGAGCAAGGGCACACCGCGCATCGTTGACCTCGGCACCGGCAGCGGCGCCATCGCGCTGGCCCTCAAGAAGCACCTGCCCCGGGCCCAGGTGCATGCGGTGGATGCCAGCGCCGATGCTCTGTCGGTGGCGCAAGCCAATGCGCAGCGTCTGGGCCTGCCGCTGCACCTGCACTGCGGCTCGTGGTGGACGCCGCTGGCCGGCCTGCGCTTTGACCTGGCCGTGTCCAACCCGCCCTACATTGCCGAAGGCGACCCGCACCTGCCCGCCTTGCGGCACGAGCCGATGGCGGCGCTGGTGGCCGGGCCGGATGGCCTGGCCGACCTGCGCACCATCGTGGCGGGCGCACCCGCGCATCTGCAGCCGGGCGGCTGGCTGCTGCTGGAGCACGGCCACGACCAGCACAGCGCCGTGGCGCAGTTGTTGCGCGAAGCGGGATTGACAGACATCGCGCACCGTCGCGACATCGCGGGCATCGTGCGCTGCACCGGCGGGCGCTACATGCAGGCGCGGTAAACCTCGGCCAGCGACACCGCACCGGTGCGCGCCAGCTCCACGCCGTTGGTCGGCAAGCCCACCATACCGTCGGCCACCGCGATCTCGCGGTACACATCGGCCGGTACACCGTCGTCCACTTTGGACTGCAGCGCCGGGTTCATGCGCATCAGCTCGTAGATCGCCTGGCGGCCCTTGAAGCCGGTGTGGTGGCACTGCTCGCAGCCCACGCTGTGCCAGAAGGTCTCGCGCTCGTCGACCCCCAGATTACGCCGCACCAGCGGGTCCACCGTCTCCTCGGCGCGGCAGTGCGGGCAGTTCAGGCGCACCAGCCGCTGCGCCAGGATGCCGATCACCGCCGATCGCACCAGATAGGGCGGCACGCCCATCTCGATCAGCCGCACCAGCGAGCTCGGTGCGTCGTTGGTGTGCAGCGTGCTGAACACCAGATGGCCGGTGAGCGCGCTTTCGATGGCGATGCGCGCCGTCTCCTGGTCGCGCATCTCGCCCACCAGCACCACGTCGGGGTCGTGCCGCAGGATGTGGCGCAGCGCCTGCGGAAAGCTGAAGCCGATCACCGGATTGGCCTGGATCTGCCGCACCCCTGGCAGTTCGTACTCGATCGGGTCTTCCACGGTGATGATGTTCACGTTCTGGCGCACCACCTCCTGCAGCGCGGCGTACAGCGTGGTGGTCTTGCCCGAGCCGGTGGGGCCGGTGACCAGCACGATGCCGTAGCTGCGGCGCAGCAGGTCGGTGAACAGCGCCTTGTCGTGGTCCTTGAAGCCGACGTTGTCCAGCGTGCGCAGCGCGGCGGTGGCGTTCAGGATGCGGATCACCACGCTCTCGCCGTACTGCACCGGGATCACCGACACCCGCATGTCGATGCCTGCGCCACCTTCGTTGAGCCGGATGCGGCCGTCCTGCGGCAGGCGGTGCTCGGCGCTGTTCATGCGCGACAGGATCTTGATGCGCCCCACCACCGGCCCCAGCAAACCGCGGCGAAAGCGCCGCATCGACACCAGCGTGCCGTCGATGCGAAACAGCACCTCAAAGGTGTGCGGCCCCGGGCGCAGGTGGATGTCCGACGCATGGCGCCACACCGCCTCGACCAGCAGCGAGTGCACCAGCCGCGCGATGGGCTGCTCTTGCGCCAGCGCCTCGGCCTCGCGCCACATGCGCTGCTCGTCCTGCTCGCTGCCGGGCTCGGCCTCGCTGAGCTGCAGCCGCTCCAGTGCCGTGTTCTCGTCGCGGCTGGAGTAGTGCAGTTCGATCGAGCGCTCGATCTCCTGCGCGTCGGCCAGCACGCACACCACCGGGCACTGCACCACAAAGCGCAGCAGCTGCTGCGCCTCTTCGCTGATCGGGCCCGACAGCGCCACCAGCAGCACATCCTCGTCGCGCAGCAGCGGCATCAAATGCAGCCGCTGGGCCATGTCGTGCGGCACCGACTCCACCGCCCTGAGCTCGGGCTCGCAGCGGTCGAGCTGGATCACCGGCACGCGGCACAGCACGGTGCACAGCCGTTCGAGGTGCGCCGCGTCACAGGGCTGACGGCTGCGCTGGCGCAGGGCATCGGGCGCATCCAGCGGGTGGGCCACGCGCTGCGCGATCAGGCGCTCGACGCAATCGGCGCCCGCCAGATTGGCCAGCGCCTGCAGGCTTTCGGGGTGCAGCACCCGCACGCCACGCTGCGCCAGCAAGGTGCGCAATTCGCGCGGCGACTGCACCGGCGCGCCCAGCAGGCTGCCGGAGGCGACCTGCAGGGCCTCCAGCGATCCGGGCACGGTGTCCAGGCCGGCGTCGCGGTAGCGGCCGGGCCCGGCATCCACGTCGAGTTCTTCGAAAGGCGTCGTGCGCTGGTACATCACGGGTCTCCGCAGGTGGGTGGCCGCTTGAGCGGCAGTGTCGTGCAAACACCGGCCTCACGCGCATTTGCAACAGGAGTTTTCGAGCGTAAACATCCATGACACTATTGATTTGACGTAGGTCAACGCCAGGTCGGTGCGGAGGCCGGGTACGGAGGCCGGGTGCCGGGCGATCCCGCGCCGATGGCAGGGTTGCAGCGGCCGATGGCGCGGCGCAGGGATAATTCCGCCTACGCGGGGCCCGCCCCGCACCACACACCCCTGGAGGAACGGATGAGCGACACCCAACAACGCATCGACGAACTGGTCAAGGGCAGCGACGTGCTGCTGTTCATGAAGGGCACGGCCAGCTTTCCGATGTGCGGCTTCTCGGGCCGCGCCATCCAGATCCTCAAGGCCTGCGGCGTCGATGCCAAGGCCCTGAAGACGGTCAACGTGCTTGAGGACGACGCCATCCGCCAGGGCATCAAGACCTACAGCAACTGGCCCACCATCCCGCAGCTGTATGTGCGCGGCGAGTTCATCGGCGGCTCGGACATCATGATGGAGATGTACGAGAACGGTGAGCTGCAGCAGGTGCTGACCGGCAAGCCGGCCTGAGGCCGGCGCTGCGGGGGACGGCTGCTGCGTCAGTTGCCGTAGCCCCCGCCCGTTATTGGCAGCCACCCGCACCGACTGCCAGCGCACCGCGTGATACGTGGTCGCGCGTCGTGAGCGCGCAACTGCGTGCTTTTCCGGACTTCTGCCTCTGCGCCGCCTGTGCTGCAATGACTGCGTGTCTGCAGCATTGAGATGGCCCGTGGCATCGAGCAGTCTCGTCACTTCCCATCACGCCTTCCAGTTGCCCATCGCCAAGGTGCGCAGCGTGTTCCGCGCCCAAGACGAGGAGCGCAAGCTGGGCAAGCTGCCCGAGCGCGACCACGACGCGCTGCGCAGCACCTAAGAACGCATGCTCGAGCGCGGCCCCGACCGCTTTCAGGTCAAGCCCAGCGGTGTGCCCGACATGACGCCGCTGTATGCGCAGTTGCCCAACTTCACCGCAGCACTCGACGACGTCAAGCGCCATGTCGCGCTCAGCCAGGACAGCCGCGACGGTCTGGAGATCACGCCCATGCTGCTGCTTGGGCCACCGGGTATCGGCAAGACGCACTTTGCGCGCCAGCTGGCCCGGCTGCTGGGCACCGGCATGAATCTGGTGCCCATGAGTTCGATGACCGCCGGCTGGCTGCTGTCGGGTTCATCGTCGCAGTGGAAAGGCTCCAAGCCCGGCAAGGTGTTCGAGGCGATCGTCGACGGCGAGTACGCCAACCCGGTGCTCGTGGTCGATGAAGTGGACAAGGCCAGCAGCGACGCACAGTACGACCCGCTGGGCGCGCTGTACAGCCTGCTCGAGCACGACAGCGCACGCGACTTCACCGACGAATTCGCCGAGGTGCCGATCGACGCCAGCCAGGTGATCTGGATCCTGACGGCCAATGACGAGCGCAGCATCCCCGAGCCCATCCTCAACCGCATGAACGTGTTCGAGATCGACCCGCCCTCGCCCGAGGCGGCGCGGCAGATCGCGGCCAACCTGTGCCGCGCCATCCGCGGCGAGCACGGCTGGGGCGAGCGCTTCGTGCCCGAGCCGGCCGAAGAGGTGCTGGATGCACTGGCGCCGCTGGCACCCCGCGAGATGCGCCGTGCGCTGATGACGGCCTTTGGCAATGCGCGCCTGGCCGGACGCGACGCGCTCAGCGCCGATGATCTGCCGCGCGCGTCTGCATCGCGCAAGCAGATCGGTTTTGTGCAGTAGGGCGCGCGCTCAGACCGGCCGGCCGTCGACGCTGAATTCCCACTGGCGGCGCGCTGCGAACACCGCGTTGGGGTACTCAGGCCGGCCGCGGCTGCCGTTGTAGCAGCCCAGCGCCATGAACAGGTTGCCGCGCTCCAGGTCGAGGTAGTGGCGCAGGATCACACAGCCGTAGCGCAGGTTGGTCTGCAACTGGAACAGGCGGCTCGGGTCGCCATCGCCGATCACGCGCGTCCAGAAGGGCATCACCTGCATATAACCGCGCGCACCCGCGGTGCTGATCGCAAACTTGCGAAACGCGCTCTCCACCTGCATCAGCCCCATCACCAGCGACACCTCGAGTGCGGCGCGCTTGCTTTCGTACCAGACGGTCTGCAGGAACTCCTGGCGCACATGCAGCTCGGGCTTGCGCGGTGACAGCCGCTGGCTCATCGAGCCCAGCCAGCGCTGATAGGCCAACTGCCCGTCGGTGGAGGTGAACACCGGCACCGGCGGCGCACCATGCGCCACGGCCGATCGCAAGGCCACCCGCACCGAGTCGGCCAGCGGCTCCTCGATCTGCGCCCCCGCATGCGCGGCAGGCGCCCACGTGCCCAGGCCCGCGCCAGCAGACGCCATCAGCGCGGCCCCGCGCAGCAGGCTGGCGCGGCGGGTGATCACGCCGTGCTCAGTCTCGCCCCGCTCAGGCAGCGATGAAGGGAACGATGGCCCCGCGCGATCCATCGCTCACACCGCCAGCCGCTCCCGCAGGAAGGGGGTGATGTCGGCCGCAGGCACGGTGGTGGCCGACGCGTCGCGGCGGTGCTGGTATTCCAGCTTGCCGTCCTTCAGGCCACGGTCGCCGATGGTCACGCGGTGCGGCACGCCAATCAGCTCCCAGTCGGCGAACATCGCGCCCGGGCGCTCGCCGCGGTCGTCCAGCATCACGTCCACGCCCAGTGCAGCCAGCTCGTCGTGCAGCTTCTCAGCCGCGGCCTTCACCTCGGCGCTGCGGTCCATGCCGATCGGGCAGATGACCACGGTGAAGGGCGCGATCGCATCGGGCCAGATGATGCCGCGCTCGTCGTGGTTCTGCTCGATGGCTGCTGCCGGCAGCCGCGTGATGCCGATGCCGTAGCAGCCCATCTCCATCAGCTGCGGCTTGCCGCCCTCGTCCAGAAAGGTGGCGTTCATCGCCGCGCTGTACTTGGTGCCCAGGTAGAACACATGGCCCACCTCGATGCCGCGCTCAATGGCCAGCGCCCCCTTGCGGTCGGGCGACGGATCGCCCTCGACCACGTTGCGGATGTCGGCCACCAGATCGGGCTCGGGCAGGTCGCGACCCCAGTTCACGCCGGTGATGTGGAAGCCCTCGTCGTTGGCGCCGCAGATCCAGTCGGCCATCACCGCCACCTCGCGGTCGGCCACGATGCGCACCGGCTGCTTCAGGCCGATGGGGCCCAGGTAGCCCGGCTTGCAGCCAAAGTGCGCCTCGATCTCGGGCACGGTGGCAAAGCGAAAGCCCATATTCAGGCCCGGCACCTTGCCCACCTTGACCTCGTTCATGTCGTGATCGCCGCGCACCAGCAACAGCCACACGGTGGTCTTGACGATCTCGTCGCGCTCGTTGATCTCGTCCGTGGCCAGCACCAGCGACTTCACCGTGCTCTTCAGCGGCACGCCCAACAGTTCGGCCACATCGGCACAGGTGCTCTTGCCCGGCGTGGGCGTCTTGCTCATGGCCTGGGCCGCGGCAGGGCGCGGGCCCGCGGGCGCCAGCGCCTCGGCCTTCTCGATGTTGGCGGCGTAGTCGCGGTGGGGGCAGTAAACGATCGCGTCTTCGCCGGTGGACGCGATCACCTGGAACTCTTCCGACAGGTCACCGCCGATCGCGCCGCTGTCGGCCGCCACCGCGCGGTAGCGCAGGCCAAAGCGGTCGAAGATGCGGCGATAAGCCTGCGCCATCACCTGGTAGCTCGCCTTGGCCGACGGCATGTCGCGGTCGAAGCTGTAGGCGTCCTTCATGATGAACTCGCGGCCACGCATCAGGCCAAAGCGCGGCCGCCGCTCGTCGCGGAACTTGGTCTGGATCTGGTACAGGTTCTTGGGCAGCTGCTTGTAGCTGCGCAGCTCGGCACGCGCGATGTCGGTAATCACCTCTTCGCTGGTGGGCTGCACCACGAAGTCGCGGTCGTGGCGGTCTTTCACGCGCAGCAGCTCGGGGCCCATCTTCTGGAAGCGGCCGGTCTCTTGCCACAGCTCGGCGGGCTGCACCACCGGCATGGTGAGCTCGATCGCGCCGGCGCGGTTCATCTCTTCGCGCACGATGGCCTCAACCTTGCGGATCACCCGCAGGCCCATGGGCATGAAGTTGTAGATGCCCGCGCCCAGCTTCCTGATCATGCCGGCGCGCATCATCAGCCGGTGGCTGACGATCTCGGCGTCGGCAGGGGCTTCCTTGAGGGTGGAGATCAGGAACTGGGAGGCTCTCATCGGCGGCACAAAGGGTGGGGGATCACCGAGCCCCTTGAACGCCGCAGGTGGGCGTGCATAATGAACTCAGTTCAAAAATTGGGGTTTGATTATGCTCGACCGGGACGGCTTCAGGCCGGGCGTCGGCATCATCCTGCTCAACCATCGCAACCAGGTGTTCTGGGGCAAGCGCATCCGCACCCACTCCTGGCAGTTTCCGCAAGGCGGCATCGATCGGGGCGAGACCCCGGAGCAGGCGATGTACCGGGAATTGCACGAGGAAGTGGGCCTGCGGCCCGAGCATGTGCGCATCATTGCCCGCACCCGCGACTGGCTGCGCTACGAGGTGCCCGACCGGTACATCCGCCGCGAAGCGCGCGGCCACTACAAGGGCCAGAAGCAAATCTGGTACCTGCTGCAGCTCACGGCCTACGACTGGAACCTGAACCTGCGCGCCACCGACCACCCCGAGTTCGACGCCTGGCGCTGGAACGACTACTGGGTGCCGCTGGACGTGGTGGTGGAGTTCAAGCGCGGCGTGTACGAGATGGCGCTGACCGAACTGGCGCGCTACCTGCCGCGCCACAACGACCATCGCAACCGTTACCTGCGTGGCAATGTGCGCCAGCGCGACGATGCTGGCGGCGTGGCGCATGCACCGCGGCACGGCATGGGAATGGGGATGGCGTCGATGGAACTACCGCCGGGTGCGAGCTTCGATCCGGATCCTCAGGGCGATCCGTCGGCACCGAACGGCCTGCCGGGCTGATCCGCTCAGGGGCTCTGGCGCAATCAGCGCCGGATCACCAGGTTGTCGCGGTGCAGCATCTCGGGCTCGGCCACATAGCCCAGCACCGCTTCAATCTCGGCCGACGGCTTGCGGCAAATCAGCCGCGCCTCGGCGCTGGAATAGTTGCTCAGGCCGCGCGCGATCTCGGTGCCTGATGCGCTTCGCACCGCGATCACATCACCGCGCGAGAACTCGCCATCGACTGCGGTCATGCCGATGGGCAGCAGGCTCTTGCCTTCGTCGCGCAGCTTGATCACCGCACCGTCGTCCACCACCACTGCGCCGCGCAGCTGCAGGTGATCGGCAATCCACTGCTTGCGCGCCTGCGTCTTCTGCGTGGGTGCCACCAGCAACGTGCCGATGGATTCGCCGGCGCACAGCCGCAGCAGCGCGTCGCGCTCGCGGCCCCAGGCGATCACGGTGGATGCGCCCGAGCCGGCCGCGCGCTTGGCCGCCAACACCTTGGTGATCATGCCGCCCTTGCCGATGGATGAGCCCGCACCGCCGGCCATGGCCTCAAGCGCGGCGTCGCCCGCCTGCGCCTCGTGGATGAAGCGCGCCGAGGCGTCCTTGCGCGGGTCGGCGCTGTACAGGCCCTTCTGGTCGGTCAGGATGACCAGCGCGTCGGCCTCCACCAGGTTGGCCACCAGCGCACCCAGCGTGTCGTTGTCGCCAAACTTGATCTCGTCGGTGACCACCGTGTCGTTCTCGTTGATGACCGGGATCACCTTGAGCGACAGCAACGTGAGCAGCGTGGAGCGCGCGTTCAGGTAGCGCTCGCGGTCGGCCAGGTCGGCGTGCGTCAGCAGCACCTGCGCCGAGCCCATGCCCTGCTCGCGCAACTTGGTTTCGTACATCTGCGCCAGGCCCATCTGGCCCACGGCAGCAGCGGCTTGCAGTTCATGCAGTTCGTGCGGACGGGTGCGCCAGCCCAGGCGCTTCATGCCCTCGGCAATCGCGCCGCTGGACACCATGATGACCTCGCGGCCCTCGCGCGCCAGCATCGCCATCTGGCGGCACCACTCCCCAATCGCTACTTCGTCCAGCCCACGGCCTTCGTTGGTGACCAGGCTCGAGCCCACCTTGACGACGATGCGGCGCGCCTCGCGCAGCACGGGCGATGCGCTGGCCACGGCCGCCTGCTCGCTGGCCTGTGCCTCGGTCACTTCGACCCCGTGGTACTGGTGGCGGTGCCGGCAGCGTCGGCGGCTTTTGCAGCGCCATCGGCAAAGCGCGGGTCCACGTCCACCGGCGGCTGCTCGCTCACCTGCATCGCATGCACATGCTGATAGACCGACTGCACCAGCGGCTCGCAGCCCTCGCGCGTGAGCGCCGATATCGAGAACACCGGGCCCTTGTATTTCATGCGCTTGACGAAATCCTTGACGCGCGCCTCGCGCTCGTCGGCCGGCACCATGTCGAGCTTGTTGAGCACCAGCCAGCGCGGCTTCTTGTACAGCGCCTCGTCGTACTTCTTGAGCTCGGCCACGATGGCCTTGGCCTGCGCCACCGGGTCCACCGCATCGTCAAACGGCGCAATGTCCACCAGATGCAGCAGCAAGCGGGTGCGCTGCAGATGGCGCAGAAACTGATGGCCCAGGCCCGCACCCTCGGATGCACCCTCGATCAGGCCCGGCACGTCGGCCACCACAAAGCTTTGCTCCGGGCCCACACGCACCACGCCCAGATTGGGATGCAGGGTGGTGAAGGGATAGTCGGCGATCTTGGGCCGCGCGTTCGAGATGGCGGCAATCAGCGTGGACTTGCCCGCATTGGGCATGCCCAGCAGTCCCACGTCGGCCAGCACCTTGAGCTCCAGCTTCAGGCTCTTGCGTTCGCCCGGCCAGCCGGGCGTCTTCTGGCGCGGCGCGCGGTTGATCGCGCTCTTGAAGCGCATGTTGCCAAAGCCGCCGTCGCCGCCCTTGGCGATCAGGATCTTCTCGCCGGGCTGCAGCAGTTCGTACAGCACCGCGCCGGTTTCGGCGTCGGTGATGATGGTTCCCACCGGCATCTTGAGCGTGACGTCGGTGCCGGCAGCGCCGAACATGTCCGAGCCCATGCCGGGCTCGCCGCGCTGCGCCTCGTGGCGGCGCGAGTAGCGGTAGTCCACCAGCGTGTTCAGGTTGGGATCGGCCAGCGCCCACACGTGGCCCCCACGGCCGCCGTCGCCGCCGTTGGGGCCGCCGAACTCCTTGTACTTCTCGTGCCGGAACGAGACGCAGCCGTTGCCGCCATCGCCGGCGGCGATGTCGATGAAGGCTTCGTCAACGAATTTCATGGTTCGAGGGTATCAGGCGCATCGGGCGACACCAACAAAAAAGCCCTGCGACAGTGGCGCAGGGCTTTCGTGCCGGAAAGCCTTGGGGCTCAGGCCGGGGTGACGCTGACCGTGTGCTTGTTCAGCGCGCCCTTGGTCGCGAACGACACATGGCCGTCCACCAGGGCGAACAGGGTGTGGTCCTTGCCGATGCCCACATTGGTGCCGGCATGGAAACGCGTGCCACGCTGGCGCACGATGATCGAGCCGGCGCTAATGAGTTCACCGCCGAAGGCCTTGACGCCCAGCATCTTGGGCTTGGAGTCGCGGCCGTTCCGGGTGGAACCGCCGCCTTTTTTCTGTGCCATGTTCCGTGCTCCTTAAGCGCTGATGGCGCCGATTTGCAGTTCGGTGAACTGTTGGCGATGGCCCTGGCGCTTTTGGTAGTGCTTGCGACGACGCATCTTGAAGATGCGCACCTTGTCATGCTTGCCGTGAGCCACGACGGTGGCTTTAACGGTGGCGCCGGATACCAGGGGCGTCCCCACCTTGAGTTCGGCGCCGTTTCCGACGGCCAGAACCTGGTCGATCACGATTTCCTGGCCAACGTCCGCAGCAATCTGTTCTACTTTGATCTTCTCGCCAGCGGCAACGCGATACTGCTTGCCACCGGTTTTTATGACCGCGTACATGTTTGACCTCTTTCAAAGAAAGCCTGCGGACGGATTTCCGCAGAGCCCGCGAGTATAGCACGGTTGCACAGCAGGGTTTGCGGTCACTAACTTGACTGCGACCACGCACCCCGCCCGTCGCAGTTCACGCCGCACCCCGCTTCCTATAATCCGGGCCTCTTCGCGCCCCGCCCGGGCGTGTGCATGCTTCCCATCCCACCCGTGACCTTCCCCACCGCCAGCAGTCCCGCCGAAACCCTGGCGCTCGTGGCACCAGACATGCAGGCCGTGGACCGGGTGATCCGCGAGCGGCTCGACTCCGACGTGCCTTTGGTGGGCGAAGTGGCGCGCTACATCATTTCGGCGGGCGGCAAGCGCTTGCGCCCAGCCCTGCTGCTGCTGACCTGCGGCGCCCTGGGCGTCACCTCCACCGACCGGCACAAACTGGCGGCGGTGGTGGAGTTCATCCACACCGCCACCCTCCTGCACGACGATGTGGTGGACGACTCCACCCTGCGCCGCGGCCGGCCGACGGCCAACCAGAGCTTCGGCAACCCGGCCAGCGTTCTGGTGGGCGACTTTCTGTATTCGCGCGCCTTCCAGATGATGGTCGAGTGCGGGCAGATGCACATCATGCGCATCCTGGCCGACGCCACCAACGTGATCGCCGAAGGCGAGGTGCTGCAGCTGATGAACATGCACGACGCCTCACTGAGCGAGGCCGAATACCTGCGCGTCATCCGCTCCAAGACCGCCAAGCTGTTCGAGGCCAGCAGCCGGCTGGGTGCCGTGCTGGCGGGCAGCCCCGAGCACGTCGAGACGGCCTGCGCCGACTACGGCCAAGCCCTGGGCACTGCCTTTCAGGTGATCGACGACGTGCTGGATTACGAGGGCGACAGCGCCGAGATGGGCAAGAACCTGGGTGACGATCTGCGCGAGGGCAAGGCCACGCTGCCGCTGATCGCCGCCATGCAGCGCGGCACGCCCGAACAGGCAGCGGTGATCCGCAAGGCGATCGAGCAGGGCTCGGTGGAACGCCTGCACGAGATCGCAGGCATCGTGCGCGACACCGGCGCCCTGCAGGTGGCGCGCGATGCCGCCGCGGCCGAAGCGCGTCGCGCCATCACCGCCACCGAGGCGCTGCCCGACAACGCCTATACGCGCGGCCTGCGCGGCCTGGCCGAGCAACTGCTCGACCGGCGTCACTGACAGCGAAAGTCGGGTCATGACTGCGGTCTGGCTCTCTGGCCACGGGAGCAACGAGGTGGTGAGCATCGCGCCCCACCAGGCGCCCGAGCCCAGCCCCGGCGAACTGCGGCTGCGCATGCACGCGGCCACGCTGAACCAGGTGGACCTGTACATGCGCAACAGCGGTGCGGGCATCACCCACCGCATTCCGCAGGTGATGGGGCTCGACGGCTGCGGCATGGTGGATGCGGTGGGCCCGGGCGAGACACAGTTCAAGCCCGGCGACGCGGTGGTGGTGCACCCGGGCATCGGCTGCGGCCGCTGCGAGTTCTGCCAGCGCGGCGAGGGCGTGCTGTGCCTGCGTGTGGCCTATCTGGGTGAACACCGCAACGGCACCTGGTGCTCGCAGCTCACCCTGCCGGCCACCAACGTGTTTGCCAAGCCGGCGTTCTTGAGCGAAGCCGAGGCCGCCACACTGGGCGTCACCTACCTGACGGCCTGGCGCATGCTGGTGACCAAGGCGCAGATCAAGCCCTGGGAGACGGTGCTGATCTTCGGCGTGGGCGGTGGCGTGTCGGTGGCCGCGCTGCAACTGGCGCGTGCCATGGGCGCCACCTGCATCGTTACTTCGCGTCATGCCGACAAGCTCGAGCGCGCACGGGCGCTGGGCGCCGACCACGGCATCCACGCACCGCCGGAGGACGTGGCGCGCCGCGTGATGGACATCACCGGCGGCCGCGGTGTGGACGTGGTGATCGAGAACGTGGGCGAGGCGGTGTGGCCCGCGGCAATGAAGTCGCTGGTGCGCGGCGGGCGGCTCGTCACCTGTGGCGCCACCAGCGGCGATCAGCCGCCGGCCGATCTGCGCCGCATCTTCATCCGCCAGTTGCAGATCTTTGGCTCCACGCTGGGCGATCTGCACGAAATGCAGGATCTGCTGCGCTTCATCGAGCGCCACCAATTGCGCCCCGCCATCGACCGCACCTACCCCATGGACGAGGTGCATGCCGCGCTGGATCGGCTGTCGCAAGCGCAGCAGTTCGGCAAGCTGGTGCTGCAGATCGCCCCGTCGCCATCCGCCTGATCCACCACCCGCACCTGGCCGGCGATCCGGCGCGCCGCATTCCCCCACGCCGCTTCAGCCCATGCAGGCTGCGCCACACTTCGTGCATATTGTTACCAAGTTTGTCTTTGCCGGTCAGCCTGGCCTGGTGCTGGCGCGCATGTGCGGGGGTGCTTGCGGTGGGGCTCGCAACGGGGCTCACTGCGGCGCTGGCCGGCCTGGCGGCCGCCCCTGCGCACGCGCTGCCCATGGGCAGCCAGGGCACCTGGATGGTGATGGCCGACACCACGCCCGACAGCGCCGAACTGGCGGCCAACTACGCCTGGACGCAACGCGACGCGCTGGGCGTGGCAGCCGCGCGATGGGACGAAAAGCCCCATGCCGGCGCACCGCACGCCCACGCACTCAAGCGCCGGTTCGACAGCCTGACCTACACCCGCCGGCTGCACCGCTGGAACCTGCCCGATGCGCAAGCCAACCTGTGGTTTGTGGCGATGGCCGGCTCGGCCCGGGCGCAGGAGCGCACCGGCAGCGAGGGCATGGGTGCCGTGTCGCTGCTGGCAGATTACGAAACCACCCGCCTGTACACCGGCGCTGGCCTGCGTGCCATGCGCTCGGCCAGCCTGCGGCACGATACGGTGTACGCCCGCGCGGGCTTTTCCCTTTACGAAGTCGAGTACGAAGAGGTGCAGCCCTGGCTGGTGCTCGAGGTCAAGCGCGAGCGTTATCGTCACGTCACCTCGAACACCGTCACGCCCATGCTGCGCCTGATCCACCGCCGCTACTTTTATCTGACGCTGCGCAACATCAGCCTGAAGTGTTCAATGCCGTTCCGCGATTGAAAAGTAGCAATGATTAGGTTTACCATGAAGCCCGGCGATCGCGTCTCCGACACGCCAATCGCAGAAGCTTCCTTATATCAAGGAGACCCCGATGAAACAAAATCCTGTTCAAGGTCGTCGTTCTGTTCTCGGTAGTTTTGCGGCCGCCGGTCTGGGCGCGCTGTTGCCGCTCGCCGCACGCGCGCAGGGTGCCTGGCCCAATCGCCCGGTGACCATGGTCTGCCCTTGGGGTGCTGGCGGCGGTACCGATGCCACGGCGCGTATCGTAGCGGCCATCCTTGAAAAGAATCTGGGCCAGCCCTTCAATGTGGTCAACCGCACCGGGGGTTCGGGGGTGGTGGGCCACTCGGCCATTGCTACGGCGCCGGCCGATGGGTACACCATCGGCATGATCACGGTGGAAATCACGATGATGCATCACCAGGGGCTGACCGATCTGCGGCCCACCAGTTACACCCCGTTGGCGCTGATGAATGTCGATCCGCCGGGCGTTCAGGTCAACGCGGGCTCGCCCTACAAGACCATCAAGGCCCTGGCCGATGCGATCAAAGCTGCTCCGGCCGGCCGCTTCAAGGCCTCGGGCACGGGGCAGGGCGGCATCTGGCACTTGGGTCTGATCGGTTGGCTTCAGGCCATGGGCTTGTCGCCAAACCATGTGCAGTGGGTTCCTTCCAATGGCGCAGCGCCGGCCATGCAGGACCTGGCAGCCGGTGGCGTCGACATCGTGACCTGCTCGGTGCCCGAGGCCAAGGCAATGATCGATGCCGGCAAAGCGGTCAGTCTGGCGGTGATGGCGCCGCAGCGCAACCCTGCCTTCAAGGATGTACCCACGCTCAACGAGACGCTGGGGATCAACTACTCGGTCGGTGCCTGGCGCGGTATTGCCGCTCCGCGCAATCTGCCCGATGCGATTGCCACCCGCCTCACGGCCGAGCTGAAAAAAGCCTACGACTCGGCCGACTTCCAGGATTTCATGCGCAACCGTGGCTTTGGCACCACCTGGGCCGATCCAGCGGGCTTCACCAAATTTATGGCCGATGGCGATCGCTCCATGGGTGTGGCTATGACGGCCGCCGGCTTGGCCAAGAAGTCCTGATCGAGGCCGCTCGACAGCTCAAACCGGATGCGCTTGCACGACACCTTGCTCGGCGCTTTGCTGGTGGCGCTGGCATCGGCCTTTTTCGCTTACACCTTCACCTTCCCGGACATGCCGGGCCAGCGCTATGGCTCGGCTATGTTCCCGCGGCTGATTGCGCTAGGCATTATTGCCTGCGGAATGGTGATTGCGATGCGCGGCTGGCGTTCGGGCCGGCCGCTACTGGCACTGAGCCCCCCCTTGCGACACCTGCAGGGCTGGCTGGCTTTGCTGTCTATGCCCTTGGCCATTGTGTTTTACCTGTTGGCTGCGGAGCGTCTGGGCTTTTTACCCACGGCCACTATCGTGGTGGCGGGCTTGTGCACCTGGCTCGGGGTGCGGCTTTGGGCGGCCCTGATCACGGCCGTGCTGACCGCGCTGGTGATGCAGTGGTTCTTTGGCTCCCTCATGCGTGTGCCCCTGCCCCGAGGCTGGTTCATGCAGCTGGTGGCAGGGGGCTGAGTGTGCGCTCAAATTTCTGGCGGCTGAAGGTCCGGGATTCATTGCTGCGATAGGGCTCGTGATGCGCCGTGACTTTCTTGAGGTCCTTAAGTGAGTACGATAGCCGCCGCTGCCGCGCTGGTCTTTGATCCCTATGTGATCGTGGTAGTGATCGGCTCGGCGATCTTCGGCATCTTTGTAGGCGCGATTCCGGGCTTGACGGCGACCATGGCCACCGCCTTATTGGTGCCTATTACCTTCTTCATGCCGCCGGTGCCGGCTTTGGGCGCCATCGTCACGGCCAGCGCGATGGCCATTTTTGCGGGCGATATTCCGGGGGCGATGCTTCGCATGCCCGGAACGCCGGCTTCGGCCGCGTACGCCGACGAGAGCTACGCCATGGCGCGTAAGGGCCAGCTCGAACTGAATCTTGGGGTCAAGTTGGTGTTTTCAGTTGCCGGTGGATTGGTGGGCGTGATGTTCCTGATCCTTGCCGCACCTTGGCTGGCTGAGGCGGCGCTCAATTTTTCGTCCTTCGAATATTTCTGGCTGGCCTTTCTCGGTCTGAGCTGTGCCACCTTGATCACCGCCAGTGGCCGCACCCGGGCCATCTTGGCTTTGCTCATTGGGTTGGCGGTGGGTTGTGTGGGCATAGACCCTGTTGCAGGCCATCCACGCTTTACCTTCGGCAATGTGGATCTGATGTCGGGCATCAGTTTTATCCCCACCATGATCGGAGCCTTTGCCGTCAGCGAGCTCTTGCGCGGCTCCATATCGACCGAGGCCATGGGTGTGATGGTGCAAGAAAAGATCGGGGCGCTGTTCAAGGGTATCGGCGAGGTGACGCGCCGTTACTGGCGTAATTTCCTGCGTGGCTCGGTGGTGGGAACGGCCATAGGAGCCTTGCCCGGTGCAGGTGCTGATATTGCGGCCTGGATTTCGTACGCCATGGCCAAGCGTTTTTCAAAGGAGCCCGAGAAGTTCGGTACCGGCCATGTCGAAGGGGTCGTGGAGTCGACTTCGTCCAACAACTCAGCCCTGAGCGGTGCCTGGATCCCGGCATTGGTCTTTGGCATTCCAGGCGATTCAATTACTGCCATCGTGATTGGTGTGCTTTATATGAAGGGTATGAATCCAGGGCCCACCGTGTTTCTACAAAACCCGCAGCTCATCTACGCAGTCTTCATGATCTTTATCGCCGCCAATCTGCTGATGCTGCCCCTGGGCTGGGCTGCGATCAAGGGAGCTGGGCGTCTTTTGCGTGCGCCCCGTCGCATTCTTCTGCCCATCATTTTGTTGTTCTGCATCGTGGGCTCCTTTGCCATCACCAACAGCCCCTACGGTGTTTTGGTGATGCTGGTCTTCGGTGTGATCGGCTGGCTCATGGAAGAAAACGGCATCCCGGTGGCGCCCCTGGTGCTGGGGATCGTTCTGGGTGAATTACTCGAGCAGAGTTTTCTGACTTCCATGATCAAGGCCGATGGCGACCCCACCGCATTTTTTACCCGCCCGATCGCCGGCACGCTGGGCGTGCTGACCCTCATGATCTGGGCGGTAATGGCCTGGCGGACATTGCGTGGATCGTCTAAGGCGCAGTCCTGAGCAAGCTGCCGCTAACTTGCCCGGCCAAATGCCGTTATGTACGTTCCCCCAGCCCTTATGACCGAATTGCTCGAGCGTGTTGCGGTCATGCCCATCATCTGGATTCACGATGCTGACCGTGCCGTACCTGTGGCGCGGGCCTTGGTTGAAGGCGGCGTAACGGTCTTTGAGATCCTCATGCGTACCCCCGCAGCCTTGGCAGCTATTGCCGCTATCCGGCGGCAGGTTCCTGAGGCCACAGTAGGAGCCGGGACTGTACTGCGCGCGGCCGATGTGCAAAGCGCGCTCGATGCGGGCGCCCAGTTTGGTGTCTCACCAGGTCTGTTGCCCGATCTGGCCCAAGCAGCGGTGCACAAGCAGTTGCCCTTGCTGCCCGGTGTGTGGACCGCCAGCGAGGTCATGCAGGCCCTGACCTGGGGCTTTGAGGCACTCAAGCTCTTTCCTGCCAATGGCCTCGAAGGCGTCAAGCAAATCGAGCATCTGCAAGGCGTGTTCCCGCGTGCACGCTTTTGCCCGACCGGCGGCATCAAGCCCGAACACATTGCCAGCTACCTGGCCTTACGGGCTTGCCCGACAGTCGGCGGCAGCTGGGTCACCCCCAGACCCCTGGTGGCCGCTGGCGACTACAAGGCCATCACCGCCCTCGCCCGGCGAGCGGCCGCTTTTGCTGCATCGCGGCCGCAATGACTGTGGGTCCGCGCAGGCCACGCGCGATCGCCGTGGGCGGGGTCTGTGTGACCCGTGTTTATCAGGTTGACCAGATACTCGCTGCGCCGGCCAAGATCCTGGCCCGGCGTCTAGTGGAGGTGGTCGACGGCATGGCCTTGTCGGCCCTGTGCGCTTTTGCGCGGCTCGGTGGACAGGGCGCGATTTGGGCGCGCTGCGGCGAGGACGAGCAGGGTCGGGCCGCGCGTGCTTCGCTACAGGCCGAGGGGCTCGACGTTTCGGGCTTGCACACGGTGCCTGGGACAGCTTCCTCACGGGCCTGCGTGATCGTCGATGCCACTGGAGAGCGGTTGGTGATTCCTTTCCATGATCCTGAGGTTGATCCATCGGCCGATTGGTTGCCGCTACAGGATCTGCAGGGCGTTGACATGGTCTTGTGCGATGTGCGGTGGCCGCAAGGGGCTCAGGCCGCCTTACGCGCGGCGCGGCAGGTGGGCGTGCCATGCATGCTCGATGGTGAAATCGCCGCCCCTGGTGTGATGGAAAAGCTGCTCCCTCTGGCCACGCATGCGGTATTTTCGGATGCGGGCTTGCTGGACTTCACGGGTGCCTCTTCAGTCGAGGCCGCTCTGCTCGAAGTGGCTGCTGGTCATAGTGGGCATGTGGGCGCGACCTGCGGCGTGCACGGTTATGCCTGGGTTGAAGACGGCGCCGTGCGACGGATACCTGCCCCGGCGGTGAAGGTGGTCGACACTCTAGCCGCGGGCGATGTTTTTCACGGCACCTTTGCGTGGGCCCTGACCGAAGGCCACGACATTGCCAGCGCCGCACGCTTTGCCTGTCACGCTGCTTCGCTCAAATGCACGCGCTTTGGCGGGCGTATGGGTTGTCCGACTCGGCAGGAGCTGAAGGCCTTCATGGCTGGCTCGCCAGAGCTTACCCCAGCAAAGACGCTGACTTGACCTGACACCACAGGCGTGCGCCTTCTTTGAGCGAGAGTTCATGGAGGACCCGATGAGTCCCCCGGGCCAGTATGACGGACCCCGCGCACTGGAGGCGAACCAAGGTCACCATTGGGCTGCGCGAGGTGGCGCAACAGATCGGCATCTGTTACGAGCTGGCCCTGCGCAACGCCTGCCTGCGCACCCGGCGCTTTTCGGCGCGGCTGTACCTGTTCTCGCTGGCGATGTTGCTGGTGGGTGGCTGGTTCGCCTTTGTCGCGCCCTGGCTGGCCGGCGTCGAAACGGGCTGATCCCGTCGGCCGCCGGCGCCGGCCTGTCAGCGCTCAGCCTTGCCCGATGAGTGATCCGCACCGGGGGGCGGCGCCTGCGGCGGCGCAACAAAAGCGATCAGCGCCATGCGCATCGCTTCTTCCACCGACATGTCCACCGGCGTGACCCAACTGCGCGGCACGAACACGGTGTAGCCGCCGATCATGTAGCCCATCGGCAGGTACACCGCCACCTGGTCGCCCAGATCGCCCAAGCCGCGCGGCAGGCCGCGCATGTTTTGCCGGGTGGTCAGGCCCAGCGCCGAGATGTCCGAGCCCGGCTGGCGTAGCAGCACCACCTGCTGCGCATCGTGCTCGTGCGGCGAGAAGTAGTCGGCAAAGTTCTTCAGCGACGAGTAGATGCTCTTGACCACCGGCAGGTTGGTGAAGGGCAGTTCCAGCCACGAGAACAGCCGCCGCGTGAACGGCTGCGACACCAGAAACCCCAGGGTCAGGATCAGCACGGCACCGATCAGGATGCCCAGCCCCGGCAGGTAAAAGTCACCCACCAGCGGGCGGAACCAGCGTATGGTGATGCGCTCGATCCACGCCACAAAAATCACCATCGCGTAGGCGGTCAGGGCCAGCGGCAAGAAGGTGATCAGGCCGCGAAGAAAGTATTGCGTGAGTCGGTGCATGGACGGTGTGTGGGGCAAGCGGCGTCCGGCAGTGTGCGCCGTGCGGGCAGTGTGCCGCAGGGCCATCAGGACTGTCGCGGTCAGGGTCGTTTCGGTACCGAACGCCCGGATGCGCACGGCCGGAATGTCCGTGGGCGCTTTGCTACAATCGCGCCCTTCAAACGGGGCCACCTGCGGTGCGCCTCGCGACCGCAAGGTCATCGGGGTGTAGCTTAGCCTGGTAGAGCGCTACGTTCGGGACGTAGAGGCCGGAGGTTCGAATCCTCTCACCCCGACCATCAGCTTGAATCCATAGACCCGCCGTTCACGCAAGTCGACGGTGGGTTTATTTTTTTCGACGCTGAGTAGCTAGGTCTTCACTGTGCTGCAAAAATTCTTGCAATGTGGCGTTTTCAGCACGCCGCAGGCTCTTTTTTCGCAATGGGCAGGACTGGAGGGTGCTGGCGCCTGAACGGCGCAAGAGGGAGCCAGCGCTTCGCGCCTGCCTACCGCCTACTTCTTGCTCGACCAGGTTAGCTACTCGTACGCTTTGCTGATGCTGAGCACTTACGAAATTTGGGCCGCAAATGACGGGGTATACAGCCCCAACAGGCACCGCACCCTGCCCATCCCTGCCACTGTCACCCCCATTGCCAACTACCCCAGCAAGCTACGCATCTACATGACCAATGCGTCGCGCTTCTGGCAGGTGCGATGCTTCTTCAAAGGCAAGACCTACAGCCAGAGCCTGCGCACCAGCAACAAGACCAGCGCCATCAGTCTTGCCAAGCAGTTCTTCCACATCAAGTCCGCTGAAGTGTACGGGGAATCAATCCAGCAACGGAACAGCGAAACACTGTTCGCAGATGTGGTGCCTGCGGCATTGGCGCTCCAGCAGGCCCGTGTACAGCGGGGTGAGTTGAGCAGTGCAGGCCTGCGCATCTTCCAAAACCGACTGCACAAGACCATCGTTCCCTACTTCGGCAACTTGGCTTTGGCCCGCATTGGCTACACCCAGCTCAGCAATTTCATCCAACAGCTCAGCGCTAACGGGATGACCACCACAACCATCCAGCAACACGTGGTCGCCACCCGAAAAATCTTCAGCTACGCCTACAGCATGAACCTGATCGCCTTCGTCCCCAAGTTCCCCGCCATCAAAGTGACCAGCAAGCCACGTGGGAGCTTCACCCTTGCCGAATACAGGTTGCTGGTTCGCACTGCCAACAGACTGGTTGGGCAACGAGTGCCCATTTCCACCACACAGCGAAGCAAGCGGGGCAAGGAGCACGTGGACCGCTACGCTGAGATCACACACGACCTGCATTGGCTGATTCGTTTTATGGTCAACAGTTTCGTGCGCCCCAGCGACATCAAAAATCTCCAGCACAAGCATGTCACTGTCGTGCGAGGTCGGCACACCTACCTGCGCCTGAACCTGCCCGAAAGCAAGCTACACGACAAGCCCATCGTCACCCTACGCAGTGCAGTGGGCGTCTACGAGCGGTTGCTGGCACACCACAAGGCACAGGGCTTGGGCGGAGCTGACGACTATCTGTTCATGCCCACCCAGCCAGACAGGGGAAAGGTGCTGGAGTTTTTGGGCTGGCAGTTCAAGCACGTACAGGCAGTGGCTGGGGTTGGCGAGAACAAAGCCAACGGCAAGAACCGCACCCTCTACAGCCTGCGGCACACGGCCATCACGCTTAGGCTGTTGTACGGGGGCAAGATTGACCTTCTGACGCTGGCACGCAATGCCCGAACCAGCGTGGAGATGATTGAGAAGTTCTATTCGTCCAACCTGTCAGCGGAGATGAACATCGACTTGCTACAGGGCAGGCGATGATCTTGTCGTGTTACACGACAGATGATGGCGCGGCTCTACAGCAAGATGACGGCAACCATGTCGCAGAGATTGGCACTGCGGATTGGTTCATCGTGGTCCGTATTGAAGTTGAGAAGTGTCGAGCCATAATGCGCTATGAAGATGGAAACGGTAGGGAACTGGCAAGCCAAGCGATCCCCTACACAGACTTTCCGCTTCCTAACCTCACGCTCTACGCTGTGTGGGACACAGAGCATTGGGTCATCATGCTGCCTAGTGAACATTGAGCATGTAGTGTCGTGGCAAACGAAATTTTCTAGAAAACCCACGCCTGATCTGTAAGTTTAAGTATAGTCAGTAGTACGGTTTTCCCAGCGCTGACCACCGCCGTGGATCCCATGGTCTAAGCACGGACCCTGACCGCCGCCGTGGACAACGCTGCACCGTTTTAACCCACCCCGTATCACTTATCCATCGGGGTATATCTGTTCAAATGAACCGAGCCACTTCTTTTAGTGGCTGTGGCAGTTGTCCTGCCCCTAACCCGGGAGTTCGACACCTAGCGCGTGATTTTGGGGATTTTCGGTCTCAGAGTGCTTAGAAATCAAGGGCTTAGGAAGGTCGCCAGAAATCGTCTGTACTGGCAAACTTGAATATGCTGGG
>JBJTCL010000086.1:0-19573 GCA_046091865.1 Burkholderiaceae bacterium | reverse complement strand
GCCCTGCACGCCCTTGTGGATGTTGTAGGTCGCGATGCGCAAGCGATCCATCGGCCAACCTTAACGCAATTCGTGGCGGCTGCCGTTGCGCAGGGGCACGCCCTGCCCCGTTCAGGACCCGGCGGAGCGCACAAAGCGCGGCAGCATCAGGATGGCCTCGGCATTGGACGGCGAAAAGCAGGTGTCGGCCGCCTGCGCCCAGGGCAGCCACTGCTGATCGGTGTGCTCGCGCGGGTTCAGCCGCACCGGCTGCGCGCGGGGCACTTGCAGGCTGAACACGCGCTCGGTGTTGCGCGTCACGCCTGGCGGATAGCGGTGCAGCCAGCGCGGGTAGATGTCGTAGACGTTCTCCATGCCCCAGTCGAGCAGCGCATCGGCCAGTGCGCTGCCGCGCGCGCAATCGATGCCGGTCTCCTCGGCCACCTCGCGCACCGCGGTGGCCTGCCAGGGCTCATCCAGGGTGTCCTTCGAGCCGGTCACCGACTGCCAGGTGCCGGCATCGGCACGGCGGATCAGCAGCACCTCGAGCGCCGGGGTGTGGATCACCACCAGCACCGACTCGGGCACCTTGTGGCGCCGCGCACCACTCACGTGGCAACCGCCTGCCGATGCTCCAGCCAGCGTGCCAGGGTTTCGCGCAGCCGCTCCAGGTCGACCGGCTTGTACAGCACGTCGTCCAGGCCGGCGGCGATGCAGCTCTCCTGCACGCCAGGCTGCAGGTTGGCCGTCAGCGCGATGATGGGCAGGTGCAGTTCGCCCGGGCGCCGGGCCTCCAGGCGCCGGATCTCGCGGGTGGCCTGCAGCCCGTCGAGCACCGGCATCTGCAGATCCATCAGCACCAGGTCAAAGCGCTCGCCGCGGGCAAACATGTCCACTGCCTGCTGGCCGTCACCGGCCACCACGCTGTCCAGCCCCACCTTGTCGAGCATCGCCTGCGTGAGCGTCTGGTTGATCGGATGGTCTTCGACCACCAGCACACGCCCGCCTCGGCCCACGCGCTGCACCGGCTGGCGCACCGCCGCCACCGCCACCGGTTCTTCGCCCGCGGTGGACACCACCTGCGCGCGGATGCGCACCCAGAAGTGCGAGCCCTTGCCGGGTTCGCTCTGAACGCCGGCCGAGCCCCCCAGCAGGCCCGCCAGCCACTCGACGATGGACAGGCCCAGGCCGGTGCCGCCGTAGCGGCGCGTGTCGGAACTGTCGACCTGGCTGAAGGGCTGGAACAGCAGCGCCAGCTTGTCGGCCGGGATGCCGACGCCGGTGTCGCGCACCGAAAACTCCAGCATCGCCTCGTTGCTGTCCAGCTGGGCGGTGTCGGCACCGGCGGGCAGCTCGCGGCCCTGCAGGTCCACACTGCCCTGCTCGGTGAACTTGACCGCGTTGCCCAGCAGGTTGATGAGGATCTGGCGCAGGCGCTGCGGGTCGAGCCGGAAGCGCCGCCCCGGCACGCCGTCCCAATGCGCTTGCAGCTGCAGCCCCTTGCTGCGCGCCTGCTCGCGAAACAGCAACGCCACATCCTGCACCAGCTGCGACGGGTCTTGCTCGGCCCAGTGCAGCTCGAGCTTGCCGGCCTCGATCTTGGACAGGTCGAGGATGTCGTTGACGACGTTGAGCAGGCCCTGGCCGGACTGCTCGATGATCTGCGCGAACTCGAGCCGCTCGGCCTCGCTCACCTCGGGCCCCTGCAGCAGCTGGGCCATGCCCAGCACGCCGTTCAGCGGCGTACGCAGCTCGTGGCTCATGGTGGACAGGAAGCGGGTCTTGGCCTCGCTGGCGGCCTCTGCGCGCTGGCGCGCTTCCACCAAATCCGTGATGTCCACCCGGAAGCTCACCGTGTGGCCGGTGGGCGTTCGGCGCTCGATGCCCTGCACCCAGCGCCCGGTTTCCTCCTGGGCGGTCCAGGTGCCGCCCTTGCGGTACGCGGCCAGCCGGCGCTCCACCCATGCGGCGTTGTCCTGCGCGGTGTACTCCGACCGGTTGCGGCGCACCCACTCGTGCAGCAGGTCGGGAAAGCCGGCCCCCGGTCGCAGCATGTCGGTGAGCGACGGGAACGCCAGCCGGTACTTGCGGTTGCAGTACACCATGCGGTCCTGCTGGTCGAAGATGGCAAAGCCCTCGTTGACCGCATCGATGGCGCCGCGCAGCAGCTCTTCGCTGGCCATCAGTTGCTGCGTGCGCTCCACCACCCGCCGCTCGAGATCGTGGTTGACCTCTTCGTACGAGCGCATCGCCTGCGCCAGCGCGCGCGACAGCACGCCGATCTCATCGCGGCCCGGGTCCTGCGGCATCGCCGCCGCCGTGCCCGACTCGCAGTGCGAGGCCAGCATCTGCAGCCGCGCGGTCATGCGTTGCCCGAGCTTGCGCGCCAGATGCCAGGCCACCAGCCCCATCAGCACCGCCAGCAGGCCACCGGCCAGCAAGCGCTTGGCCACCGGCATCACCCACGGGTTGACGGCCGAGTACACCTCGACCGACAAGGGCCCGTCGTTCACGCCGTGCAGCAGCTTGAGCTTGGTCTCCACCAGCATGAAGTGCGGCGCACTGGGGTCGCCGTGCTCGGACAGCATGCGCCCGCGGTGCATCAGGTGGGCCCCCAGTTCGGGCCCCAGCCCCTTTGAGCGGCGACCGAACTCGGACGCCAGATCGATGCCGTTGACCAGCGCCCCGATCGCGTCCTTGGTGTAGGGGTACAGCACCGGCTCGGCGGCCAGCAGCATCGGCCGGCCGGCGGCGTCGATCACCGCCACCTGCGGCGCGCGACGCTCGATGGCCAGCATGGCCACGCGCTCCACATCCGACGGGCTCACGCCCTCGGCCGGCTTGCCCAGCACCAGGCGGCCCCGGTAGTCGGCCAGCACCACACCCGCCTCGGCCGCGCCCTGGTTGCGCGTCTCCAGGAAAGGCTTGAGGTAGACCTCGCGGCCGGTGGAATCGCTCAGGCTGGTCCACACCAGCGAACTGCGGCTGAGCGCGCGCAGGTCGCCCAGCACGAAGTTGATGTCGGTGACGATGGCCTCGGCCAGCACGCTGCCGGCGTTTTCGTTGACCTTGCGGGTGTTGCCCGGGATCTCGGCCAGCGCCAGCAGCATGAAGACCGCGAACAGCGCGGCCACGGTGAGCATCGTCAGGCCAAACGAGGCCTGCGCGACCCGAAGGGCCAGCGGCTGGTCGCGGCCCTCGAAGAGTTTCACGGGGTGGTGCGCGCGGCGCCGATGGGCAGCAGACGGTCGTCGGCGGTGTAGCGGGCAAAGAACACTTTGCGCGCCGACAGCGCGTCGTGCCGCGTGGCGGTGAAGGGCTGCGCATAGCGCTGGATCAGGCCGTCGTAGGGGCCCAGGTGCTCCATCGCGTCGCGCACCTTGCGCCGGTCGGTGCTGCCGGCTTTCTGCACGGCGCGCGCCAGCAGATGCGTCAGGTCATAGGCATGGGCCACGCCCACCGGGCTCATCACCCGCTCGGCCGACGCCACGCCGTAGCGCTCGCGCAGCGCCTGCAGCACCCGCCGCGCCGCCGGGGTGTTCTGGCCGATGAAGCAGTAGGTCTGGATCACGGCCAGGTCGATCTGGTCGAGCGCGTCGCCCGCCATCTTGGGGAACTCGCCGCCGGTGATGCCCCAGTGGCTGATGATGGGCAGGCGCTGGTCTTTGGGCAGTGCCGCCATCTCCTTGACGAGGATGGAGCCTTCGGCCTCGTTGGCCACCAGCACGATGGCCTTGGCGCCGGCGTTGCGCAGGTCCTGGTAGGCGGCGATCAGCGAGGTGTCGCCCCAGTTGTACCAGCGCTGCCCGGCAATGCGCATGTTGGCGCTGCCTGCAGCCTTCTCGATGGCGGCCTTGTTGCTGCGGCCCCAGGCGGTGTTGGGCAGCAGCACGCCGATGGCGTCGGCCTTGTACTGCTCGCGTGCAAAGCGCACGAAGGCCGGGCCGGCCCACTCGTCCTTGAGCGACAGGCGGAAGGTGTAGCTGGGCCGGTGGTTGTGGTCGGTGATGCCGTCGGCCGAGCCCCAGGGGTTGAGCAGCAGCAAGCCGAGTTCGTGCACGACCGGCACCGCCTCCATGTAGATCGGGCTGAACTTGCCGCCGAACACGCCCACCAGGTCAGGCATCTTGGCCAGCTCGCGCAGGTTGTCCGGGCCGATGGCGGTGATCGAGCGGTTGTCGCGCACCACCAGCTGCAACGGCCGGCCGCCCAGCACGCCGCCGGCCTTGTTGATCTCGGCAATGGCGATCTCGATGCCTTGCTGCACCGCCTGCGCCGAGGTGCTGGTTTTGTGGCCGAACTCGGCGTCGATGCCGATCAGCACGGGGCTGGCGGCCTGCGCCCAGGTGACGCAGGACATCAACAAGGCACCGGCGGCCATGCGCCGCTTTGAAAACGTCATGTCAACTCGCTTGTACTTCTGGTTTCCGTGGGACCAGCGCTTTGGCATCGCACACAGCGAGGGCCTGCAGCGGGCCGATGTTACGGCCGCGGAAACGTTTACTTTCTGACACGATCTTCACACAGTTGACAAATATCAAGCCAACCGGGCGCACCCATGCGGCGCACAGTGTCAGCGCGGCGCCACGGCCGCGGGCTCAGACCGCGCGCGCGTCGGCCGCGCGCTCAGGCCGGCTGCGGATTGCGCAGCTTGATGTGCAGTTCGCGCAGCTGCTTCTCGTCGACGATGCTGGGCGCCTGGGTCAGCAGGCACTGCGCGCGCTGCGTCTTGGGGAAGGCGATCACGTCGCGGATGGATTCGGCGCCCGTCATCAGCGTGACGATGCGGTCCAGGCCAAAGGCCAGACCGCCGTGCGGCGGCGCACCGTACTGCAGCGCGTCGAGCAGGAAGCCGAACTTGAGCTGCGCTTCCTCGGGCGTGATCTTCAGCGCGTCGAACACCTTTTGCTGCACGTCGGCGCGGTGGATGCGCACCGAACCGCCGCCGATCTCCCAGCCGTTGAGCACCATGTCGTAGCCCTTGGCGATGCAGCGCTCGGGCTCGGTGGCCATCCAGTCTTCGTGGCCGTCCTTGGGCGCGGTGAAGGGGTGATGCACCGCGGTGTAGCGCTGCGCCTCTTCGTCGAACTCGAACATCGGAAAGTCAACCACCCACATCGGCGCCCAGCGGTCCTCGAACAGGCCGCTCTTCTTGCCGAATTCGCTGTGGCCGATCTTGATGCGCAGCGCACCGATGGCGTCGTTGACGATCTTGGCCTTGTCGGCGCCAAAGAAGATGAGGTCGCCGTCTTTCGCGCCGGTGCGGCCCAGGATTTCGGCGATCGCCTTGTCGTGCAGGTTCTTCACGATGGGGCTTTGCAAGCCATCGCGGCCTTTGGCCGCCTCGTTGACCTTGATCCACGCCAGGCCCTTGGCACCGTAGATCTTGACGAACTCGGTGTAGCCGTCGATCTCGCCGCGGCTCATCTCGCCGCCGCCGGGCACGCGCAGCGCCACCACGCGGCCGCCCTTGCTTTGCGCGGGCGTGCTGAACACCTTGAAGTCCACATCGGCCATCACGTCGGTGAGTTCGGTGAACTCGAGCTTGACGCGCAGGTCGGGCTTGTCCGAGCCGAAGCGGCGCATGGCTTCGGCGTAGGCCATCACCGGGAACTCGCCCAGGTCGATGTTCAGCGTGTTGCGGAACACCGTGGTGATCATGCCCTGGAACATCGCGCGGATTTCCTCTTCCGTCAGGAACGAGGTCTCGATGTCGATCTGGGTGAACTCGGGCTGGCGATCCGCGCGCAGGTCTTCGTCGCGGAAGCACTTGGTGATCTGGTAGTAGCGGTCGGAGCCGGCCACCATCAGCAGCTGCTTGAACAGCTGCGGGCTTTGCGGCAGCGCGAAGAACTGGCCGTCGTGAACGCGGCTGGGCACCAGGTAGTCGCGCGCGCCTTCGGGCGTGCTCTTGGTGAGCATGGGCGTTTCGATGTCGACAAAGCCGTTGGCGTCGAGGAACTTGCGCACTTCCATCGCCACGCGGTAGCGCAGCATCAGGTTCTGCTGCATGTAAGGGCGGCGCAGGTCGAGCACGCGGTGCGTGAGGCGCGTGGTCTCCGACAGGTTGTCGTCATCGAGCTGGAACGGCGGCGTGACGGACGGGTTGAGCACCTTGAGCTCGTGGCACAGGATCTCGATCTGGCCGCTCTTGAGCTTGTCGTTGGTGGTGCCGGCGGGGCGGGCACGCACCAGGCCCTTGATCTGGATGCAGAACTCGTTGCGCAGGTCTTCGGCCACCTTGAACATCTCGGGGCGGTCGGGGTCGCACACCACCTGCACATAGCCCTCGCGGTCGCGCAGGTCAACGAAGATCACGCCGCCGTGGTCGCGCCGGCGGTTGACCCAGCCGCACAGGGTCACGGTTTGGCCCATCAGGGCTTCGGTCACGAGACCGCAGTAGGTGGTACGCATCTGGGACATGGATTCACGCCGCCCGCACGGGCGGTTCTCACTTGACTTGGGGATTGGCGGGGCCGCCGGGCACGACGACGCCCATGGACACGATGTACTTGAGCGCGTCATCCACGCTCATCTTCAGTTCGATGCAGTCGCTCTTGCGCGCCATCACAAAGGACCCGCCGGTGGGGTTGGGCGTGGTGGGCACGTACAGGCTCAGGAAGTCGCCACGTAGGTGGTTGGTGACATCGCCACCAGGCGTGCCAGTGACAAAGGCGATCGTCCACAGACCCTCGCGCGGCCACTGGATCAGCACCGCGGTGCGAAAGGCGTTGCCGGTCTCGGAGAACAGCGTGTCCGACACCTGCTTGACGCTCAGGTAGATGGAGCGCACCACCGGGATGCGCCCCAGCAGACCGTGCCACCAGTGCAGCAGCGTGCGGCCAAAGATGTTGCTGGCCGCCGCGCCGATGGCCACCAGCACCACCAGCGCCAGTACCACACCGAAGCCCGGAATGTGCACCCCCAGCAACTTGTCGGGATGCCATTCGACCGGCAAAAACAGCAGCGTCTTGTCGAGCGTTCCGACGATCCAGTCGATCACCCAGACGGTGATCGCCAGCGGAACCACGACCAGCAGGCCGGCAAAGATCCACTTGCGCAAGGCAGACATAGGTGGGGGCCTTTAGCGGAAAAAAAGGAATGCCGAGCGCGGGGCCGGCGATCAGTGGCAAGCGCAGGACGACCCGCACCCGCCGGCCGATGACGTGGCCGTGGCCGCAGCGGCTTTGCCGCCACCGTCGGCGCTGCCAGAGCCACCACCGCTGGACGCCGCGGCGCCTGCGGCGGCACTGGCGGGCGCAGCGGCATCACCGCCCGACGCGGGTTTGGCATCGGCTTGGGCGTCGTTCTTGGCCTCGGTGGCCGCGCCGCCGTTGCTGCCCGCACCGCTGTTGCCCCCGCGAAAGTCGGTCACATACCAGCCCGAGCCCTTGAGCTGAAAGCCGGCCGCCGTGACCTGCTTGGCAAACGCAGAGGCACCGCAGGCCGGGCAGTCGGTCAGCGGTGCATCGGAGATTTTTTGCAGCACGTCCTTGCTGTGCCCGCAGGACCCGCATTTGTAGGCGTAGATTGGCATGGCGTCAGAGGCATCGAAAGCAAAGCCTTCGATTATAGGAGCCGGCCCCCTGCGAGGCCGGGATGCGGAGCGAGATGCCGCCGCGGGCGGACGCGCACCCGAGGCACCCCGGATATACCCCGGATGTACCCCGGATGTACCCCGGATGCACCTTGGACGCGCTTCTTCAGGTGCGGTGGGGCACCGCGTGGCCGCGGTTGGCGATCACCTGCGGCGCCAGCGAGCCCAGCACCATCAGCACCGCCGAGACGAAGAAGCCGATCAGGTTGGCCGGGATCATCGCCTCGGGCGCCAGGTTGGCCGCCGCCAGCCAGGCCAGCACGCCGCCGATGGCCGAGAACAGCGCGCCCTGGGTGGTGGCGCGCTTCCAGTAGGCGCCCCCGATCAGCGGGATGAACGCGCCGGTGAGCGTGACGTTGTAGGCGTTTTGCACCATCTCGTACATGGTGCTCTTGCTGTTCAGGGCAAACAGCAGCGCGCAGGCGGTGAAGGTCACCAGGATGATGCGCAGCGTCAGCAGGAACTGGCGGTCGCTCATGCGGGGCACAAACGGGCGCAGCACGTTCTCGGTGAACAGCGAGGTCGGCGCCAGCAGCGCACCGCTGGCCGTGGACAGGATGGCCGACAGCAGCGCGCCGAAGAACATCACCTGCGCCCACAGCGGCATCTTCGTCAGCACGAGGTCGGGCAGGATGCGCTGGATCTCGCGCGCGTCTTCGGCCTCGAACAGCTTGCCCAGGCCCGGGTCGGCCACGAAGGCGGCGTAGGCGATGAACATCGGCACGAAGGCAAAGCAGAAGTACACCAGGCCACCGATCACGGTGCCGCGCACGGCGGTTTTCTCATCCTTGGCCGAGGTCATGCGCTGGAACACGTCCTGCTGCGGGATGGAGCCGAAAGCGAAGGCGAAGAACGCCCCGGCCATGGCCCACCAGCCCGCGCTGTCCGATGGGAAGAAGTTGAGCTTGCCGTCGGCCGCCGCCTGCGAGATCACCTTGGTGGCGCCGCCGGCCAGGTCACCCACCAGCCAGGCCACCAGCGACAGGCCGATCAGGATCACCACCGTCTGGAACAGGTCGGTGAAGGCCACCGACCACATGCCGCCGAAGATGGTGTAGACCAGCACGATGCCCGCGCCGATCAGGATGGCGGTGTTGAAGTCGAGCGCGCCGCCCGACAGCACGTAGATCACCAGGCCCAGCGCGGTCAGCTGCGCGGATGTCCAGCCCAGGTAGGACGCGACGATGGCCACGCTGGTCAGCACCTCCACGCCCTTGCCGTAGCGCTGCTTGTAGAAGTCGCCGATCGTCAGCAGGTTCATGCGGTAGAACAGCTTGGCGAACAGCAGCGCAGCCAGCACCAGGCACAGCGAGGCGCCGAACGGATCGCCGGGAATGCCCTGCAGGCCGTCCTTGGCAAAGGTGGCCGACACCGACAGCACCGTTTCGGCGCCGAACCAGGTGGCGAACACGCAGGCCACGTTCATGTACAGCGGCAGGCTGCGGCCCGCCACCATGTAGTCGGCGGCCGACTGCACGCGCCGTACGGCCAGCAGGCCGATCGCGATGGTCACGATCAGGTACGCAACCACGAAGAAAATCAGGGAACTCATCGGTCAACTCCTCGGTGATCCTTGGGACTCGGCCCCCGCAGGCCTCAAAGCGCACGGATTCTAGGCGCGCTCACCATAGCTGCACACGAATGACCATGTGCATGGCCAGCAATCCCAAAGCAAAACCAATGCCACCGAAGATCAGGGTTTGCAGCAGTCTGTTGGTGCGCCGCTGCTCGTGCAGCAGCTCTTCGATCTCCTTGCGCGACTGCTTGTGGCCGTCGCGCAGGTAGTCGTGCAGCAGCCGCGGCAGGTCGGGCAGCATCTTGGCGTAGCGCGGCGCCTGCGCCTTGAGCTCGTCCCACAGCTTTTGCGGGCCGATCTGCTCGAGCATCCACTTCTCGAGGAAAGGCTTGGCGGTGCTCCACAGGTCGAGGTCCGGGTCGAGCTGGCGGCCCAGGCCCTCGATGTTGAGAAGCGTCTTTTGCAGCAGTACCAGCTGCGGCTGGATTTCCACATGAAAGCGCCGCGAGGTCTGGAACAGCCGCATCAGCACCATGCCCAGCGAGATCTCCTTGAGCGGCCGGTCAAAGTACGGCTCGCACACCGAGCGGATGGCGGCCTCCAGCTCGTCGATGCGGGTGTCGGGCGGCACCCAGCCGCTTTCCACGTGCAGTTCGGCCACGCGCTTGTAGTCGCGGCGGAAGAACGCGGTGAAGTTCTGCGCCAAATACTCTTTGTCGTACTCGGTCAGTGTGCCGACGATGCCGAAATCCAGCGAGATGTAGCGGCCAAAGGTTTCGGGCGCGATGCTTACCTGGATGTTGCCCGGGTGCATGTCGGCGTGGAAGAAGCCGTCGCGGAACACCTGGGTGAAGAAGATGGTGACGCCGTCGCGCGCCAGCTGGGCGATGTCCACCCCCGCCTCGCGCAGTCGCTCGACCTGGCTGATGGGCACGCCGTTCATGCGTTCCATCACGATCACCTCGGGGTGGCACCAGTCCCAGAACATCTCGGGGATCAGCACCAGGTTCAGGCCCGCCATGTTGCGCCGCAGCTGCGCGGCGTTGGCCGCCTCGCGCACCAGATCGAGCTCGTCGTGCAGGTACTTGTCAAACTCGGCCACCACCTCGCGCGGCTTCAGGCGCTTGCCGTCGGCCGACAGGCTTTCCACCCAGCCGGCCATCATGCGCATGAGGCTCAGGTCTTTTTCGATCACCGGCAGCATGCCCGGGCGCAGCACCTTGACCGCCACATCGCGCTCGTCGCCCTCGCGGGTACGGATGGCCGCAAAGTGCACCTGTGCGATCGAGGCACTGGCCACCGGCTCGCGGTCGAAGCGGATGAACACCTCGTCGACCTTGCGCTTGAACGAGCGCTCGATGGTGGCCACGGCCACGGCCGAGTCAAACGGCGGCACGCGGTCTTGCAGCCGCGCCAGCTCGTCGGCGATGTCGGGTGGCAGCAGGTCGCGCCGGGTGCTCAGCACCTGGCCGAACTTGACGAAGATCGGGCCCAGGCGCTCCAGCGCCTCGCGCAGGCGCTGCCCGCGCGGCGCGCGCAGGTCGCGGCCCATCGACACGATGCGCGCCACCAGCCGCAGGCCGCGGTGCCGAAAGCTGTTGAGGACAAGCTCGTCGAGGCCGTAGCGCAGGACGACCCAGACGATGAAGATGCCGCGCAGGAATCGCGTCATGCGGCGCCCGCACCCAGGCCGGTGCCCGCACCGGTGGCGGCGCTGTTACCCGCGCTGTTACTCGTCCCTCCGGCCACGCGCTGCAGGCCGTCGCGCAGCGCCTGCGCCAGCCGGCGCGCCGCGGCCCTTAGGGCATGGACCGGGGCATCGCCCAGCAGCCGGGCGAGGTCTTCCTCGATGTCCCAGCGCACATGGTCCACCAGCCAGTTGACCTCGGCCGCCAGCTGCACATCGCCTTCGATGCGCACCGCCGGCTTGTCGCCGCGCAGGGCCGCCTGCAGCGCCGCCGAGGGCGCAGCCTCCATCAGCTCCAGGGTCAGGTCGCTGGCGGCGGCCGGCGCGGCGAGTTCGAGCAGGCCCGCCGGTGTGATGGCCAGCCGCAGCGAAAAGTCGCGCCACTGCACCTGCGCCACACGGCCGCTCTGGCGGCGCAGGCGCTCCAGGGCCGCGGGCTCCTGCTGCAGGATGTGATTGAGCAGCAGCACCAGCCGGGTCTGCGCCTCGGCCAGCGCCCAGGCCGGCGGCCGCAGCGAACCGCTCAGGCGGTCGGCGACCGCATCCATCAGTTTGAAGGGCAAGGCCAAAGGCGAAGCGCCAAAAGATTCGGGGGACGATGTCGCCATGGTCCCCCGATTATTCCCGAAGGCCCCATGCCGCCAGCGGCGGCACGAGGCGTGGATGAAGTGTGCAGCTAAGGGCTTTGCTCCGCCGCTTACTGCAAGGCCTGCACGCCCGCCACCAGCCAGCCGGAGTTGCCGGCCTTGGGCTTGGTCATGTTCCAAACCTCGCGGAAGGGGCTGGGGCCGGCCGAGGGCTCTTCGCGGATCATGCCGGAGAACTCGACGCTGGCCATGTAGCCATCGCCAAGATCCTCAATGCCCAGCAGTTTCGCGTCCAGCATGACCACGTCGGTCTGGTTGGACGGGCCGCCGGTGTGCTGCTCGCGCTCGGCCAGCTGGGTGCGGATCTCGGCCAGCATGCCGTCGGTCATCATCGAGCGCAGCGTGGCCAGATCGGCGCGGTCCCACGCCGCCTGCAGGGTGACGAAGTTGCGCTTGGCCGCTTCGACGAAGCCGGCGCTGTCGAAGTCGGCGGGAATGTTCCAGCTGTACTTGGGCTGGGCGCCGCCCAGTGCTGAACCAATGCGGATGCCGCCGGTGCTGTCGCGCTCCCAGGGGCGGGCCGACGCGTCGTTGCCGACCTTGTCGGGGTTGTATTCGCGCATGACCGGTGCCTGGCCGGGCGCCGTGCCGGCACCCGCACCCTGCATGGCGTACGGGCTGCTGCCCGCGGCGCCACCGCGGCGTGCGCGCATCACCATGCCGATGACCACCATTACCACCAGCGCCAGCAGCGCAAACAGCATGATGTTGGCAAAGGCCTCGCCAAAGCCCAGGCTGTGGGCCAGCCAGGCCAGGCCCAGGCCCGCGGCCAGGCCACCGAGCATGGCGCCCCAGGGCTTGCGCTGCGCCGCGGCCGGGTTGGCGGCGGTGGCGGGCGACGGTTGCGCTGCAGCCGGCTGGGCCTGCTGCTGTGCCGGCGCCGGAGCCGGCTTGGCCGCCTCGCGCTGCGTCACGTTGTTGGATTGCTGGCCGACCGAGCGGCCACCGCCCAGGCGCTTGGCCGCATTGGCATCGACAGAGGCGAGCACCATCATGCCCGCCAGCAACAAGGAAAACAGTTTGCCCATGGTTCGCAGACTCCTTTCAACGCCCGGAAAAAAACACGGTCGCAACAGACCTTATGGTGCCCGATCGGGGCCGCACTTGATGCCCACATGCAAGGCAACCACACCGCCAGTCATGTTGTGTACATCCACATGGCCGAATCCGCAGCCCTTCATGAGCTCGCGCAGTTCGTCCTGCCCCGGATGCATGCGGATCGATTCGGCCAGATAACGGTAGCTGTCGGCGTCGCCGGTGACGAGGCGGCCCAGGCGCGGCAGCACATTGAACGAATACCAGTCATAGGCCTTGCGCAGCGGCTCGGCCACCCGCGAAAACTCCAGCACCAGCAGCTTGCCGCCCGGGCGCAGCACCCGCGCCATCTCGCGCAGCGCGGCGTCCTTGTGCGTCATGTTGCGCAGGCCAAAGGCCACGCTCACCCGGTCGAAGCTGGCGTCGGCAAAGGGCAGGTGCTCGGCGTCGCACACCGCGGTGGGCAGCACCACGCCTTCGTCCACCAGCCGGTCGCGCCCGGTGGACAGCATCGCCAGGTTGATGTCGGTGTGCACCACCGTGCCGGTGGGGCCGACGCGGCGAGCAAAGCCCAGCGCCAGGTCGCCGGTGCCGCCCGCGATGTCGAGCACGCAGTGGCCCGGCTGGGCATCGGCCACCGTCAGGGTGTAGGCCTTCCACACCCGATGCAGGCCCGCCGACATCAGGTCGTTCATGACGTCGTAGCGCGAGGCGACCGAGTCGAACACGCCGCGCACGCGACGCGCTTTCTCGCGCTCGTCAACCGTCTGGAAACCGAAGTGGGTGGAGGCCATGCTCAAACTTTCAGCGCCGCATGCTACGGGCAAAGGCCGCCGGGCGGCTGACAACCCCGGCCGCGTCGCGGAATTCGTGGTGAAGGCGAGACAGCCGGCTCAGTGGTGATGGCCGCAGCCGCCGCCGGCCTGCACCGGCATCGGGTCGTCACGCTCGGCACCGGCCTCGCGCAGGCGGCGCTCGTAGTCGGCCCACAGCGCCTGCTGCTGCGAGCCCAGGCGGTAGAGGTATTCCCAGGTGAACAGGCCGCTGTCGTGCCCATCCGAGAAGGTGGGCTTGACCGCGTAGTTGCCCACCGGCTCGAGCGCCGTCAGGGTGACGCTGCGCTTGCCGGTCTGCAGCACCTCCTGGCCCGGGCCGTGGCCCTGCACCTCGGCCGAGGGCGAGTACACCCGCATCAGCTCGAACGCGATGCGAAAGGTCTGGCCGTCGTCAAACGACACCTCGAGCTCGCGAGACTTCTGGTGCACGGTCAGGCCGGTGGGGGTGGGGGCTTGGGTGGTGCTCATGATCGTGTCGGGGCAAAGGGTTCAGCGCTGCAGCAGCGCCTGCTGGATGGCGCGGTCAACCTGGGACACCAGCGCGCTCAGGCTCACCAGCAGCCGCTCGTCGGCCTCGCGTTGCGGCGCAGCCCACCCCGGCTGCGGAAAGTGGCGGTCGGTGGCAAAGCGCGCAATCACATGCCAGTGCACATGCGGCACCATGTTGCCCAGGCTCGCCAGGTTGATCTTGAGCGGCTGCAGCTCGCGGCGCACCACCTGCTCCACCGTGAACACCGCCTGCATCAGTGCGTGACGCCCGGCGCCGTCCAGATCGGACATCTCGGCGGCATGCGGGTTCCAGATGACGCGCCAGAAGGCCAGGTGGTCCGGGTTGTCGAGCACCCGCACCACGCGCCAGTGCAGGCTGCGCGCCACCAGGTGCACCGCGCGGTCATCGTCGGGGCCGCACAGCGCGCATGCAGCGCCCGCGCCGCTCACACCAGCACCCGCTCGATGCCGCCCGCGTTGGCAAGCGCCACGTACTCAGGCAGCCAGTTCTCGCCCAGGATGTGCCGCGCCATCTCGACCACGATGTAGTCGGCCTCGAGCAGGCCGTTGTTCAGGTCGTTGCCGTAGCGGCTCAGGCCCTGCAGGCAGCTCGGGCACGACGTGAGGATCTTGACGTTGTCGCGCTCACCCACCGAACCCGAGGCGCGCAAGGCGACCTCGCCCTTCTTGAGCTCTTCTTCCTTGCGAAAGCGCACCTGGGTGGAGATGTCCGGGCGGGTCACGCCCAGCGTGCCGGATTCGCCGCAGCAGCGCTCGCTCTTGAGCACCTGATCGCCCACCAGCGCCTTGACCGTCTTCATCGGGTCTTGCTGCTTCATCGGGCTGTGGCAGGGGTCGTGGTACAGGTAGGCGCCCGCCTGCTCGGCCGGCAGCGTGATGCCGCGCTCCAGCAGGTATTCGTGAATGTCGACGATGCGGCAGCCCGGGAAGATCTCCTCGAACTTGTAGCCCTGCAGCTGGTCGTAGCAGGTGCCGCAGCTCACCACCACCGTCTTGATGTCGAGGTAGTTCAGGGTGTTGGCCACGCGGTGGAACAGCACCCGGTTGTCGGTGATGATCTTGTCGGCCTTGTCAAACTGTCCGCTGCCGCGCTGCGGGTAGCCGCAACACAGGTAGCCCGGCGGCAGCACCGTCTGCACCCCGGCGTGCCACAGCATGGCCTGCGTGGCCAGGCCCACCTGGCTGAACAATCGCTCCGAGCCGCAGCCCGGAAAGTAGAACACCGCCTCGCTGTCGCTCGACGTGGCCTGCGGGTTGCGGATGATCGGAACGTAGTCCTTGTCCTCGATGTCGAGCAGGGCGCGCGCCGTCTTCTTGGGCAGGCCGGCAGGCATCTTCTTGTTGACAAAGTGGATCACCTGCTCTTTGAGCGGCGCGCGGCCGGTGCTCGCGGGCGGCTTGGCCGTCTGGCGGCGTGCCAGCGTGCCCAGCAGGTCGTTGGCGATGCGCTGCGCCTTGAAGCCCACGTCCACCATGGCCGAACGCATCAGCTTGATGGTCTGAGGGCTGGTGGCGTTGAGCATCAGCATCGCCGCGGCATTGCCCGGGCGGAAGCTCTTTTGCCCCATCTTGCGCAGCAGGTTGCGCATGTTCATCGACACGTCGCCGAAGTCGATCTTCACCGGGCACGGGCTTTCGCACCTGTGGCACACGGTGCAGTGGTCGGCCACGTCCTCGAACTCCTGCCAATGCTTGATCGACACGCCGCGGCGCGTCTGCTCTTCGTACAGGAAGGCCTCGACCAGCAGCGAGGTGGCAAGAATCTTGTTGCGCGGGCTGTACAGCAGGTTGGCGCGCGGCACGTGGGTGGCGCACACCGGCTTGCACTTGCCGCAGCGCAGGCAGTCCTTGACGCTGTCGGCGATCGCGCCGATGTCGCTTTGCTGCATGATCAGCGACTCGTGCCCCATCAGGCCGAAGCTGGGCGTGTAGGCATTGGTGAGGTCTGCATGGATGAAGCCCCCACGCTCGGCACTGACGTGTCCTCGCTGCCCCCCGAGGGGGCGCGTTTCGCCTTGGGGCGGCCCGGCGGCAAAACCGGCGTCGCTGGCGTCCCCCAGCGGGCGCAGCAGCTTGCCCTTGTTGAAGCGGCCTTCCGGATCGATGCGGCGCTTGTACTCGGCAAACGGGGCGATCTCCTCGTCGCTCAGGAACTCGAGCTTGGTGATGCCGATGCCGTGCTCGCCCGAGATCACGCCGTCGAGGCTGCGCGCCAGCGCCATGATGCGCTTGACCGCCTCGTGCGCGGTTTGCAGCATCTCGTAGTCGTCGCTGTTGACGGGGATGTTGGTGTGCACGTTGCCGTCGCCGGCGTGCATGTGCAGGGCCACCCACACCCGGCCCTTGAGCACGCGCTGGTGGATGGCGTGGCATTCGGCCAGAATGGGCTGGAACGCCGCACCCGAGAAGATGTTTTGCAGCGGCGCACGCAGCTGCGTCTTCCAGCTGGCGCGTAACTGGTGCGACTGCAGCTGCGCAAACAGCGTGTCCACACCGGCCAGCCAGCCCTGCCACAGCGAGCGCACCTCGCGCACCAGAGCCAGCGCCTGCGACACGCGGTCTTCCAGCAGCTCGGCCGAGGCGATGTCGCCGGCGTCGTCCTGCTTGCCCAGCGGCAGGCTGCCGGGGGTGAAGAAGGCCTCGAGCTCGTCGGCCAGGCGGATCTTGTTGCGCAGGCTCAGCTCGATGTTGATGCGCTCGATGCCGTCGGTGTATTCGGCCATGCGCGGCAGCGGGATCACCACGTCTTCATTGATCTTGAAGGCGTTGGTGTGGCGGCTGATGGCAGCCGTGCGCTTGCGGTCCAGCCAGAACTTCTTGCGCGCCTCGGCGCTGACGGCCACAAAGCCCTCGCCGCTGCGCGAGTTGGCAATGCGCACCACCTCGCTGGTGGCGCGTGCCACCGCGTCGGCGTCGTCACCGGCGATGTCGCCGATCAGCACCATCTTGGGCAGGCCGCCACGCTTGCTCTTGGTGGCATAGCCCACGGCCTTCAGGTAGCGGTCGTCAAGGTGTTCCAGGCCCGCCAGCACCACGCCGCTGCGGCGTTGCTCGGCGAACATGAAGTCCTTGATCTCAACGATGCTGGGCACCGCGTCGTGCGCATGGCCAAAGAACTCCAGGCACACGGTGCGGGTGTGCTGCGGCATGCGGGGCACCTCCCAGCGCGCGCTGGTGTGCAGGCCGTCGCAGCCTTCCTTCTGGATGCCGGGCAGGCCGCTGAGGAACTTGTCGGTGACGTCCTTGCCCAGGCCTTCCTTGCGAAAGCGCGCACCCGGGATGTCCAGCCGCTCGGTGCGGGCAGGGCGGGTCCAGTCGATCCTGGCGCGGTCGGCGCCAAAGTAGCGCAGCTCGAAGCTGGCCACCTCGGCGTCGTGGATCTTGCCCAGGTTGTGGTTCAGGCGCACCACTTCCAGCCATTCGGCCTGCGGCGTGACCATGCGCCACGAGGCCAGGTTGTCCAGCGCGGTGCCCCACAGCACGGCCTTCTTGCCGCCGGCGTTCATTGCGATGTTGCCGCCGATGCACGAGGCCTCGGCGCTGGTGGGGTCGACCGCGAACACGAAACCCGCCCGCTCGGCGGCGTCGGCCACGCGCTGCGTCACCACACCGGCCTCGGTCCACACCGTGGGCACCGGCTGGCTGATGCCGGGCAAGGCCACGACTTCAACCTCGGTCATCGCCTCGAGCTTTTCGGTGTTGATGACCGCGCTCTTCCAGGTCAGCGGCACGGCGCCGCCGGTGTAGCCGGTGCCGCCGCCGCGCGGGATGATGGTCAGGCCCAGTTCGATGCAACCCTTGACCAGGCCCGCCATCTCGGCCTCGGTGTCGGGCGTGAGCACCACAAAGGGGTACTCCACCCGCCAGTCGGTGGCATCGGTCACATGGCTGACGCGACTCAGGCCGTCAAAGCGGATGTTGTCGGTGGCGGCGTAGCGGCGCAGCAGCCGCTGGGTGCGCCGGCGCAGCGCCTGCGTTTCGTCGAAGGTGGCGTCGAAGTCGCGCACCGCGCGCCCGGCGGCGTCGAGCAGTTCGCCCACCAGCGCGTCGCGCTGCGGGTCGGTCTGCGGCGTGCGTCGCTTGGCGATCTCGCCCAGGCGGTGGTGCAGCGCCTCGACCAGCAGGCGGCGGCGCTTGGGGTTGTCCAGCAGGTCGTCCTGCAGGTAGGGATTGCGCTGCACCACCCAGATGTCGCCCAGCACCTCGTACAGCATGCGGGCCGAGCGGCCGGTGGCGCGCTCCGAGCGCAACTGGCCCAGCACCTGCCAGGCCCGCTCGCCCAGCAAGCGCAGCACGATCTCGCGGTCGGAGAACGAGGTGTAGTTGTAGGGGATCTCACGCAGGCGCGGCGCCTGCCCGGCGGCGGCCATCAGGTGAGTGAGTGCGGTCGGTGCATTCATGGGGAGAACAGCCAATCGATTATCGTACCGCAGTGCAACAAATCGCTTCCTGGCCGGGCGCAAAGCACGCCGGGCGGGCAGGGGTTTGCCTCATGGAAATCCCCGTGGTCGGGCCGATGGCAAAGCGGTGTAATGCAACTCTCATAAAAAAGTCACACAAGGCCGTGACACTGCGGCCTTTCATCCAGATGGAGTACCCCATGAAACTCAAGCTCACGATGGCCGCCCTTGCGGCCGTGTTGTCCGTTCCCACCCAGGCCCAGACCGAGATCCAGTGGTGGCACTCGATGGGCGGCGCCCTGGGCGAGTGGGTGAACGACCAGGCCAAGGACTTCAACAACAGCCAAAAGGACTTCAAGGTCGTGCCCGTGTTCAAGGGCAGCTACGACGAGTCGATGACGGCCGCCATCGCCGCCTTCCGTGCCGGCAACGCGCCGCACATCCTGCAGGTGTTCGAGGTCGGCACCGCCACCATGATGGCCAGCAAGAACGCCATCGTGCCCGTGGGCGAGGTGATGAAGAAGGCCGGCGTGACCTTCGATCCCGGTGCCTACGTGCCCGCCGTGGCCGGCTACTACACCGCGCCCAACGGTCAGATGCTGAGCTTCCCGTTCAACAGCTCGACCACCGTCTTCCACTACAACAAGCACGCCTTCAAGGCGGCCGGCATCGACCCCAACAACCCGCCCAAGACCTGGCCCGAGGTGGCCCTGGCTGCCGCCAAGCTCAAGGCCAGCGGCCACAAGTGCCCGTTCACCACCAGCTGGGTGAGCTGGACGCAGCTTGAGAGCTTCTCGGCCTGGCACAACACCGAGTTCGCCACCAAGGGCAACGGCATGCGCGGCATCGACGCGCGGCTGAACTTCAACAGCCCGCTGCATGTGCGCCACATCGAGAACCTGGCCAACATGGCCAAGTCGGGCCTGTTCGTCTACAAGGGCCGCGCCAACGCCGCCGACGTGTCGTTCCCCTCGGGCGAGTGCGCGATGATGACCGGCTCCTCGGGCCTGTACGCGCGGGTGTCGAAGGAGGCCAAGTTCGCCTACGGCATCGCGCCGCTGCCCTACTACCCGGACGTGGCCGGCGCGCCGCAGAACACGGTGATCGGCGGCGCCAGCCTGTGGGTGATGGCCGGCAAGAAAGAGAACGAATACAAGGGCGTGGCGCAGTTCTTCGCGCACCTGTCCAAGCCCGAGGAAGCCGCCAAGAGCCACCAGCGGACCGGCTACCTGCCGCTGACCAAGGCGTCCTACCAGATGACCGAGAAAAGCGGCTTCTACAAGCAGAACCCGGGCACCGACGTGTCGGTGGAGCAGATGATCCGCAAGACGACCGACAAGTCGCGCGGCATCCGCCTGGGCAACTT
>JBJTCL010000085.1:0-18034 GCA_046091865.1 Burkholderiaceae bacterium | reverse complement strand
GACGGCACTGCGCCGGGCGGCGTTTTCGGTGTGGGGCTGGGTGAAGCTGCTGGTGTGTTCCCGCGATTCTGAGTTCTCGCCTTACTGCGTCTTGTCCACCGCAGCGCGCACCGCCAGGGTGTCGCGGTGCAGGCCGGGGGGCAGTGTCTTGCGGGTCACGTGAAGGTCCAGGTTCTGTCAGACGCCTTATTCAGGTCGTCTGGGTGTTGGGCAGCGCCAGCCGCGAGGTGTCCTCGTCGGCCTCGTCGCCGCCCACGCGGTGTTCATTCAGGCGGGCGATGTCGTCGGCGCTGATGTCGCCGGTCACGTACACGCCGTCAAAGCAGGAGGCATCAAAGCCGTCGAGCGCCGGGTTCAGCGCGGCGATCGCGCGCTTCATGCCGTCCACGTCCTGATAGATCAGCGCGTCGCAGCCGATGATGTCGCGGATCTCGTCGATGCTGCGTCCGTGCGCCACCAGTTCGTCCTTGGTGGGCATGTCGATGCCGTAGACGTTGGGGTAGCGCACCGGCGGCGCGGCGCTGGCCATGTAGACCGTGCGTGCGCCGGCATCGCGCGCCATTTGCACGATCTCGCGGCTGGTGGTGCCGCGCACGATGGAGTCGTCCACCAGCAGCACGTTGCGGCCCTTGAATTCGCTGGCGATCACGTTGAGCTTTTGCCGCACCGACTTCTTGCGCACCGCCTGCCCCGGCATGATGAAGGTGCGCCCCACGTAGCGGTTCTTCACGAAGCCTTCGCGGTAAGGCAGCCCCAGCAATTGCGCCAGTTGCGTGGCGCTGGGGCGGCTTGATTCGGGGATGGGGATCACCACATCGATGTCGGTGGGCGGCACGGTGGAGATCACCCGCTTGGCCAGCGTCTCGCCCAGGTTCAGCCGCGCCTGGTACACCGAGATGCCATCCAGCATCGAATCGGGCCGCGCCAGGTACACGTATTCAAAGATGCACGGATACAGCCGGGGAGCTTCAGCGCACTGCTGCGCATGCACACGGCCCTGCAGATCGATGAACAGCGCCTCGCCCGGCGCCACGTTGCGCTCAAAGCGATGGCCAGTGCCCTCCAGCGACACCGACTCGCTGGCCACCATCACCGTGCCGTCGGCGCCATGCCCCACGCACAGCGGGCGAATGCCATAGGGATCGCGAAACGCCAGCAGGCCGTGGCCTGCGATCAGCGCGATCACCGCGTACGAGCCCTTGACGCGGCGATGCACATTGCGCACCGCGGCAAACACCTCGTCGGGCGACAGCGCATGGCCGCGGGTGGTGCGCTCGAGCTCATGCGCCAGCACATTGAGCAGCACCTCGGAATCACTCTCGGTGTTGATGTGGCGATGGTCGGTCGAGAACAGCTCGGTTTTCAGCGCGTGGGCATTGGTCAAGTTGCCGTTGTGCACCAGCACCAGGCCAAACGGCGCGTTCACATAGAAGGGCTGCGCCTCTTCCTCGCTGAAGGCGTTTCCGGCTGTGGGGTAGCGCACCTGCCCCAGGCCCACATTGCCCGGCAGTGCCCGCATGTTGCGGGTGCGGAACACATCACGCACCATGCCCTTGGCCTTGTGCATGAAGAACTTGTGGCCAAGCTGCGTGACGATGCCGGCAGCGTCCTGCCCGCGATGCTGCAACAGCAGCAGCGCGTCATAAATGAGCTGGTTGACCGGTGATGCGCTGACGACGCCGACGATGCCGCACATGTGTGGTTCTCCCTGACCCCGTCACGCCGCCCAGGGCGTCATCCACCCAGCGGGCAGCCAGTCTTTCAGGCCGCGCAGCGCCACCAGCAGCAAGCCCGCTCCCACCGACTCGACCCACCACTCCTGCAGCTTGAGGGGCGTGGCCTGCACCACCACCGTCGCGGCCAGCAGGATCAGCACACCGCGCAGCAGGCCGAAGGCCGCGCCTAGCGTGCGGTCCATCGGCCGCAAGCCGATGCGCGAAGCCAGGGTTTTGAGCAGCCAGCCGACAAAGCCGCCGGCAAACAGAACGCCCACGAACACCACCACGAAGCCCGCCGCATGGCGCAGCATGGGCGATGCGGTGGCCATGGGCAGCCAGGCCGCCATCTGCGCAGCCCACATCTGTGCCAGCACAAAGGCTAGCACCCAGCTGGCCACCGACACCGCCTCGTAGATCAGCCCGCGCCATGCGCCCAGCAGCAGCGAGGCGACCAGCACGGCCAGCAGGATCCAGTCAAGCGATGCCATGGCTGCGCACTCAGAGCGTGAGCACCGCCACCGGCAAGCCCAGGTCCTTCACCTTCTGCGACACGCGATCGGCTTCGGCGCGGGTGGGGAACGGGCCGATCCGCACACGGATGCGCTTGCCGTCCTTGGTTTCGGCGATGTGGGTGTAGGTCTTCAGCCCGGCACGCTCGAGTTGCTGGCGCACCTCGCGGGCCTTGTCGGCTTCGGCGTAGGCGCCCACCTGCACCACGAAGCGTGCAGGCTGGGCGTCGGCAGCGTCCTTGGCCGGATCGGCTTTGCCTTCCAGCAGGGCCTTGGCGCGCGTGCCGTCGTCTGCTTTGACGTCTGTCTTGTTGTCGGCCTTGGCCTCTGCTTTGGCTTCGGGCTTGCCCGGCTCTGCCCGCGCGCTCGCCGGTTTGGCTGGGCCCGAGGCCACCACCTCTTCGCGCGGGCCCAGGCCCTCGGACACCGCGGCCGGGGCGGAGGAACCAGCAGATGCAGCAGAAGTTGCGGGTGCGGGTGCAGCGGCGGGCTCGGCCACGGCCGCCGCAGCGGGCTCGGCCGGCTTGCCATCGGGCGGCGGGGTGATCGTCACCTGAGGCTCGGCCTGATTGACCGGCGTGCCCTTGGCCTTGTTGCGGTCGGGGATCTCGATCGGGATGTCAACCGGCACCGGTCGGGGCTGCGTGTCGAACAGCAGCGGGAAACCCACCACGCCAATGACGACCAGCACTGCGGCGCCGATCAGCCGCTGGCGCGCGCGCCGCCGCAGCGACTCGACGGTTTCGGCCGACGCGTTGCCAGCCGGCGTATCGGGGGATTCCTTGCGGGACTTGAGAAACGCCATGGGTGGGTGCGCGGACCTTCAACCCCCCACGTGCGCGGCCCCCAAGCGGGGCAGACCGTCCTTGAGCACGCCACCGACGGTGTAGAAGGATCCGAAGGCGACGATTCTATCAGTGGGGTCTGCCTGCGAGAGAGCAGCCTGCAGGGCCTGCTGCGGTCCGGCATGCACGCTGGATGAGGTGCCCTGACGCGCGGGCAGCGCCTGCCACTGGCGCTGCAGATCGGCAGCGGCGGCGGCGCGCGGCGTGGGCAGATCGCAGAAGTACCAGCGATCGATCAGCGGATGCATTTTTTGCAGCATCGGCGCCAGGTCCTTGTCGGCCATGGCCCCGAACACCGCATGCGTGGTGGGATAGAACCCCATCGCATCGAGGTTGGCCGCCAGTGCCGCCACCGAGTGCGGGTTGTGCGCCACGTCCAGCACCAGCGCGGGCTGGCCCGGCACGATCTGAAAGCGCCCGGGCAGCTCGACCATGGCCAGGCCATTGCGCACCGCCTGCGCGGTGACGGGCAGCACCGGCCGCAGCGCCTCCAGCGCCGCCAGCACGCCCGAGGCGTTGATGAGCTGGTTGGCGCCGCGCAGCGCCGGGTAGGCCAGGCCCGCGTAGCGTCGCCCGCGCCCGGCCCACGACCACTGCTGCTTGTCGCCCGAGAAGTTGAAGTCGTGCCCGAAGCGCCACAGGTCGGCGCCGAGTTCACGGGCATGTGCGATCACGCTGTCGGGTGGCACCGGGTCGCTCACGATGGCCGGCCGCCCGGCGCGCAGGATGCCCGCCTTCTCGCGGCCGATGGTTTCGCGGTCGGGGCCGAGGAACTCCATGTGGTCGAGGTCGATGCTGGTGATGATGGCGCAGTCGGCATCGACGATGTTGACCGCATCAAGCCGCCCACCCATGCCGATCTCGAGGATGGCCACATCCAGCGGCAGCGAAGCCATCAGGCCGAGGATGGCGAGCGTGGTGAATTCGAAGTAGGTGAGCGTGGCGCCCTGGCGTGCCTGCTCGACGCGCTCAAAGTGAGGCAGCAGCGCCTGCGCATCGACGATCTCGCCGCCGATGCGGCATCGCTCCTCAAAGTGCACCAGATGCGGCGAGGTGTACACGCCAGTGCGGTAGCCCGCCTGCAGCGCGATCGCCTCGAGCATGGCGCAGGTGGAGCCCTTGCCGTTGGTGCCGGCCACCATGATCACCGGCATGCTGAAGCGCAGCCCCATGCGCTGCGCCACCGCCTGCACCCGCTCCAGGCCGAGCTCGATCGTCTTCGGATGCAGACGCTCGCAATGCGACAGCCAGCCATCCAGCGTGGACGGCAAGGCGGTCGATGCAGCAGACGGGCTGGCCGACGCTGCGGCAGAGGGATCGCGGTCACTCGACATGGCGCGCGATTGTGTCCGACTTGAGGCAGCGGCGCCCTATCATCAGCCGATGACCCGACATGCATCGCCCGGCCACCCCGCGGCCGACCCCGCCACGCCGGTTGTGTACGGCATCCCCAAATGCGACACGGTCAAGAAGGCCCGTGCCTGGCTGCAGGCCCACGGGGTCGAGCACCGCTTTCATGACTTCCGCAAGGACGGCGTGTCCGCAGCGGCACTGTATCGCTGGGTGGCGGCGGTGGGTGCCGGGGTGTTGATCAATCGGCGCGGCACCACCTGGCGCCGGCTGGATGTCGCGCAACAGGCACAGGCCGATGCGGCAGACGGCGCGCTGCAGCTGATGCAAGCCGAGCCGAGCGTGATCAAGCGGCCGGTGGTCGACTGGGGCGATGCGGTCACCGTGGGCTTTGACGCCGATCAGTGGGCGGCACGGGTGACATCCTGGTCAAGAACGTAAAGACCCGCCCACGCCTCGGGCTTCAGGGTCGAGGCTGTCAACGCAAGGGGCTGCTCGCGCGTGATGGCTGAACCCCACCACAACACTTCACCGGAGGCGACGATGACCGTTGCGCGCACCCCACTGGCTGCCTGGCTGGCTGCCCTGGTCACGATGGCCGCAGTTTCTATCGCGGTTCCGCTGACGGCCCACGCCAACGAATACGGCCGGGTGCTGTCGTCCACGCCCATCGTCACGCAGGTGGCGGTGCCGCGTCAGGTGTGCACCCAGCAGCCGGTCGCGGTGCGGCCGCAGACCTCAGGGGCGGGTGCGGTGATGGGCGCGATTGCCGGCGGCGCCATGGGCAACGCCATCGGAGACGGCAGCGGCCGCGCGGCAGCCACGCTGATCGGCATCGTCGGCGGCGCCATGCTGGGCGATCGCATCGAGAGCTCGGGCCCCAGCGAAGTGCGTCATGTGCAGCAGTGCACCACGCAAACCTTCTACGAGAACCGCACCACCGGCTACCAGGTGGTATACGAATACGCGGGCAAGCAGTACAGCGTGCAGATGCCGCACGACCCCGGCAGCCATGTGCGCCTGCAGATCACGCCGGTAGGCCAGTGGAACAGCGACGGCAGTGGTGGCGTGGTGTCGCATGTGGTCCCGGGCGCTCCGGCGCCGGTGTTCATCAGCCCGCCGCAGGTGATCACGTCCACCACCTACGTGGTGCCTGCCCCCGTTGTGGTGCACCGCCCGGCGCAGGTGGTCACCATCGTGCCGTGGGTGGGCGTGGCGCCGCGGCCGCATGCGTATCCGCACTCCGCACACCCCGTGCATCCGGGGCAGGGCCACGACCGCCGCGCCGATCGCCACGGTCACCGGCATCCCGACTGGCACGCCCGCGCGTGGCCGCACGGTCACTGGCGATAAGCGCGTCGTTCAGAGCGAGGTCTGCAGCACTGCGCCCTTGAACAGCACCGGGCCGGTGGGGCCCTTGTCACCCGGCACGCCGCCCTTGGGCTCCAGGCTGATGGCCAGTGCCGGCGAACCGCGTACCGCGCCGCCCTCGGCGGCCAAGCGGATCACCGCGTCCGAGCCCAGCACACCCAGCGATTTGGGGCCTCCGGCGGGCGGCAGGGCCCACAACTGCAGCGACTTGTCGGCCGCCTCGCGGTAACCCCCCACGCGCTTGAGCACCAGGCGCTGGCTTTGCGCATCAAAGGTGACGAGCATCGAGGCTTGGGCCTTTTCGTCCATCAACACCGCCACGTATTCGACGCGCGGTGCGGCGCGCAGCTCGGCCGCCAGTTGCGATGCCTCGCGCGCAAGCTGCGCCTTGTCGGATTCCACCTTGGCCAGTTGCGCCTGCTGCGACTGCGCCTCGCGGTTGAATTGCAGCGCCAGCGCACCCGCGCCCACCGCCACCAGCGCACCGGCCAGCGCAGCACCGCGCCACAGCCCCAGGGCGCGTCGCAGCGAATCGGCGACGGCACTCGCCAGCGGTGCAAGCGGTGCCAACGTGGTTGCAGCCTGCGCATCGCGGGCGGGTGCGGGCATGGCCTGCACCAGGTTCTCGATGCGCTTCCACACCTGGGGCCCGGGCTGCGACAGCGGCTGGAGTTCGGTCAGGCCCGCGATGCGCTCTTCCCACAGCAGGGCCGCCGCGCGGATGGACGCATGTTCGCGGGCCAGCGCCTGAAAGCGCCGGCGTGCGCCGCCACGCAGCGTGCCCAGCGCGTAGGCCGCGGCCAGGCGCTCAATCAGGTCGGGGTGACGGTGCAGGTTCATGCCACGGCCCCGGTCACGCAAAGCGGCTCATGCAGCCGCGCAGTTGCTCAAGGCCGCGACGGATCCACGTCTTGACGGTGCCCAGCGGAATCTTGAGCTGGTCGGCCAGTTCGCTGTGGCTCAGGTCGCGCATGTAGGCCATGCTGACCACCTCGCGCTGACGTCCGTCCAGGCGGCTCAGGCAGTCGTGCAGCGCGCGCGCCTGCTGGCTGGCCAGCACCAGGTCGGCCTGGGCAGGGGTGTCGGCCGGCAGCGTGTCGGCCATGGCGTCGTCCAGTTCCAGCGCGGCGTCGGCCCGCTCGCTTTGGCGACGGCGCAAAAAGTCGAGCGCGCGGCTGCGGGTGATCACCCCCATCCACGCCATCGGCGGCGACAGCGCGGCGCGGTAATCGCCGGCGATGCGCCAGATGTTCAGGTCGGCCTCCTGCACCACGTCTTCGGCCCATTCGCGGTTGCCCACCACGCGCAGCGCCACGCCGTACAGCTTGCCGCTGGTGCGGTCGTACAGGGCGCGCAGGGCGGCCTCGGCCTGCCCGCGCGTGGTGGCGCTGGCCTGCAGGCGGGCGATGTCGTCGATGAGGGCGATCAAGATGCGGTCGGTGGCGTCTGGGGTGTCGGTGGCCATGACAAAAGGTCCCGGCAAGGTGGGATACGCAGTGGGTGCGGTGGCGGATGCGGGATCATACAAACGGAAACAATTTCGCCTGCCGCCTGCTGTTACCCCAGCCTGCCGTCATGGTGGGCCGGCTGGCCTGCAGGTGACCCCTAAAATCCCGGCCTTTGCCCGCGCTGTTCTGCCGATCAGCCCCAACGACCATGAGCACCACCCAGATTCCCGGCGTCACCGTCACCACCCAGGCCAATGTGTACTTTGACGGCAAGTGTGTGAGCCACGGCATCACCCTGGCCGACGGCACCAAAAAATCCGTGGGCGTGATCCTGCCGGCCACCCTCACCTTCAACACCGGCGCGCCCGAAATCATGGAGTGCGTGGCGGGTTCGTGCGAATACAAGCTGGCCGGCAGCGAGCAGTGGGTCAAGTCGTCGGCGGGCGAGAAGTTCAGCATCCCGGGCAACTCGAAGTTCGACATCCGCGTGACCGAGGCTTACCACTACATCTGCCACTTCGGCTGACCGGACGCCCAGCACCATGGCCACCATCCTCCAATCCATTCCCGCCGGCCAGAAGGTCGGCATCGCGTTTTCGGGCGGTCTGGACACCAGTGCCGCGCTGCACTGGATGAAGCTCAAGGGCGCCCTGCCCTACGCCTACACCGCCAATCTGGGCCAGCCCGACGAGCCCGACTCCGAAGCGATCCCGCGCAAAGCGATGGAGTACGGCGCCGAGCGCGCACGCCTGATCGACTGCCGCCAGCAACTGGCGCATGAAGGCATTGCCGCTCTGCAGTGCGGCGCCTTCCACATTAGCACCGCGGGGGTGACCTACTTCAACACGACGCCGCTGGGCCGCGCCGTCACCGGCACGATGCTGGTGGCTGCCATGAAGGAAGACGATGTCCACATCTGGGGCGACGGCTCCACCTTCAAGGGTAACGACATCGAGCGCTTTTACCGCTACGGCCTGCTGACCAATCCGTCGCTAAAAATCTACAAGCCCTGGCTGGACCAGACCTTCATCGACGAGTTGGGTGGCCGCGCCGAGATGAGCGCCTTTTTGAACAAGGCGGGCTTTGGCTACAAGATGAGCGCCGAGAAGGCCTACAGCACCGACAGCAACATGCTGGGTGCCACGCACGAGGCGAAAGACCTGGAGCACCTGAACAGCGGCATCCGCATCGTCAACCCGATCATGGGCGTGCCCTTCTGGCGCGACGACTGCCCGATCAAGGCCGAGGAGGTGCGCGTGCGCTTCGAGGAAGGCCATCCGGTGGCCCTGCACGGCCAGGAATTCAGCGCCCCGGTGGAACTGCTGCTCGAGGCCAACCGCATCGGCGGGCGCCACGGCCTGGGCATGAGCGACCAGATCGAGAACCGCATCATCGAGGCCAAGAGCCGCGGCATCTACGAGGCCCCGGGCCTGGCGCTGCTGTTCATCGCCTACGAGCGGCTGGTGACCGGCATCCACAACGAAGACACCATCGAGCAGTACCGTGAGAACGGCCGCAAGCTCGGCCGCCTGCTGTACCAGGGCCGCTGGTTCGACCCGCAGGCCATCATGCTGCGTGAGACCGCCGAGCGCTGGGTGGCGCGTGCCGTCACCGGCGAGGTGACGCTGGAACTGCGCCGCGGCAACGACTATTCGCTGCTCAACACCGAATCGCCCAACCTCACCTACGCGCCCGAGCGCCTGAGCATGGAGAAGGTGGAGGACGCGCCCTTCACACCGGCCGACCGCATCGGCCAGCTGACGATGCGCAACCTCGACATCATCGACACGCGCGACAAGCTGGCGATCTACACCCGCACCGGCCTGCTGGCGGTGGGCCACGGCATGGCACTGCCGCAGATCGAAAAACCGAAGAAGAAGAACTAGGTCAGACCACCACCGGCTCGGGCTCGAGCCGGATGCCAAAGCGCTCGTACACGCTGGTCTGGATGGCCCGGGCCAGCGTCATCACCTCACCGCCGGTGGCCGGGTGTTCGCGCCCGCCCTTGTTCACCAGCACCAGCGCCTGCCGCTCGTACACCGCGGCATTGCCCACCGTCTTGCCCTTCCAGCCGCAGGCATCGATCAACCAGCCGGCGGCGAGCTTGATGCTGCCGTCGGGCATGGGGTAATGCACGATGCCAGGTTCGCGCGCGATGATGTCGCGGCACTGCTCGGGCGTGACGGTGGGGTTCTTGAAAAAACTGCCTGCGTTGCCGATGACGGCCGGGTCGGGCAGCTTGGCGCGGCGGATGGCGCAGATCCAGTCGTACAGCTGGCGCGCCGTGGGTTGGGTGATGCCGGTCTCGGCGATCTTGCGCTCGATGTCCAGGTAGCCCAGCACCGGCCGCCACGCCTTGGGCAGCCGAAAGCGCACCGCGGTGATGAGGGCACGGTCTTTCAGCCCCAGGTTGCGCGGCGAGGCCCCGACCGGTGCCGCCTCGGCCGCGTGCTTGAACACCGATTCGCGGTAGCCAAAGCCGCACTGCGCACCGTCCAGGGTGAAGCTGCGGCCCGTGTGCAGGTCCACCGCGTCCAGCGACTCAAAGCGGTCCTGCAGTTCCACGCCGTAGGCGCCCACGTTTTGCACCGGCGACGCGCCCACCGTGCCGGGAATCAGGGCCAGGTTCTCCAGCCCGGGCAGGTTCTGGTCCAGCGTCCAGGTGACGAAGTCGTGCCAGTTCTCGCCGGCGCCCGCCTCCACCACCCAGTGGCGATCGGTCTCGCCCACCACGCGGCGGCCGAGGATCTCGACCTTGAGCACGGTCGGTTTGACGTCACCGGTCAGCACGATGTTGCTGCCGCCCCCCAGCACAAACCAGCCCTCGCCGGGCGCGCCCTGCGCCAGCGCCGCGCGCACCTCGTCGGCCGAGCGCACCCGCAGCAGGCGACGCGCCTTGGCAACGATGCCGAAGCTGTTGTAGCCCTGCAGGGGAACGTTGGTCTCAACCGTCATGGGAGAATTCTCGCATCGGGGCCGTGTGTGCAGGCCCGCTCAGGAGCCCAAGATGCCTTCGTTTGACGCGGTGTGCGAACCCAACCTGGTCGAGGTGAAGAACGCGGTCGACAACGCGGCCAAGGAGATCGGCACGCGCTTTGACTTCAAGGGCACGTCGGCTGCCATCGAGATCAAGGACAAGGAGATCACCCTGTTCGGTGACGCCGAGTTCCAGCTGCAGCAGGTCGAGGACATCCTGCGCAGCAAGCTGGCCAAGCGCAGCGTGGATGTGCGCTTTCTGGATGTGGGCGCCGTTCAGAAGATGGGCGGCGACAAGGTCAAGCAGGTCATCAAGGTGCGGAGTGGCATCGAAAGCGAAGCCGCCAAGAAGATCCAGCGGCTGATCAAGGACAGCAAGCTCAAGGTGCAGGCGGCCATCCAGGGCGACGCGGTGCGCGTGACCGGCGCCAAGCGTGATGACCTGCAGGCCGCGATGGCCATCATCCGCAAGGACGTGAGCGACCTGCCGCTGTCGTTCAACAACTTCCGCGACTGAGCACCCAAGTGGGCGGCCCGCCGCTCAGCCCTTGGCCTTGTTGCCGATCTTCGACTCGGTGCCCTTGACCAGGCGGTCGATGTTCTCGCGGTGCCGCCAGCCCAGCAGCAGCATCGCTGCAAACAGCGCCGCAGCCACCGCTTTGTCGGCATACCAGGCCACGCCGCCCAGCATCAGGTAGTACACCGGCGCGAACAACGCCGACACCAGCGAGGCCAGCGACGAGTAGCGGAAGAAGAAGGCGATGATCAGCCAGCTCGCGCCGGTGGCCAGGCCCAGCACCAGGTCCACGCCGAAGGCCACGCCGATGAAGGTGGCCACGCCCTTGCCGCCCTGAAACCGGAAGAACACCGGATACAGATGGCCCAGAAAGGCCGCCAGCGCCACGAGTGCCACGGTGCCGTCGCCCAGCCCGTACGGCTCGCCGTACCAGCGCACCAGCACCACCGGCAGCCAGCCCTTGAGCGCATCAAACAGCAGCGTGACGATGGCCGCCTTCTTGCTGCCCGAGCGCAGCACGTTGGTGGCGCCGGGATTCTTGCTGCCAAAGGTGCGCGGGTCCTGCAGGCCCATGGCGCGGCTGACGATGACCGCAAAGGACAAGGATCCCAGCAGATAGGCAAGGACGGTGGCGACGATGGGGTACAGCGCTTGCATGGAATTCATTCTGCCAGCGCGCACTGCACCGGCTGGGCCTTCAGCAATTGCACGCACACCGCAGGCTCGATCTCGACCAGGTAACCGCGGCGTCCGCCGTTGATCAGGATGCGCGGCAGCGCCAGGATGCTCTGCTCGATGTACACCGGCATGGCCTTGCGGGTGCCGAAGGGCGAGGTGCCGCCCACCAGATAGCCGCTGTGGCGGTTGGCCACCTCGGGCTTGCACGGCTCCACGCTCTTGGCGCCAATTTGCCGCGCCAGGTTTTTGGTGGACACCTGCCGGTCGCCGTGCATCAGCACGATCAGCGGCTGCGCGCGCTCGTCCTGCATCACCAGCGTCTTGACCACCGCATGCTCGTCCCAGCCCAGCTGGCGCGCCGACTCACCGGTGCCACCGCGCTCCACGTAGTCGTAGACATGCTCCACAAACGAAACGCCCTGCTGGCGCAACAGCGCCGTGGCCGGGGTTTCGCTCACATGCGATTTCTTTGCCACGGTGCAGATTTACACCACCGGGTCACACTGCGGGGTCGCGCATCTCCCAGCGGATGCGGTCGATCTCGGCCAGCAGTTCGGGCGACAGCGTGGTGCCCCAGGCGTCGATGTCCTCATCGAGCTGCGCCACCGAGGTCACGCCAATGATGGTGCTGGCCACACGCCAGTTGGTGTAGCAAAACGCCAGCGCCATCTGCGTGGGCGACAGACCGTGCTGGCGCGCCAGCGGGTTGTAGCGGCGCGATGCGGCCAGTGCGTCGGCGCGGCCCCAGCGCTGGCCGCGCACCCGCTCGTAGCGCGCGATGCGGCCGTTCGGTGGTGCATCGGGGCCTTCAAAGCCGCTGGCGTCGTACTTGCCGGTGAGTTGCCCAAACCCCAGTGGCGAATACGGGATGAAGGACACGTTGAGGCGGTGGCAGGTTTCGTCCAGCGCGTTCTCGTAGGTGCGGTTGATCAGGCAGTACACGTTCTGGATGGTGGCCACGCGCGGCAGGCCATGCGCTTCGGCCAGGCGCACGAATTCATGCACGCCGTAGGGCGTCTCGTTGGACAGGCCGATGTGACGGATCTTTCCCTGCTTGACCAGCTCGCCCAGCGTCTGCAGCTGCTCGAGGATGGAGGTGGTCGACGTTTCCTTGGTCGGGTCGTACACCATGCTGCCGAAGGCCGGCACATGCCGCTCGGGCCAGTGGATCTGGTAGAGGTCGATCACGTCGGTCTTCAGGCGCTTTAGCGACGCCTCACACGAGGCCACGATGTCGGCCGAGCTCATGCCCGCGCCGTTGCGCACCCAGGGCATGCCGCGCGACGGGCCCGCCACCTTGGTGGCCAGCACGATCTTGCCGCACATGCCGGGGCGCCGGGCCAGCCAGTTGCCGATGATGGTTTCGGTGGCGCCGCAGGTCTCGGCGCGCGGCGGCACCGAATACATCTCGGCCGTGTCGAGAAAGTGAATGCCGCGCTCGATGGCGCGATCCAGGATGGCGTGCGAGGTGGCTTCGTCCACCTGCTCGCCAAAGGTCATGGTGCCCAGACAGATCGGGGGCACCTTCAGGTCGCTGGTGCCCAGTTGCACAAGGGGAAAGCTCATGGTGTGATTCTTCAATCGTGGTTCAGGGGCGCTGGCGCGCACGTTCTTCTTCCTGCAGGCGCAGCACGCGGCGCTGCACCTTGCCGGTGGTGGTCATGGGCAGGGCATCGATGAACTCGATCTCCTTGGGGTACTCGTAGGGTGCCAACTTGCCTTTCACATGGGCCTGCATCTCGGCCACCAGCCGTGCATCGAACATCACCGTGTCGGCGCCCAGCCTGGTTCGCTGGGCGGCAAAGTCGGCCGACAGCACCACGTAGGCCTTGACCAGCGCGCCACGCTCGCTGTCGGGCTTGGGCACCACCGCCGCGTTGGCCACCGCGGGATGCTTGACTAGGCAGTTCTCGATCTCGCTGGGCCCGATGCGGTAGCCCGCCGCTTTGAACACGTCGTCGGCACGGCCCTGGTACCAAAGGTAACCGTCCTCGTCGCGCACCGCCAGGTCGCCGGTGCGGCACCAGTCACCCGTGTACTTGTTGCGCGTGGCCTTGTCGTTGTTCCAGTAGCCGAGGAAGAACACCGGGTCGGGCTCGCCGTTCACGTTGAACCGGTGCACCGCCACATCACCCGGCACGCCGGGCGGGCATTCGCAGCCCTCGTCGTCGATCACCGCCACGCGGTGGCCGGGGTAGCCCTTGCCCATGCTGCCGGCACGCGCCGGCCAGCCGATGCCACGGGCGCGGTGCGGCACCACAGGGCCTCCTGGCTTGTCGGCCCACTCCATCGCGCAGTTGCCCACGCTGTAGTTGATCTCGGTCTGGCCGAACATTTCGTTGACCGTCACGCCCAGTTGTTTGCGGCAGTAGGCAAACACCGCGTCGCCCACCGCCTCGCCGGCGCTCATGATGGCGCGCAGCGCAAAGCGGAACTGGCGTCGCGGCTCGGGGTAGGCCTTCATCATGGCCTTGAGCGCGGTCGGGAACAAAAAGGTGTGCGACACCTTGTGCTGCTCGATCAGCCCAAAGGCCAGTTCCGGCGAGAAGCGGCCATTGAAGGCGACGATCTCGCGGCCGAAGTACAGCGTGGGCAGCAGCGCGTCCATCAGGCCGCCCGTCCAGGCCCAGTCGGCCGGCGACCAGAACACCGCGTCGCTGTCGCCCTGACCGTCCTTTGCACCGCTGGCGTCAAAACCAAACCAGTTCTGGCTGGCCACGAAACCGGTCAGGTTGCCGATCATCGCGCGGTGGGGAATCAGCGCGCCCTTGGGCGGGCCGGTGGTGCCGCTGGTGTAGATCAGCACCGCGCCGTCGTCGGCATGGGTGGCCGCTGCGGTGTAGCCGGGCCGCTGGGCCGCCAGCAGGCTGGCATAGTCTTCGTCAGCGCGCAGTGCGGCGGCGCCCACGCCGACCACGGTGCGCAGCAAGGGGCAGGCCGCACGCACCTGCAGCAGGTTGTCGATGGAGCTTTCGTCGCAGATGGCCACACCGGTGGCGCTGTCCTGCAGGCGGTATTCGAGCGCCTCGGGGCCGAACAGCATCGACAGCGGCATGGCCACCGCACCCATCTGCAGCACCGCGATGTAGGCCACGGCGGTCTCAAAGCGCTGCGGCATCACGATGGCGACGCGGTCGCCGCGCTTGACGCCCAGCGCCGCCAGCGCGCGGCTCAGCCGGTCGGCGCTGTCCTGCAGTTGCGCGTAGCTGTGCAGCACCGGCCGCGCCCCGGGGCGATGGGTGCGGATGGCAATGCGCTGTGCCGCGTCGGCGCGCTCGGCCCAGCGCCGGCTGCACACCTGCGCGATGTTGTAGCGCGCAGGCACCTTCCAGCGAAACGCGCCGTGCAGCGCGGCGTAATGGTCGGCGCTCTCGCCGCGGCTTGCGCGGGGCGCCTGAGTGTCCTTGGCATGACTCGGTGCCATGGGTGTCTCCGGAATAATCCTTTGAATGTATCAAGCCCGAAGAATCCCCCGCAGCGAATTCGTTGCCTTGCGCCAGCACCGCTACCACGTGCAGGTGTGGGGCGATCCTTTGCCGGGCACCGCACCGCTGGTGATGGTGCACGGCTGGATGGACGTGGCCGCGTCGTACCAGTTCGTGGTCGACGCGTTCGACGAGGCCTTTGCCGCAGGCCGGCACATCATCGCGCCCGACTGGCGCGGCTACGGCCTGACCGAAGGCCCGCCCACCGACAACTACTGGTTCCCCGACTACCTGGCCGATCTGGACTTTCTGCTCGACCACTACAGCCCCGACGCGCCGGTGGACCTGCTGGGCCACAGCCTGGGCGGCAATGTGGTGATGTATTACGCCGGCACGCGGCCCGAGCGCATCCGCCGGCTGGTGAACCTCGAGGGCTTCGGCATGGCGGCCACCCAGCCCGCGCAGGCGCCGGGCCGCTACGCACGCTGGATGGATGAACTCAAGAAGTTCCACCGCGGCGACATGGCACTCAAGGCCTACGACAGCGCCTCGGGCGTGGCCCAGCGGCTGATGAAGACCAACCCGCGGCTGCCGGCCGACAAAGCCGAGTGGCTGGCCCGGCACTGGGCGCGCGAGAACGCGCAAGGCCAGTGGGAGATCCTGGGTGATGCGGCGCACAAGCTGATCAACGCCAACCTGTTCCAGGTGCAGGAGGTGCTGGCGCTGTACCGGCGCATCAGCGCACCCACGCTGGTGGTCGAGTCCGACCACAACTCGCTGGACGAGTGGTGGAAAGGCAGCTACACGCTCGCCGAGTTCCACGAACGGCTCAGCGCGGTGCCGCAGTTGCAGCGCGCGCTGATCGAACAGGCCGGCCACATGCTGCACCACGATCAGCCCGAAGCACTGGCGCGGCTGCTGGAAGGTTTCCTGCGCTGAACAAGGGCGCAGCGCACGCCATGCCGTGCCCGCTGCCCCCCATGAGAAAATCCGCGGTTTGACGCCACACGGCACCGCACAGGATTTCGCACCATGGACGCAGAACGCATCAACCTCATCGGCACCACCCTGTCTGACCTGAGCACCCGCACCGAAGACCTCCGGAGGTATCTTTGACTTCGATGCCAAGGCAGAACGGCTGAGGACGGTCAACGCATCGATGGAAGACCCGGCGGTCTGGAACGACCCCAAGCGCGCGCAGGAACTGGGCAAGGAGAAAAAGCAGCTCGACGGCATCGTGCTGACGCTGCAGCGTCTGGGCAGCGAACTGGCCGACAACGCCGAGCTGTACGAGATGAGCAAGGCCGAGGGCGACGAGGCCGGCCTGCAGACCATCGAGGCCGAAGCTGCCAAGCTGGCCGGCGAGGTCGAGGGCCTGGAGTTCCGGCGCATGTTCAACCAGCCGGCCGACCCGAGCAACTGCTTTCTGGACCTGCAGGCGGGCGCCGGTGGCACCGAGGCCTGCGACTGGGCCAGCATGCTGATGCGCCAGTACCTGAAGTACGCCGAGCGTAAGGGCTTCAAGGCCACGGTGGAAGACGAAACCGCGGGCGACACCGCCGGCATCAAGAGCGCCACACTGAAGATCGAAGGCGACTACGCCTACGGCCTGCTGCGCACCGAAACCGGCGTGCACCGGCTGGTGCGCAAGAGCCCGTTCGACAGCTCCGGCGGGCGCCACACCTCGTTCGCGTCGGTGTTTGTCTACCCCGAAATCGATGACTCGATCGAGATCGACATCAACCCGGCCGATGTGCGCACCGACACCTTCCGCGCCAGCGGCGCGGGCGGCCAGCACATCAACAAGACCGATTCGGCGGTGCGGCTGACGCACATCCCCACCGGCATCGTGGTGCAGTGCCAGGACAGCCGCAGCCAGCACAGCAACCGCGACGTGGCCTGGCGCCGTCTGCGCAGCCGCCTGTACGACTTCGAGATGAAAAAGCGCATGGCCGAGCAGCAAAAGCTCGAGGACACCAAGACCGACGTGGGCTGGGGCCACCAGATCCGCAGCTATGTGCTCGACCAGAGCCGCATCAAGGACCTGCGCACCAACGTGGAAATCAGCAACACCCAAAAGGTGTTGGACGGCGATCTGGATACCTTCATCGAGGCCAGCCTCAAGGAAGGCCTGTGATGCCCGTGGCGGCCACAGCGGCACGGACAGCGCAGGCTCTGCTGTTCGACCTGGACGGCACGCTGATCCACAGCATGCCGCTGCACCACGAGGCGTGGCGCCAGTGGCATGCGGGACTGGGCCTGCCTTTTGACGACGACGGCTTCTTTGAGGCCACCGCCGGCCGCACCAATGCCGAGATCCTGCGCGACCTGTTCCCCGCCCACACCGAGGCCGAGCGCGAAGGCATGGCCGAGGCGAAAGAGGCCATCTACCGCAGCATCGCTGCCCAGCGGCTGCAGATGGTGGACGGCGCGCTGGCTTTTTTGCAGGCCTCGCGCGATCGCGGGCTAAAGCTGGCCATCTGCACCGCCAGCCCGCCGGGCAACATGGCGGTGGCGTTTGCGCGCTTCGGGCTCGATGCGATGGTGGACGCCATCACCAGCCCCAGCGACGGCCTGCGCGGCAAGCCGCATCCGGACATTTTTGCCGAGGCCGCCCGGCAGCTGCAGGTGGACGCCGCGCACTGCGTGGTGTTCGAGGACGCGCCGCTGGGCGTGGAGGCGGCACGCCGCGCTGGCATGCGCGCCTTTGCGCTCACCACCACCCTGGGCGCGCCGGCCTTTGATCCCTTTGACAACCTGATCGGCACGGCGAGCGATTTCGCCGCGCTGCACATCGACACCCTGCTGCAAGGAAGCTGCCATGCGTGAAGGCTCTCCCCAGGTGACGCGCCGCGAAGACTACGCGCCGCCGCCCTTCTGGATCGACACCGTCGATCTGCAATTCGATCTGGACCCGGCCAAGACCCGCGTGCTCAACCGCATGCGCCTGCGCCGCAATGCCGAGGTGCCTCCCCAGCCGCTGCGCCTGGATGGCGAGGCGCTGAACCTGGCGCGCGTTCTGGTCAATGGCCAGGGCACCTCGTTCCGCATGGAAGGCGACACGCTGGTGCTGGAAAGCCTGCCTGAAGGCCACGAGCCCTTTGATCTGGAGATCTTCAGCACCTGCTACCCGGCCAAGAACACCGAGCTGTCGGGCCTGTACGTGAGCCAGGACACCTTCTTCACCCAGTGCGAGG
>JBJTCL010000084.1:0-40612 GCA_046091865.1 Burkholderiaceae bacterium | reverse complement strand
CCGAACAACATGGCGCACATCAACCTCGCGCGCGAGGCCGATGCGATCCTGGTGGCGCCGGCCAGCGCCGACTTCATCGCGCAGATCGCGCAGGGGCGGGCCGACGAGCTGCTGGCCCTGATGTGCCTGGCGCGGCCGACCGAGCGCGTGCCCCTGCTGCTGGCGCCGGCCATGAACCGGGAGATGTGGGCCCATCCGGCCACCCGGCGCAACCTGGCGCAGGTCGAGGCCGATGGCGCCCGGCTGCTGGGCGTCGGCCATGGCGAGCAGGCCTGCGGCGAGACCGGCGACGGCCGCATGCTCGAGGCGCACGAACTGCTGGAAGACCTGATTGCGTTCTTCAGCCCCAAGCCGCTGGCGGGGCGCCGTGTGCTGGTGACGGCCGGACCCACCTTCGAGGCGATCGACCCGGTGCGCGGCATCACCAACCTGTCCAGCGGCAAGATGGGCTTTGCCATCGCGCGTGCGGCACGCGAGGCCGGTGCCGAGGTGACGCTGGTGGCCGGGCCGGTGCACCTGCCCACGCCCCGCGGCGTGCAGCGCATCGACGTGCGTTCGGCGCTCGAAATGCACGCAGCCACCTTGCCCGCAGCGCAGACGGCCGACGTGTTCATCGCCACTGCGGCGGTGGCCGACTGGCGGCCGGCCGCCGCTGCCGACCAGAAGATCAAAAAGGACGGATCGGGGCAGGTGCCGCAGCTGCAGTTCACCGAGAACCCCGACATCCTGGCCGAGGTGGCACGTTCGCCGCGGGCCGCCTCTGGGCAATTGTTCTGCGTGGGCTTTGCGGCTGAAAGCCATGACCTGCTGGCGCACGCGCAGGCCAAGCGCGAGCGCAAGGGCGTGCCGCTGCTGGTGGGCAACATCGGCCCGGCCACCTTCGGCGCCGACGACAACGCGCTGCTGCTGGTGGATGCCCATGGCAGCACCGAGTTGCCGCGCAACACCAAGCGCGCCTTGGCCCGCGAGCTGATCACGCACATTGCGCATCGCCTGGCGGGCTGACCGCGAACCCCCGGCCTGAATCCAAGTCACACCCGATGAAAGTCGACGTCAAGATCCTCGACGCGCGCATTGCCGCGCAGATGCCCGCCTACGCCACCCCCGGCAGCGCGGGGCTGGACCTGCGGGCCTGTCTGGATGCGCCGCTCACGCTGGCCCCCAACGCCTGGCAACTGGTGCCCACCGGCATCGCGATGCATCTGGCCGACCCGGCCTATGCTGCGCTGATCCTGCCGCGCTCGGGGCTGGGCCACAAGCACGGCATCGTGCTGGGCAACCTGGTGGGCCTGATCGACAGCGACTACCAGGGCCAGCTGATGGTGAGCGCATGGAACCGCAGCCCGAGCGCCTTCACCATCGAGCCTATGGAGCGCATTGCGCAACTGGTGATCGTGCCGGTGGTGCAGGCGCAGTTCAACATCGTGAGCGAGTTCCCGGCCAGCGAGCGCGGCGCGGGCGGCTACGGCTCGACCGGCACGCGCTGAGTCAGCCCGGGCTGCCTGGGCCGCCGCTGTCGGCAGGCCCTGCGGCCACTCTGTGCACGTTCAGTGAAGGTGGCCGTCGGGCGCGCCGGGTGAGATCGGCTGCACCTTGAAGAAACCGGTGCCCGCGCTGCCGCGGCCGATCTCGTCTTCGGTGGCTTTGCGGATGCCCTCGATGCGCAGCTTCAGGCGTAGCGCCATGCCGGCCAGCGGATGGTTGGCGTCCAGCACCACATGCTCGGGGTAGATGTCGGTGACGGTGTACAGCACGTCGCGCGGCGCATCGGCGCTGCAGCCTTCGGGCAGGCCCTCGAAGCTCATGCCCTCTTCAAGGTCCTGCGGAAAACAAGCCCGCGGCTCCAGGAACACCTTGCTCTCGTCGTAGTCGCCAAACGCGTCCAGCGGCTCCAGGTGCAGGTTCAGGCGGTCGCCCACCGCATGCCCCTGCAGCGCCTCGTCCACCTTGGCCAGCAGGTCGTCGCCGCCCACCAAAAACTCCACCGGCTCGTCGAGCACGTCCAGCTCTTCGCCGAGTGAATCCATCAGCGTCCAGGTGAGCGCGACCACGCATTGCGGTGTGACTTGAGGCAGGGTGTCCATGGCGGGATTGTCCCACCCTCGCGCATGCCGGCAAGACGCGCTCTAATCACGCCATGGACATCGACCAAGCCTTGACGCTGCTGGGCGGCCTGAGCCCGCAGCAGTTCATGAAGCGTCACTGGCACAAGAAGCCGCTGCTGGTGCGCGGCGCCATGCCGGGCGTACAGCCACCGCTGTCACGCGCGCAGCTGTTCGCGCTGGCCGCCCGCGCCGAGGTGGAGTCGCGCCTGGTGGTGCAGGCCCATGCAGCGCCAGCCGGCAAGGGCCGCAGCACGGCCGCATCGCGCAGGGCAGCCTCTAAGGCCTCGCTTGCTGCCACGGCGGGTGGCTCATGGAGCCTGCAGCGCGGCCCTTTTTCGCGCCGCAGCCTGCCGCCGGTCGCGCAAGCGCGCTGGACGCTGCTGGTGCAGGGTGTGGATCTGCACGACGACGCAGCGCACGCATTGCTGCAGCCGTTTCGCTTCGTGCCCGATGCGCGGCTGGACGACCTGATGATCAGCTATGCCACCGACGGCGGTGGCGTGGGCCCGCACTTTGACAGCTACGACGTGTTCCTGCTGCAGGTGCAGGGTCGACGGCGCTGGCGCATCGGCCGGCAAAAGGACCTGTCGCTGCGCGACGATGTGCCGCTGAAGATCCTGGCGCGCTTTCAGCCCGAGCAGGAGTTCGTGCTCGAGCCCGGCGACATGCTCTATCTGCCGCCGCGCTGGGCACACGACGGCATCGCCGAGGGCGAGTGCATGACCTGCTCGATCGGCTTTCGCTCGCCCCGGCGCAGCGAGCTGGCGCGCGAACTGCTGCAGCGGCTGGCCGATGCGGCCGACACGGCCGACGACGATGCATCGGGCGGCGCGGCCGATCCGCTGTATGCCGACCCATCGCAGGGCGCGGTGGCCGACGTGGCCGCCATGCCGCAGGGGTTAACGGCGTTTGCGGTGCAAGCGGTGCAGCGTGCGCTGCGCGAGCCGCATGCGATCGAACGCGCGCTGGGCGAATACCTCACCGAGCCCAAGGCGCAGGTCTGGTTTGAGGCTTCGGCGTCCGTTCGCTTGCCGCACGGCCTGCGGCATGGCGTGCGGCTGGACCGCCGTACCCGCATGCTGTGCGATGCGCACCATGTGTTCATCAACGGCGAGAGCCTGCGGGCTGGCGGCGCCGATGCGCGGCTGATGCAACGCCTGGCGCAGCAGCGTGCGCTGGATGCCAGCGACCTGCGGCGCGCCAGCGCCGACGCGAAAGCGGTGCTGGCGCAGTGGTGCGAGGCGGGATGGGCGCATGCCGCACAGGCTGCGCATGCCTCGAAGGAGGCGAAGGATGACTGAACCCAACGCACCGGGGGCGGACGTACCGGCGTCACCCCGACCGCTGGACGCCACGCTGCCGCCTGTACCGCCGGTACCTGAGCTGCCCGAAGGCCGGCTGGTGGGGCGCCTGGCGCTGGCGCAGGCGGTGCGCACCGGCCTGGCCGAAGCGGCGCGCGCCGCCTGGCCCACGCTGATCCTGAGTGACGCGAGCTTTGAGCGCTGGCCCTTGGGCGAGCGCGAGGTGGTCGACTCGCTGCAGACCTGGGCGCGGCGCGGCCAGAAGATGGTGGTGATCGCGCGCGAGTACGACACGGTGCACCGGCTGCATCCGCGCTTCGTGCAGTGGCGCCGCACCTGGGCGCATCTGCTGGACTGCCGCCTGTGCCGCCGCGCCGACCCGCTGGAGCTGCCCAGCGCCATGTGGAGCCCCCACTGGTTCCTGCTGCAGCTCGACCGGGACCGCACGGTGTCCATCGCCGGCAACGACGAGGAGCGCATCAATGCGCTGCGGCTGCGGCTGGATGAATGGAGCCTGCGCAGCACCCCCGGCTTTGCGGCCTCGGTGCTGGGTTTGTAGACCGGAGGAGGGCCGTGTCCACCGGCTCGGCAAGGGGGCTAGGGTTTCTGCCTATAATCGTAGGCTGATCAGGATTCGGTGAGTTCTCCTGGTCGATCGGTGCCCGCCCAGCGAGGTGCCGAGGTTTCCGGAAACCTTATCAACTCTCGCTTTTGAAGGACTATCCAACATGAACAAATCGCTCGTTCTGGCCGCCGTGATCGCCGCTGCTGCCCTGGCCGCTTGCGGCAAGAAAGAAGCTCCGGCTCCCGCCCCGGCTCCGGCTCCCGCCGCTGCCCCGGCTCCGGCCCCCGCTCCGGCTCCCGAGGCTGCTGCCTCCGGTGCTGCTCCCGCTGCCGCTCCGGCTGCGGACGCTGCTGCCGAAGCCGCCAAGAAGGCTGCCGAAGCTGCTGCCGCTCCCAAAAAGTAATTTCTTCGAGCACGCAAAAAAGCCGCCTTCGGGCGGCTTTTTTGTTGTCTGCAGTGCTGCTGCGGCTCAGGCGCTCAGCCACTCGCAGCCCGATGCGCCATCGGCCACGAGGATGTCCTCATCGCTGCAGCCCAGTGCGCCGGCCAGCGCTGCGCGCGCCAAGGCTGGGCGATTGTTCTGCTCGCTCAGGTGCGCCGCCACCACATGACGCAAGCCCGCATGCGCCACCTCGGCCAGCAGCGCCGCTGCGGCCGCATTGGCCAGATGTCCCCAGGGCCCGCCCACACGGCGCTTGAGAAAGGGCGGGTACGGACCCTGCTCGAGCAGTTCCGGGTCGTGGTTGCATTCCAACAGCAAGGCATCGCAATCCCGCATCTGCGCGGCCACATGCGGCGTGACATGGCCCAGATCGGTCAGGATGCCCAGCCGTGAGGTGCCGTCGCTGCACACCAGCTGCAGCGGCTCGCGCGCATCGTGCGGCACGGTGAAGGGCTGCAGCGCCAGCGCGCCGATGTGCACCGCCTCGCCGTCGCGCGCCACGCGCAGCCACTCGCCAAAGTCGGGGTGGCCCAGCGCCGCGTGCGTGCCCTGGCTCATCCACACCGGAATGCGCTGACGCAAGGCCAGCGCCTGCGCGCAGCCGATGTGGTCGGCATGCTCGTGGGTGATGAAGAGGGCGTCGATGTCGTCGAGCGCCAGCCCGCTGATTTGCAGCCGCCGCTCCAGCTGGCGGATGCCCAGGCCGCAGTCCACCAGCAGGCGGCTGCGACGGGTGCCGTCTCCCGCCTCGACCAGGGTGGCGTTGCCGCTGCTGCCGCTGCCCAGGCTGCGAAACCGCAGCATCGCCCGAAGCCTGTGCGCCCTGCGCTGCTCGCGCCGGTCAGCGCAGGTCGTCGGCGATGACCTTGACGATGCGCTGCGCGTTGGGGCCGGTCTCGGGCGCGCCCGCGGCGTTGAGCACCGTCACCGTGCTCTGCTCGCCCTCGCTCTTGACGACGATGCGGAACTTCAGCGCAGAGGCTTCGTTTTTGCGGCCACCGAACATGGAGCCGCCGAGCAGGCGGCCGAAGAATCCGGCCTGTGCCTTGTCGGCGTTTGGCTCAACATAGCGCACGAAGTAGGTGCCCTGCGCACGGTCGCGGTCTTCCACGGTGAAGCCGGTGCGGTCTAGCGCCAGGCCCACGCGGCGCCATGCGCGTTCGAAGCCTTCGCTGATCTGCACCGTGGGCAGGTTGTTGATGGTGGCCACGCGGGCGACTTGCTGTGCAGGCGTTGCCGCCGCCACCACGGTGCGCGCCTGCTCGGCGCTGCTGCCCAGCCTGACCATCAGGCGGCGCAGGAACTCGGCTTCCAGCTCGGGGTCGGTGGGGCGCGGCGTCCACACCGTCTGGTCGCGGGCGGAGTTGCTGTAGACCTCCTGCATGCCACGGTGCGAGATGTAGATCTCGGTGCCGCCGGCCGCATTGCGCTCCAGCCGCGTGCGGAAGCGGTCGCGCTCGCTGGTGGAGTACAGCGAGTCGAGCAGGCGACCGATGGTGTTGCGGATGGCGTCCTGCGGAATCTTGGCGCGGTTCTCGGCCCAGTCGGTTTCCATGATGCCCAGATTGGCCTGGTCGAGCGTGAGCACGAAGCCGCTTTCCTGCCAGAACTCGCGCACCGGGTTCCACAGCTGATCGGCCGGGCGTGACACCACCAGCCAGCGCTGGTTGCCAGCGCGCTCAATGCGCACATCACCCAGCGACTGCAGCGCCGTGGTGCTGGTGCCCGCGCTTGCGGGTTGTGCAGCACCGCCGGCCGCGCCGAAGCTGCTGGCCGTCACCGGGCCGGCAGGCACGCTGTAGCGCGAATCGCGGGCGATCTGCGTCAGGTCGGGCGGCACCTCCAGCGAAGGGCCGCGGCGCGCGCTCTTGTAGTCGATCTTGTCGCCTTCCAGCACCGAGCAGCCAGCAAGCAAGGCGACAAGGCCCAGCAGGGCGACGCGTGGCAACAGCTGCGAAGCGCGCTGGGCAGGGGTGCGGTGGATCGACATCGGGGGTCCTCTGGGGAACTCAGGAGAGCGTGGGGTGCGTGGAGTGCGTGGAGTGCGTAGAAGGGCAGGCCGTGATCAGCCCTGCAGCAGGCCGCTGGCGCGCAGCGCCGCCTCGACCACTGGCTGATTGGCCGCCGTCAGCGGCGTCATCGGCAGGCGCATCGCCGGGCCGCACAGGCCCAGGCGCGCCATCGCCCACTTCAGCGGGATCGGGTTGGCCTCGACGAACAAATGCTTGTGCACCGGCATCAGCTGAAACTGGATCTGCATGGCCCGTGCACGGTCGCCAGCGATGGCGGCCACGCACAGCTCGTGCATCAGGCGCGGCGCGATGTTGGCGGTCACGCTGACGTTGCCCTGGCCACCGCAGAGCATCAGCGCCACGGCGGTGGGGTCGTCGCCCGAGTAGATGGCAAAGCCCTTGGGCACATCGCGAATGAGCCACTGCGCACGCTCGATGTTGCCGGTGGCTTCCTTGATGCCGACGATGCCGGGAATCTGGGCCAGGCGCAGTACGGTGTCGTGCGCCATGTCGGCCACGGTGCGGCCGGGCACGTTGTACAGCACCATCGGCAGGTCGCCCACCGCCTCGGCGATGGCCTTGAAGTGCTGGTACTGACCTTCCTGCGTCGGCTTGTTGTAGTAGGGCACCACCTGCAGCTGGCAGTCGGCGCCGACCTTCTTGGCGAATTGCGCGAGCTCGATCGCCTCGGCGGTGGAGTTGGCGCCGCAGCCGGCCATGATGGGCACGCGACCGCGCGCCTGTTTCACCGACACGCGGATGATTTCGCAATGCTCCTCGACATTGACCGTGGGCGATTCGCCGGTGGTGCCGACGACGCCGATGCAGTCGGTGCCTTCGGCGATGTGCCAGTCGATCAGCTTGCGCAGGGCGGGGTAGTCGATGCTGCCGTCGCCATGCATGGGCGTGGCCAGCGCGACGATGCTGCCGGTGATGGGTTTCATGGGGTGGTGAGCGTTCTCAATCGGTCATTCTAGCCAGAGCGGATGGCGCACCGGCCCGGCATCCGACGCGCGATCCGATGCGCGCAAAGGGTCGGGCCGCACCGCTGCGATGCGCTGCACGAAGCGGTCGGGTTCGCGCAGGAATCCATCCTCGTACGCCACCACGCGAAAGCCCGCGCACAGCCGCAGCAACTCGCCGGGCTGCAGCAGAAAGTCGGGCCGCGACGGCCGGCCCACGGTTTCGTTGCCCGCAGCAAAGGTTTCGTAGAGCAGCACACCACCAGGGGCCACCGCTTCGAGGATGCGCGGCATCAGCGCCCGCCACAAATAGTGGGTGACCACCACGCCAGCGAACGATCGGCCCTCCAGCGGCCACGGGCCGTTTTCAATATCGGCCTGGATGCACTCGGCGTCGGCGGGTGCGTGCATCAGGGCCTGCGCATCGCGGTCCACGCCGGTGACCGGATGCCCGCGCGCTGCAAACCAGCGCAGGTGTCGTCCGCTGCCGCAGGCCACATCAAGCACCGCGCCACCCGCGGGCACCAGGGGCGCGAAGCGGCGTATCCAGTCCGAGGCCTGGCCCGGGCCGTGGCCCTGCGCAGTGCTGCCGGGCGCCGTGGGTGGCGCCATTAGAAGCAGGACCAGAGCTGATCGGCCAGCGTCACCAGGATGTCCGGGTGCTGGTACAGCGCAAACACGCCCACCAGCACGGCGAGCGCCAGCAGCCCGACCAGCAGGCGACGCACGGGGCTGCGCGCGAGGTTCATGCCGCCTGCGGGGTGGGGCGCACCACCGGGGCTTCACGCACCGGCCAGTTGACGATGGCGGCAAACAGGCCCAGCGCGATGCAGATGCCCCACACCACGTCGTAGCTGCCGGTGCGGTCGTACAGCAGGCCGCCCAGCCACACGCCCAGGAACGAGCCTACCTGGTGGCTGAAGAACACGAAGCCACTGAGCATCGAGAAATGCGCCACGCCAAAGATGTTGGCAATCACCGCATTGGTGGGCGGCACGGTGGACAGCCACAGCAGGCCCATGGCGGCCGAGAACAGGTACACGCTGGTGGGCGTGAGCGGCGCCAGCAGGAAGATCACGATGAAGACCGAGCGCGCGATGTAGATGCCCGCCAGGATGCGCGGCCGCGAGATGCGCTGGCCCAGCCAGCCCGCGCCATAGGTGCCGAACACATTGAACAGGCCGATCAGGGCCAGCGCGTAACTGGCCACCTGCGGCGACAGGCCCTGGTCTTTCAGGTAGCTGGGCATGTGCACGCCGATGAACACCACCTGGAAGCCGCAGACAAAGTAGCCCGCGGTCAGCAACTGAAAGCCGCGATGGCGGAAGGCCTCGCGCACCGCCTGCACGATGGTCTGCTCGCGCTTGGGGGCCGCGCCCGCCACGAAGTCGCGCTCGCGCAGACCCAGCGCCAGCGGGATGATGACCAGCGTGGCGGCGGCCAGCACCAGCAGCGCCTGCTGCCAGCCGAAGTCGCTGATCAGGAAGCCCTCCACCGGCACCATCAGGAACTGGCCGAACGAACCCGCCGCCGCCGTCACGCCCATGGCCCACGAGCGCTTTGCGGGGTCGAGCTGGCGGCCGATCACGCCGTAGATCACCGCATAGGTGGTGCCCGCCTGCGAGGCGCCGATCAGCACGCCGGTGGTCAGCATGAACATCCACGGCGTGGTCGACAGCGCCATGCCGGCCAGGCCCAGCCCGTAGCACAGCGCGCCGATGATCAGCACACGGAAGGCGCCAAAGCGGTCGGCCAGCATGCCGGCAAAAATGCCGAACAGGCCCCACGAAATGTTCTGTACCGCGATCGCAAAGGCGAAGGTCTCGCGGGTCCAGCTTTGTGCCTGGGTGATGGGCTGCAGCCACAGGCCAAAGCCGTGGCGGATGCCCATGGACAGCGTCACGACCAGAGCGCCGCACAGCAGCACCTGGCCCATCGACAGTTTTTTATTGGACGACATGCGCCGATGCTATCCGCCCGGCCGCGGTGGCGCTGCCGCGGGGGTCACATCCGAATCTGTACGGATATACAGGGGATGGGGCCTCGCGTCGCTAGAATCCCCGACCCATGGCATTCACTGCGTCCACGACTCCTTCCGCCGGCAAGCCACCCGCGGCGTACTCCGAAGGCTCGATCCGCGTCCTGAAAGGGCTCGAGCCGGTCAAGCAGCGCCCGGGCATGTACACCCGCACCGACAACCCGCTGCACATCGTGCAGGAGGTGCTGGACAACGCCGCCGACGAAGCCCTGGCCGGCCACGGCAAGCGCATCCGCGTGACGCTGCACGGCGACGGCTCGGTGAGCGTCGAGGACGAAGGCCGCGGCATCCCGCACGGTCTGCACCCCGAAGAAAACGCGCCGGTGATCGAACTGGTGTTCACCCGGCTGCATGCGGGCGGCAAGTTCGACAAGGGCCAGGGGGGTGCCTACAGCTTCTCAGGTGGCCTGCACGGCGTGGGCGTGTCGGTGACCAACGCGCTGGCCAAACGGCTGGAGGTGACCAGCTACCGCGAAGGGCAGGTGGCGCGGCTGGTGTTTGCAGGCGGCGACGTGATCGAGCCGCTGCAGCTGCGCAAGGCCGAGGCGGGCGAGCGCAAAAGCGGCACCACGGTGCGCGTGTGGCCCGACGCCAAGTACTTCGAATCGGCCACGCTGCCCATGGCCGAGCTCACGCACCTGCTGCGCAGCAAGGCGGTGCTGATGCCGGGCGTGAGCGTCACGCTTCAGGTGGACAAGTCGGGCAGCACGGATCCCGATACCCAGACCTGGCTGTACAAGGGCGGCCTGCGCGACTACCTGATGCAGACGCTGAGCGCCGATTCGGTGATCCCGCTGTTCGAGGGCGAGGGCTACGCGGCCGCGCAGGACGACAGCTTTGCCGAGGGCGAGGGCGCGGCCTGGTGCGTGGCCTTCACCGAAGACGGCACGCCGGTGCGCGAGAGCTACGTCAACCTGATCCCGACGAGTGCCGGTGGCACCCACGACAGCGGCCTGCGCGATGGTTTGTTCCAGGCGGTGAAGGGCTTCATCGAGCTGCATGCGCTGCTGCCCAAGGGCGTGAAGCTGCTGCCCGAGGATGTGTTTGCGCGCGCCAGCTACGTGCTGAGCGCCAAGGTGCTGGACCCGCAGTTCCAGGGCCAGATCAAGGAACGGCTGAATTCGCGCGATGCGGTGCGGCTGGTGTCGAGCTTCGTCAAGCCGGCGCTGGAACTCTGGCTCAACCAGCATGTGGAGTACGGCAAGAAGCTCGCCGAACTCGTCATCAAGGCCGCGCAGGCGCGCCAGCGTGCGGGCCAGAAGGTGGAAAAGCGCAAGGGCAGCGGCGTGGCGGTGCTGCCCGGCAAGCTGACCGATTGCGAGAGCCGCGACCTGTCGCACAACGAGCTGTTTCTGGTGGAAGGCGACAGCGCGGGCGGCAGCGCCAAGATGGGCCGCGACAAGGAGTTCCAGGCCATCCTGCCGCTGCGCGGCAAGGTGCTCAACACCTGGGAGGTCGAGCGCGACAGGCTGTTCGCCAACACCGAGGTGCACGACATCGCGGTGGCCATCGGCGTCGACCCGCACGGGCCGCAGGAAACGGTGGACCTGTCGGGCCTGCGTTACGGCAAGGTCTGCATCCTGAGCGATGCCGATGTGGATGGCTCGCACATCCAGGTGCTGCTGCTCACGCTGTTCTTCCGCCACTTCCCCAAGCTGGTGGACGCGGGCCATGTGTACGTGGCGCGACCGCCGCTGTTCCGGGTGGATGTGCCTGCGCGCGGCAAGAAGCCGGCGGCCAAGATGTATGCACTCGACGAGGGCGAACTGCACGCCATCCTCGACAAGTGCGCCAAGGACGGCGTTGCGCGCGAGAAGTGCCAGATCAGCCGCTTCAAGGGCCTGGGCGAGATGAGCGCCGAGCAGTTGTGGGAAACCACGCTCAACCCCGACACGCGCCGCTTGATGCCGGTGCAGTTGGGCGATCTGGACTTTGCGCAGACCGAGTCGCTCATGACCAAGAGGATGGGCAAGGGCGAGGCTGCCGCGCGGCGCGAGCTGATGGAGCTGCACGGCGATGCGGTCGAGATCGACGTCTGAGCGCAGCGCGTCGCCCGCGGGCACGGCGTGGCTCGCCCAGCTGGCCCGGCTGGCGGCCGGCGTGGCGGTGTTCAGCGGCATCGCATCCGCTGCGCACGCCGACGTCTGGGCGCGCATCGACGAGCGCGGCGTGGCGCACTTTGCGCCGCAGCGGCTGGACGATCGCTACGAACTCTTTCTGCGGGGGGCCGACCGCTTCGGTGTGCTGCCCTTGCCGGAGGTGCCGAATGCCACGCCGGCGCCGCGTGCTTCAGACGCTCCCACAGCCGAGGCCAACACATCGCAAGCCGCAACGGTGGACACAAGCGCAGCCGGTGATGGCGCCAGCCCCACGCGCCTGCTGCGCTGGCTGGAGGCCTCGCCCGCGGTGCAGCGCCCCGAGCCCCTGCTGCGCGAGGTGGCCGAGCAGCACCGGCTGGATGCGCAGCTGCTCAAGGCGGTGATCGCCGCCGAGTCGGGCTTCGACGCGCAGGCGGTGTCGCCCAAGGGCGCGGTGGGTCTGATGCAGGTGATGCCTGCCACCGCGCAGCGCTACGGCGTACACGCGCTGGGCCGCACGCCGGTGGCGCAACGGCTGACCGATCCACGGCTGAACCTGAACACCGGATCGCGCTACCTGCGCGACCTGATGCAGCGCTTCGAGGGCAGGCTGGACCTGGTGCTGGCCGCCTACAACGCGGGCGAAGGCGCGGTGGAGCGGCACGGCCTGCGCATCCCGCCCTACGCCGAGACGCAGAACTATGTGCGCACGGTGATGCAGATCTATCGCGCGCTGCGGCCTCAGATACCTTGGGCTGCAGCGTCGGCTTCGGCTGCTGCACGCGCGGACGCCGCTGCTGTGGTGCCGAATGCCTCATCGCCCGCGGCATCCTCCTCTTCACCCCAGCCTGATGCGCCGGTGCCGGGCGGTGCCGTCGGGCGCCGCAACATGATCGCGCCGCTGACCGCGGTGCGCTGAACACGAGATCTCCATGTCCGAAGACCTGTTTGCGCCCGAGCGCGCCGAGCCCGCCGAAGGCGACAGCCTGGGCGCCTATGCCCAGCGTGCCTATCTGGAATACGCGCTCAGCGTCGTCAAGGGCCGCGCACTGCCCGATGTGTGCGACGGCCAGAAGCCGGTGCAGCGGCGCATCCTCTACAGCATGGCCCGCATGGGTCTGGGCTTCTCGGGCAACAGCGGCGCCAAGCCGGTCAAGAGCGCGCGGGTGGTGGGCGATGTGCTGGGCCGCTTTCATCCGCACGGCGATCAGGCGGCCTACGACGCGCTGGTGCGCATGGCGCAGGACTTCGCGCAGCGCTATCCGCTGATCGACGGGCAGGGCAACTTCGGCAGCCGCGACGGCGACGGCGCGGCCGCGATGCGCTACACCGAGGCGCGCCTGGCCAAGATCACCACGCTGCTGCTCGACGAGATCGACGAGGGCACGGTGGACTTCGTGCCCAACTACGACGGCTCCACCGACGAGCCGCGCCAGCTGCCGGCGCGTCTGCCCTTCGTGCTGCTCAATGGCGCCAGCGGCATCGCGGTGGGCCTGGCTACCGAGGTGCCCAGCCACAACCTGCGCGAGGTGGCCGACGCCTGCGTGGCGCTGATCAAGACGCCCAGGCTGACCGATGACGAGCTGTGGGCGCTGCTGCCCGGCCCGGACTTTACCGGTGGCGGCCAGATCATCAGCCCGGCCGCCGACATCGCCGAGGCCTACCGCACCGGCCGTGGTTCGCTCAAGGTGCGTTCGCGCTGGAAGATCGAAGACCTGGCCCGCGGCCAGTGGCAGCTGGTCGTCACCGAGCTGCCGCCGGGCGTGAGCACGCAGAAGGTGCTGGAGGAGATCGAGGAGCTCACCAACCCCAAGGTGCGTGCCGGCAAGAAGGCGCTGACGGCCGAGCAGACGCAGCTCAAGGCCGCGGTGCTGACGGTGCTGGATGTCGTGCGTGATGAGTCGAGCAAGGACGCGCCGGTACGCATCGTGTTCGAGCCCAAGACCAGCCGCATCGACCAGCAGGAGCTCATCACCACGCTGCTGGCGCACACCAGCCTGGAGACCTCGGCCTCCATCAACCTCACCTCGGTGGGCATCGACGGCAAGCCGGTGCAGAAGTCGCTGCGGCAGATGCTGGAAGAGTGGATCGCCTTTCGGCAGCAGACGATCGAGCGGCGTTCGCGCCATCGCCTTTCCAAGGTGCTGGACCGCATCCACATCCTCGAGGGCCGGCAGCTGGTGCTGCTGAATATCGACGAGGTGATCGCGATCATCCGCAACAGCGACGAGCCCAAGGCCGCGCTGATCGCGCGCTTCCGTTTGAGTGACCGCCAGGCCGAGGACATCCTCGAGATCCGCCTGCGGCAACTGGCGCGGCTCGAAGCCATCCGCATCGAGCAGGAACTGAAAGAGTTGCGTGACGAGCAGGCCCGGCTGGAGGAGATTCTGGGCAGCCCCGCCGCTCTGCGCCGCCTGATGGTCAAAGAGATCGAGGCCGATGCCAAGCAGTTTGCCGACGCGCGCCGCACGCTGATCCAGGCCGAGAAGAAGGCGGTGGCCGAGGTGCGCGTGATCGACGAGCCGGTGACGGTGGTGGTGTCGGCCAAGGGCTGGGTGCGTGCGCGTCAGGGCCACGGCCACGACCCGGCGGGCTTTGCCTTCAAGGCGGGCGACGGCCTGTACGGCACCTTTGAATGCCGCACGGTCGATACGCTGCTGGCCTTTGGCAGCAATGGGCGGGTGTATTCGGTGGCGGTGTCGGTGCTGCCCGGCGCGCGCGGCGACGGCCAGCCCCTGACCACGCTGATCGAGCTCGAGGCCGGCACGCAACTGCTGCACTACTTTGCGGGTGCGGCTGGCGCGTGGCTGCTGCTGTCGGGCAGTGGCGGCTACGGCTTCCTGGCGACGGTGGAGCACATGAGCTCGCGCCAGAAGGGCGGCAAGGCCTTCGTGAGCCTGGGCGAGGGCGAAACACTCTGCCGGCCGTCGCTGGCCAACGCCGGCGCCAACCCGGCGGCAGGCACGGGTGTCTTGCCGGCCACCCACGTGGCCTGTGCGTCCACCGGCGACCGCATCCTCACCTTCGAGATCGGTGAACTCAAGGCACAGGCCAACGGTGGTCGTGGCCTGATGCTGATGGATTTGGACGACAAGGACCGCCTCGCGGGTGCGGCAGCCTATACCCGCAGCGTGCGCATCAGCGGCACCGGCCGGGGCGGCAAGGCGCGCGAAGAGGTGCTGGAGATCCGTTCGCTGAACAACGCGCGGGCCGCGCGCGGGCGCAAGGGCAAGGCGGCAGACCTGGGCTTCAAGCCCGAGTCGGTCACGCGCGTCGAATGACGCCCACCAGCAGCGCGGCGCACACGACGAACAGGCCCAGGCTCCAGAACTCGTAGGGCAGGCCCAGCAGGTTCACCGCGGCGTCGGCGCACGAGGCCTGAGGCGCAAACACCTCGGGCGAGAGGGTGAACAGGCCCAGCGCGTTCATTACCCGGTCGGCAAAGGTCATGGCGCACGAAGCGCTCTTGGCCGCCACCAAGTGCTGCCACAGCGCGCTGGCCACGCCGCCGGCCGCCGTCAGCACCGCCAGCCCGCCGGCGATGCGCGCCGGCCAGCCGCGCGGCAGCACGGCGCACACCAGCGCCAGCAGCCCGATCACGATGAACAGCAGCCGCTGGAAGGTGCACCAGGGGCAGGGCAGCATCTCAAAGCGGTACTGCGACACCAGCGCTGCGCCCACCGCGCCAAAGCACAGCACGGCAATGCCCAGCGGCAGCGCACGCGGGCTGCCGCTGCGGCGATAACCGCGGGGTGCGCCGGGCCGGGCCATCAGGCCAGTTCGGCGATCAGCTCGATCTCGACGCAGGCGCCCATGGGGATCTGCGCCACACCGAAGGCGCTGCGCGCATGCGCGCCGGCCGATCCGAACACCTGGCCCAGCAGCTCGCTGCAGCCGTTGGTGACCAGATGCTGCTCGGTGAAATCGGGCGCCGAGTTCACCAGGCTCATCACCTTGACGATGCGCTTGACACCGTTGAGGTCGGTGCCCGCGGCCACGCAGGCGGCGTGCAGCGTGCCCATGAGGTCGATGGCAATGGCGCGTGCGGCGGCCTTGCCTTCTTCGGTGGCCATGGTCTTGCCGAACTGGCCCACCCAGGCCTTGCCGTCCTTCTTGGCGATGTGGCCGCTGAGGAAGACCAGCTTGCCGGTCTGCACAAAAGGCACATAGGCAGCGGCCGGGGTGGCCACCGGCGGCAGGGTGATGTTGAGTTGCTTGAGCTGGTCGTAAACGTTCATGAATCGCTTTCCAGGGAGTCGACAGACGACGGTTGCACCGTCACGGCGACCGCGAGTGTATGCCGGGCGCCGCCGTGGATGACGCCGCGCACCGGCGCCACGTCGGCGTAGTCGCGGCCCAGCGCCAGGGTGATGTAGTCCTCGCCCGCAGCGCGGTCGTTGGTCGGGTCCAGGTCCAGCCAGTGGCCCTGCGACGGCTCGGCACCCGGCAGCCACACCGAGGCCCAGGCATGCGACGCATCGGCGCCCACCAGCCGCGGCTGGCCGGGCGGCGGCTCGGTCAGCAGGTAGCCGCTGACGTAGCGCGCGGCCAGCCCCAACGAGCGCAGGCAGGCCACCAGCACATGCGCAAAGTCCTGGCAGACACCGCGCTGGATACGCAGCGCGTCCAGCGCGGGCGTGTGCACCTCGGTGGTCTGCGGCGCGTAGGCAAAGTCGCTGTGGATGCGGTGCATCAGCGCCTGCGCCGAGGCGTGCAGCGGCTGACCGGCGGCGAAGCAACCGCGCGCGTAATCGATGAAGTCACCGTGATGCGGGGCCAGCGCCGACCCGTGTACGAATTCGGCCGCCGGCTCGTAGGGCGTGCCGCGGCGGTAGCTCAGCCGGTCGCGCACCGCTTCCCAGGGGGGAGAGGTATCGACCGGCGCCGGGGGCCGCGTGTCGACCAGGCTTTCGGCCACCAGACGCAACTGCTCGTGCTGCTGCTGCAGGCCAAAGCTGCAGCGGCGGTTGCCGAACGCATCGGTGCGCCACTCGCGCTGCGCCGGTTCGGGCGTGATGCGCAGCCGGTGCGCCAGCACGCGCTGATGCGTCCCGTCGCGCGGCTGCAGGCAGGTGAGATGCCGCGCCTCGCGCACCGCGGGCAGGTAGTCGTAGCGCGTCTCGTGCAGCAGGTGCAGGCGCATGGGGGTGGCTGGATCAGGGGCCTCAGGCGCCTCAGGCGCCCAGGCTGCGGCCTGCGCCGTTGGAGTGGCTGAAGTAGCGCGCTGTCAGCGCATCCGACAGCTGCCAGGCCGACTGCTGGCATTGCGCCAACACGGCGGCCAGCGCATCGAGCTGGCCCTGCGCATCCGGCGTGCACAGCGTCGCCAGCGACCAGCGGGTCGCGTCGGGCAGGCCCTGTGCCAAAGATACCAACGATGCCGGCGATGCGGGCGCGGTGGACGGCGTGGACGGGTTGGGCGCTTTGGACGGTGCAAGCGTTGCGTTCGGATGGGATGGCACGGCCTCGAGCCGCGCCACGCGCCGGCGCAAGGTGTCGGTCACCCAGGCCAGCGAACGCGGGTTGTCGGTGTCGATCAGCAGCAGATCGAGCAGCGCGGCCAGGTCGTGCCGCTGCTGGTAGTGCGCATGGAAGGTGATGGTGCTGTCAAACAGCGCCACCACGCCCTCGAAGCCGGCGTCCTCGAGCAGGGCGCCGGTGTCCACTGCGCGTGCCATCGCGGACGACAAAAAGGACAGCCGCTCGATGTGACGGCCCGCCGACAGCAGCAGCCAGCCAGAGTCGCGCGTCATGCGGTCGGTTTGTGCACCGGTGATACCCGAGGTCTGCTCGCCCAGCCGGTCGAGCGCGCACAGTGCATCCACCGCGGTGAAGTCGCCGCCGCGCGCCATCGCTTCGCAGTGGCTGCCGAACTCTTCTTGCGCCTGCACGATCAGCTGCCAGTGGGATTGCGACAGGCGCTCGCGCACCGACGATGCGCACTGGCGCAGCGCCCGCAGGTTGTAGCCCACGCCGCACAGGTGCACCGCATCGTCCAGGCTGGCGATCAGGCTGCGCTCGAACACCCGCCGCGACTGCGCCGGTGGCGGCACCGACGGCAGCACCAGCCCGTGCTGCACCGCCAGCGGCCCCAGCCACTCCAGCAGGCGCGGTGCGTCCTGGTTCTCGCCGTTGAGCGCCTCCAGCGTCACGCGGGCCAGCCGGATGGTGTTTTCGGTGCGCTCGGTGTAGCGGCCCAGCCAAAACAGGTTCTCAGCGGCGCGGCTGGTGACCACGCGGCTGCGCTGCGTCACCGCGGGCACCTGCTGGCCTTGTGGCAGCAAGGTGGTGGCGTCCACCTCGCCCTGCGTCATCACCCACACATCGGCGCTGCTGCCGCCACGCTGCATCGACGCAATGCCCTGCGCGTCGGCGGCGATGCGCGCCAGCCCGCCGGGCAGCACCCGCCACGAGCCTGGCCCGTCGCACAGCGCAAACACCCGCAGCAAGACCGGCCGCGGGGCGATGGCGCCCGCCGGGTCGCGCAGGCCGGGCTGCCAGGTGGGCAGGCACGACAGCGGGCTGTAGGCCTGCAGCGTGTGGGCCTCGGGCTCGCGCAGGATGCGTCCGGCCCAGGCGTCGCGCTCCTCGCGCGCCAGCTGCCGCGCCAGCACCGTCGGCTGGCGGCGGTCGCCGTCGGTGGGCTTGATCACCATGCGATGCAGCTGCGGCAGCGCGGCGTCCATGGCGGCACGCTCGCCGCACCACCAGCTGTCCAGCGAGGGCAGGGCCAGCGGCTCGCCCAGCAGGGCCTCGCACAGCCCGGGCAGAAAGCCCGCCAGCGCGGGCGACTCAAGCAGCGCCGAGCCCGGCACGTTGGCCAGCAGCACCTGCCCGTCGCGCACCGCCTGCAGCAGCCCGGGCACGCCCAGCTGCGAATCACTGCGCAGCTCCAGCGGGTCCAGAAACTCGTCGTCCAGCCGCTTGAGCAGGCCGTGCACCCGCTGCAGACCCTGCAGCGTCTTCAGGTACACCCGGCCGTCGCGCACCGTGAGGTCGCTGCCCTCGACGAGCGGCAGGCCACGGTAGCGGGCCAGGGACGCATGCTCAAAATAGGTTTCGTTGTACGGCCCCGGCGTGAGCAGCGCCACCCGTGCCGGGCCGGGCCCGGGGCACATGCGCTTGAGCGCCTCGAGCATCGCGCGGTAGGTGGCGGCCAGGCGCTGCACCTTCAGCGATGCGAAGGCCTGCGGAAACTGCCGCGAGATGATCAGCCGGTTTTCCAGCAGGTAGCCCAGACCCGATGGCGCCTGCGTGCGCTGCGACACCACCCGCCAGTGGCCGGGATCGTCCGGCCCGTCGCTCGCGTGCACCAGGTCGAAGGCGGCGATGCGCAGCCAGGTGCCGCCGGCGGGCTGTGCGCCGTGCATCGCCCGCAGGTAGCCCGGGTGGCCGTGCACCACCGCGCTGGGCAGCAGGCCCTGCTGCAGCACGCGTTGCGGGCCGTACAGGTCGGCCAGCAGCCGGTCGAGCAGGCGCGCGCGCTGGCGCACCCCGGCCTCCACCGCCAGCCATTCGGCCGGCGGGATGATCAGCGGAAACAGGTCGAGCGACCACGGCCGCTGCGGGCCGTCCGCGTCGGCATAGACGTTGTAGGTGACGCCGTTGTCGCGGATCTGGCGCTGGACGCTGGCGCTGCGCTGCGGCAGTTCGTCCAGGCCCTCGTGGCCCAGTGCCTCAAAAAAGCGCGGCCACGGGCTGGCTTCGCCCCTGCGGGTGAGTTCGTCCAGATGCCCGTGCGGCGACGGCGCGGCCAGCGCGCTCACCCGCTGCCAGGGCGTGCGCGGCGCGTCCGTTGGGGTTGACTGCAAATCGGCGTCCACGGGCTGGCATTGTCCACCCAGGCCAGGCCCGGGCGGGTGATCCTTCGCAGGTCAGGCCGCCGGATGGCGACGCAGGTCGAGGGTGAAGGGGAACTCGCGGCTGGCCGCCACCTCGTGCGCAGGCATCACCTGCGGCATGCCGCCGGCCGTGTGGCCCATGCGGAAGAAGCGCGCCAGGCGCCGGCTTTCGGCCTCGTAGGCATTCACCGGGAAGGTGACGTAGTTGCGGCCGCCCGGATGCGACACGTGGTACTGGCAGCCCCCGATGGAGCGCCGCATCCAGGTGTCCACCAGATCGAAGGTGAGCGGCGCATGCACGCCGATGGACGGATGCAGCGACGACGGCGGGCTCCAAGCCTTGTAGCGCACGCCGGCCACGTACTCGCCCTGCACCCCGGTGGGCTGCAGCGGCAGCGGCACGCCATTGCAGGTGACGGTGTGGCGCTGCGCGTTGAGGCCGCTCACGCGCACCTCCAGCCGCTCCAGCGACGCATCCACGTAGCGCACCGTGCCGCCGGGTGCGCCTTCCTCGCCCATCACATGCCAGGGCTCCAGCGCCTGGCGCAGGGTGAGCGACAGGCCCTGCACCTGCAGGTCGCCCACGCGCGGAAAGCGGAACTCGAGGTGCGGCGCAAACCAGGCGGGGTCGAAATCAAAGCCGGCCTCGCGCAGTTCGGCCAGCACGTCGTGCAGGTCCATGGCGATGAAGGTCGGCAGCATCCAGCGGTCGTGCAGCTGCGTGTCCCAGCGCGTCACCGGGGCGCGATAGGGCTGTTGCCAGAAGCGCGCCACCAGGGCGCGCAGCAGCAGTTGCTGCACTACGCTCATGCGCGCATGCGGTGGCATCTCGAAGGCGCGCAGCTCCAGCAGCCCCAGGCGGCCGGTGGGGCCGTCGGGTGAGTACATCTTGTCGATGCAGAACTCGCTGCGATGCGTGTTGCCGGTGACGTCGATCAGGATGTTGCGCAGGGTGCGGTCGATGAACCACGGAGGGGTCTGTGCGCCCCCACGCGCCCCCGCGCTGCGGTCGATCTCGCGCAGCGCAATCTCCAGCTCATACAGCTGGTCGTTGCGCGCTTCGTCCACGCGCGGCGCCTGGCTGGTGGGGCCGATGAACAGGCCGCTGAACAGGTAGCTGAGCGACGGGTGGTTGTGCCAGTACAGGATCAGGCTGCCCAGCAGGTCGGGCCGGCGCAAGAACGGACTGTCGGCCGGCGTGGCGCCACCCAGCACAAAGTGGTTGCCGCCGCCGGTGCCGGTGTGGCGGCCGTCGGTCATGAACTTCTCGGCGCTCAGGCGCGATTCGAACGCGGCCTGGTACAGAAACTCGGTGTGCTGCACCAGTTCGCGCCAGTCATGCGCCGGGTGGATGTTGACCTCGATCACACCGGGGTCGGGGGTCACCTGCAGCAGCTTCAGGCGCGGATCGCGCGGCGGCGGATAGCCCTCCAGCACGATCTGCACGCCCAGGTCGGCCGCGGTGGTCTCCACCGCCGACAGCAGCTCCAGGTAATCCTCAAGTTGCGACAGCGGCGGCATGAAGACATACAGCACGCCGCTCTGGCCGCCATGGTCGCGTTCGGCTCGGGGGCCGTTGGCCCGCTGCGGATCGCGCACCTCCACGCACAGGCCGGTGCGAATGACCGACCCATCGGACTCAAAGCGCGCGGGGGGGCGCTCGCTGTCCGTCGGCTGGCTTGGCTGTGCCAGGCCATGTGGCGTCTGGGCCCGCAGCGCAGCCGGTACCGCCAGCGGTGCGCGCGGTGCGAACGGGTCGGCCTCGAAGCCCGTCATGCGGTCGGCCTCGGTGGCCCAGGGCAGCGAATCCAGCGGCAGTCGGTAGCCCATGGGCGAGTCGCCGGGCACCAGGTACATGCGTTCATCGCGCAGGAACCACGGGCCGGTGACCCACTGCGCCGCAGCACCCGCTGCACCCGCAGCCTGCTCGCGCCGCAGCGGCAGCAGATAGCCGGTCACGGCGTCCAGGCCCTGGCGGAACACGCGGCGCAGCCGAACGCGTTCCAGCTCGTCGTCCAGCCGCGCATCGAACGGGTCCACGTTCACCGGCAGACGGCGCTCGCGCCACAGGTAGTACCAGGTGTCTTCGTAGCCCGGCTGGATGTAGCGCTCGGCCAGGCCCAGACGCTGGGTGAGGGCGCGGATGAAGCGCTTGGCGTCGGCGGTGGTGTAGCGGTGCGGTGTGCGCTCGTCGGCAAACAGGGTGGGGTCGTTCCAGCAGGGCTGGCCGTCGGCGCGCCAGCAGATCGACAGCGCCCAGCGCGGCAACTGCTCGCCCGGGTACCACTTGCCCTGGCCAAAGTGCAAGAAGCCGCCGTGCCCGTATTCAGCGCGCAGCCGATGCACCAGCTCGGTGGCGTAGCCGCGCTTGGTCGGGCCCAGCGCGTCGGTGTTCCACTCGGGCGCATCGCGGTTGTCGATGGACACGAAGGTCGGTTCGCCGCCCATGGTCAGGCGCACGTCGCCTTTCACCAGCGATTGATCGACCCGCTCGCCCAGGGCCAGCACGCGCTGCCATTGGTCGTCGGTGTAGGGCTGGGTGACGCGCGGCGATTCGTGGATGCGCGTCACCTGCATGCGGTGCTGGAAGTCCACCTTGCACTCGTCTACCGCGCCCTCGATCGGCGCCGCGTTGGACGGTTCGGGCGTGCAGGCCAGCGGCAGGTGGCCCTCGCCGGCCATCAGGCCCGAGGTGGCGTCCAGCCCGATCCAGCCGGCGCCGGGCAGGTACACCTCGCACCAGGCATGCAGGTCGGTGAAGTCGACCTCGGTGCCGCTGGGGCCATCGAGCGACTTGACGTCGGGCGCGAGCTGGATCAGATAACCCGAGACGAAGCGCGCGGCCAGCCCCAGATGGCGCAGCAGCTGCACCAGCAGCCAGCCCGAGTCGCGGCACGATCCGCTGTGCAGCGCCAGCGTCTGCTCGGGCGTTTGCACGCCGGGCTCCATGCGGATCAGGTAGCGGATGTCGCGCGCCACTTTCTGGTTGAGCGCCACCAAAAAGTCCACCATGCCCTGCTCGCGCGTGTCGATCGAGGCCAGGTAGTCGCGCAGCCGCGGCGTCAGCGGCTGCGTGGCCAGGTAGGGCGCGAGCTCCTGCGCCAGGGCGTCGGCGTAGCGCAGCGGAAAGCGCTCGGCCCCGGGTTCGAGGAAGAAGTCGAACGGGTTGTAGACCGACATCTCGGCCACCAGGTCGACGGTGACGCGGAACTCGGTGGTGGGCTCGGGAAACACCAGCCGCGCCTGCCAGTTGGCAAACGGGTCTTGCTGCCAGTTGATGAAGTGGCCGGCAGGTTCGATGTTCAGCGAGTACGACAACACCCGGCTGCGGCCATGCGGCGCCGGGCGCAGCCGCACGATCTGCGGGCCCAGCCGCACCGGTCGGTCGTAGCGGTAGTGGGTGACGTGCGTGAGGGCGGCATGGATCGACATGCGGTCCATGCTAGCAAGTCGCGAGCCAGTCGGCGCGGCGCCTGCTTGCCGCGTTATGCGCGCACATGCCGCTGATCCCCCGTTTCAAACGTCCACCGCCAACCGCTGCGGCGGGCGCTGCCGTGCAGGCGGTGCAGGCAGTGCAGTTGGCGTCACCACTTTCGGGCGATGACAGCGGCGGCGGTTGGCGTGCACTGCCTTGGTGCGCGCTGGGCGCTGTGGGCGGCTTGTTGTGGCATCTGCAGCAGATGCCGCTGAACCCGCCCTGGCTGGACGCCACCTTGTTGCTGGTGGCCGTGCTCGGCGGCTTGACGCTGGGGTGGACGCGCCTTTGGCACCGCAGCACATCACGTAACACATCACGCAGCACAGCGCGTGGCTGGACGCCCTGGGCCTTGGGCGCAGCCATGCTGCTGATGGCGGTGCTGACGATGGCCTTGTGCGGCCTGCGCGCACAGGCGCGGCTGGCCGACCGGCTCGACCCGGCACTCGAGGGGCGCGACCTGCGCGTGGTCGGCGTGGTGGCGTCGATGCCGCAGGCGGGCGACACCGGCGTGCGCTTTCGCTTTCAGGTCGAGTCGGCGCAGCTCACGGGTGGGGCAGGCCGGTTTGTCGATCAGGCCCTGGCGCCGGGGCAGTCGGTGCCCGAGGCCGGGGCGGCGCTGGCGGTGGGCGCGCAGGTACCCGCATCGCTGTGGCTGGGCTGGTACGGCGGCGCTGCCTTCCAGACGCCCGGCAGCGGCAGCGTGATGGAGTTGCACCAGCGCGCGGCCGAACTGCGCGCCGGCGAACGCTGGGCCCTGACGGTGCGCCTGAAGGCGCCGCACGGTGGACGCAATCCGCACGGCTTTGACTTTGAATCCTGGCTGTGGGAGCAAGGCCTGCGCGCCACCGGTTATGTGCGCGCCACCGCACGCGATGTGCCGCCGCAGCGGCTTGAGTCCACCTGGCAATACCCGCTGGAGCAGGCGCGCCAACGGGTGCGCGACCGCATCCTTGAATCGGTGACCGACCCGCGCCGTGCGGGCATCCCGGCTGCGCTGGTGACCGGCGATCAGCGCGCCATCGACCGCGCCGATTGGGACGTCTGTCGGGCCACGGGCGTGGCCCACCTGATGAGCATCTCGGGCCTGCATGTGACGATGTTCGCGTGGCTGGCGGTGGCGGCCGTGGGTGCGCTGTGGCGTCGCAGTGCCGCGCTGTGCCTGCGCTGGCCCGCGCCCCAGGCCGCCATGGCGGCCGGTGTGCTGCTGGCCGCGGGCTACGCGGCCTTCAGTGGCGGTGGTGTGTCGGCCCAGCGGACCGTGCTGATGCTGGCGGTGGTGGCGGCCCTGCGGCTGTTCGGACGCGACTGGCCGTGGCCGTGGATCTGGGGCGCTGCGGCCACGGCGGTGCTGCTGGTCGATCCGTGGGCGCTGCTGCAGCCGGGCTTTTGGTTGAGCTTTGTGGCGGTGGGGGTGCTGTTCGCAGGCGCGGCCAGCGTGCACGATGCACCCGCGCGCGCTGCACGCGCAACCCAGGCCACAGGCGCAACAGCCGCATCAGGCGTGTGGCGTCTGTTGCACCAGCGTGGCCTGTCACTGCTGCGCGAGCAGTGGCTGGTGACGCTGGCGCTGGCGCCGCTGGGCCTGTTGCTGTTCGGTCAGGTGTCGCTGGTGGGCTTGGTCGCCAACCTGTTTGCCATTCCGTGGGTGACGCTGCTGGTCACGCCGCTGGCGCTGGCGGGCGTGCTGTGGTCGCCGCTGTGGTCGCTGGCCGACATGGCGCTGCAGGCCCTGGCCTGACCGCTGGCGTGGCTGGCGCAGTGGCCCTGGGCCAGCCTGTGGCGGCCGGTGCCCGATCTCTGGGCCGGCATCGTGGCGGTGCTGGGCGGCGTGCTGCTCATCCTGGGCGTGCCGCCCTGGCTGCGCCTGCTGGGGCTGCCGCTCACGCTGCCCGCCTTGCTGTGGCAGGTGCCGCGTCCGGCGCCAGGACAGTTCGAGTTGATGGCCGCCGATATCGGGCAGGGCAATGCGGTGCTGGTGCGCACCGCACAGCATGCCCTGTTGTACGACGCCGGCCCGATGTACAGCCGCGAGTCCGACGCCGGCCACCGGGTGCTGGTGCCGCTGCTGCGTGCGCGCGGCGAGCGGCTCGATGCGCTGGTGGTGAGCCACCGCGACAGCGACCACAGCGGCGGCGCGGGCGCAGTGCTGGCGCAGCCGCCGCAGGCGCGCTGGCTCACCTCGGTGGACGGCTGGCGCGAGATGCCGCACCTGCAGGCGCTGCGCCCGGCCGAGCGCTGCGAGGCCGGACAGGCCTGGACCTGGGACGGCGTGCGCTTTGAGGTGTTGCATCCGCGCGCCGACGATTACACCGATGCGCGCCGCCCCAACGCGCTGAGCTGTGTGCTGCGCATCACCTCGGCGGCTGGCGCCTCGGGTGCACGCAGTGCGCTGCTGGCCGGCGACATCGAGCAGGCCCAGGAGGCCGCGCTGGTGGCTTCGGGGCAACTGACGCCGGTGGACTGGCTGCTGGTGCCGCACCACGCCAGCAAGACCTCGACGAGCGCCGCCTTCCTCGACGCGCTGCAGCCGCACATGGCGCTGGTGCAGGCCGGCTACCGCAACCGCTTCGGACATCCCGCGCCGCCGGTGGTCGAGCGCTACCGTGAGCGCGGCGTGCGCTGGGTCAGCACCGTGGACTGTGGCGCCACGCGCTGGCGCAGCAGTCACCCTTTGCAGGTCGGCTGCTGGCGGCAGGATCAACAGCGCTACTGGCACCACCCCGGGGCCGACCTTGCGCCCAATCCTGTGCCCAATCCTGCGCCCAAGTCGGTACCCAGCCCGGCGACGCAGAAGACCCCGTAAGCTGCCTCGCGGGCGTCGGCCAGCCCACTGCGGGCCCGGAACTTGCTATCCTGAGCTCAGGAGCGAGTTCCATGCGCAAGTTCGACGAGATGTACACCGACGTGGCGGCCTGTGGGGCCACCCCCGCCGCCACCGATCCGGCCGCGGTACGGGCCCATTACCGCGATTACGCCGCGTGGCTGTCGCGTCAGCCGGCCGAGGTGATGCAGGCCCGCCGCGAAGAGGCCGAGGTGATCTTTCGCCGGGTGGGCATCACCTTTGCGGTGTACGGCGCCAAGGACGAAGACGCGGGCCCGGACAACGGTGGCACCGAGCGCCTGATCCCGTTCGACCTGATCCCGCGCATCATTCCCTCGCACGAATGGCGTCGCATGGAGCAGGGCCTGGTGCAGCGGGTCACCGCCCTCAACCGCTTCATCCACGACGTCTATCACGGCCAGGAGATCCTCAAGGCCGGAGTGATTCCGGCCGAGCAGATCACCGGCAACGCGCAGTTCCGGCCGGTGATGATGGGCGTGGACGTGCCGCAGCAGGTGTATTCGCACATTGCGGGCATCGACATCGTGCGCGCGCCCGATGCAAACGGCGAGGGCCGCTACTACGTGCTTGAGGACAACCTGCGCGTGCCCAGCGGCGTGAGCTACATGCTCGAAGACCGCAAGATGATGATGCGCCTGTTCCCCGACCTGTTCGCGCGCCATAAGGTGGCGCCGGTGGCGCACTACCCCGACCTGCTGCTCGAGACCCTGCGCGCCAGCAGCCCGCCCACCACCGCCGAGCCCACGGTGGTGGTGCTCACGCCCGGCATGTACAACAGCGCCTACTTCGAGCACGCGTTTTTGGCGCAGCAGATGGGCGTGGAACTGGTAGAAGGCCAGGACCTGTTCGTGCGCGACGACTTCGTCTACATGCGCACCACCCGCGGCCCCCGGCGCGTGGACGTGATCTACCGCCGCGTGGACGACGACTTTCTCGACCCGATGGTGTTCCGCACCGATTCATCGCTGGGCTGCGCCGGCCTGATGCAGGCCTACCGCGCAGGCCATGTGACCATCTGCAATGCGGTGGGCACCGGCATCGCCGACGACAAGTCGATCTATCCCTACGTGCCGAAGATGATCGAGTTCTACCTGGGCGAACAACCCATCCTCGACAACGTGCCCACCTACCTGTGCCGCAAGCCCGACGACCTGGCCTACACCCTGGCCAACCTGAAGGACCTGGTGGTCAAGGAAGTGCACGGCGCCGGCGGCTACGGCATGTTGGTGGGGCCGGCCGCCACGCAACAGGAAATTGAAGATTTCCGCCGTGCGCTCGTCGCCAGGCCCGAGGGCTACATCGCGCAGCCCACGCTCAGCCTGTCGAGCTGCCCCACCTTTGTGGAATCGGGCATCGCGCCGCGCCACATCGACCTGCGGCCTTTCGTGCTCAGCGGCCGATCGGTGCAGATGGTGCCTGGTGGCCTCACGCGCGTGGCGCTCAAGGAAGGCTCGCTGGTGGTGAACTCGTCGCAGGGCGGCGGCACCAAGGACACCTGGATCCTCGAAGACTGACCCACCGAAAAGGCCACGCCATGCTGTCACGCACCGCCGTCCACCTGTGCTGGATGTCGCGCTACACCGAGCGCGCCGAAAACACCGCCCGCATGCTCGACGTCAACTACCAGACCTCGCTGCTGCCGCAGTCGGCGGCGGTGGCGCAGCTGGGCTGGCAGGGCGTGCTGTCGATCAGCGAGCTGCTGCCCTCGTACCACGCGCTGCATGGCGACGTGACACCCAAGAGGGTGATGGACTTCATGGTGCGCGACGAAGACAACCCCTCGTCGATCGTGTCGTGCCTGAAGGCCGCGCGCGAGAACGCGCGTGCGGTGCGCGGCACGCTCACCACCGAGGTGTGGGAGACGCAAAACCAGACCTGGCTCGAGGTCAACCGCATGCTGCGCTCGGGCGAGTTCGAGCGCGACCCAGGCCAGTTTTTTGAGTGGGTGAAGTTCCGCTCGCACCTGTCGCGCGGCGTGACGGTGGGCACCATGCTGATGGACGAGGCGCTGCACTTCATGCGCCTGGGCACCTTCCTGGAACGGGCCGACAACACCGCGCGGCTGGTGGACGTGAAGTTCCACGCGCTGCAAAGCGACTTTTTCGGTGAGGCCACCGAGCAGGACCAGGAGTACGACTTCTATCACTGGAGCGCGATCCTGCGCAGCATCAGCGGCTTCGAGATCTACCGCAAGGTCTACCGCGACGTGATCAAGCCCGAGCGCGTGGCAGAGCTGCTGATCCTGCGGCCCGACATGCCCCGGTCGCTGCACGCCAGCATGAACGAGGTGGTGGCCAACCTGGCGAGCGTGGCCAACGACCAGTCGAACGAGACGCGGCGGCTGGCCGGCAAGCTGCGCGCCGATCTGCAGTACGGCCACATCGAGGAGATTCTGGCCACCGGGCTGCACGCCTTCCTCACGCAGTTCCTCGATCGCGTGAACGCCCTGGGCGGGCGCATCAGCCGCGACTTCCTGGTGCCCAGCTACGCCTGAGGCTCGGGGCCACCCCGTTGCCCGCGCCAGGTGCTCAGCGCAGGGCGGCCTTGACCTCGCGCCCGAGCTCGATCACCGCCATCGCGTAGTAGCTGCTCCAGTTGTAGCGGGTGATCACATAGAAGTTTTCGGTGCCCGCCACGTACTGCGGTGGCTCGTTGCCGTTTTGCAGTTCCACCAGCGCCAGCGGCCCGTCGTGCGCGCGCGCCTCGCCGTCGACCAGCGCGCCCAGTTCGGCAAAACGCGCCACGCTGAAGCTGGGCACGATGTCGGGCAGCAGCAGGGTGTCTTTGTCCAGCCGCGCTTCATCAAAGGCCACGGCGTAGTGCGTGGGCATTCCCGGTTTCCAGCCAAAGGCGCGGAAGTAGTTGGCCACCGAGCCGATCACATCGGCCGCGCTGCGGTCCAGATCGATGCGGCCATCGCCGTCAAAGTCCACCGCAAAGCGCACCCGGCTCGAGGGCATGAACTGCGGCATGCCCATGGCACCCGCGTAGCTGCCGCGTGCGCGCAGCGGGTCTTCGCCGGTGCGCTGGTGCAGCGCCAGAAAGTGCTCGAGCTCGCCGCGGAAGAACGCGCTGCGTTCGGCCGCGCGCGGATGCGAGGCCGGAAACTCCACCGACAGCGTGGCCAGCGCATCGATCACCCGAAAGCTGCCCATGTGCTGGCCGTACAGCGTCTCCACGCCGATGATGCCCACCACCATCTCGGGCGGCACGCCGTATTCGCGCTCGGCGCGCTCCAGCCAGTCGCGGTGCTGGTTCCAGAAGCGCACACCGGCGGCGATGCGCACCGGGTCGATGAAGCGGCTGCGGTAGACGCGCCAGTTCTTGGGCGTGCCCGCGGGGGCTGGCTGCATCAGGCGCACCACCTGCGGCAGCAGGCGCGCCTCGCCCACGGTGCGGCGCACCCATTCGCGGTCCAGGCTGCGCCGCTCGGCGATGTCGTCGGCCAGCCGCATCGCGTCTTCGCGGGTGGACAAGGCCGTGCCCTGGGCAGTGCCCGGCGCCGATGCGCGGGCAGCGGGTTTGGGCTTCTTCTTCTTGGCCGTGGCCTTGCTGCTAGCGCCGGTGCTGGTGTTGGCGCTCGTGCTGTTGTTGGATGGCTTTTTGGCCTTGCTGCTGCCGTCCTGGGCCCAAGCCGGTGTGTAGAGCATCGCGCACAAGGTGACCATCAGACAGGCGACGAGGGGCGCAAAGATCCGCATGGCCGAGGTGTCGAGACACATCGCGCCCGGCACCGTGTCCGGCCCTGCGTCTGGTCCTACGTCTGGCCTTGCGCCATCGGCCGCCGTGATGGCACCCCGGGGATCTCGCGCTGCAACTGCTTCCATTCGCGCCGCAGTGTAGCGATGCCGGCGCTCGATGGCGACGCGGAGCCGGCATAGCGCAGCGTCTCCAGCCGCATCAGCCAGTCGCACAGCGCCTGCGCTGCGCTGCCCCAGCGCTGTCGTGCCGCCTGCGCCAGCTCGCGCGGCGTGGCCTGCGCGGACACCGCCACGCCGCGCCGGGCCAGCGCCGTGCGCGCCTCCGCCAGCAGCGCCAGCCACGGGTCGACGCGACGGCGTTGCCACAGCGACACAGCCGCGCCCAGCAGGCTGGCCAGCGTAACGGTGCCAGCCAGCAGGTAGCCCAGGTGCTGCCAGCTCGGCGACTGAAAACCCAGGCTGCGCAGCAGGTCGAGCTGGCGGCTTTGGGTGTAGTTCAGCACCCACTGGTTCCAGCGGTTGTTCAGCGCCTCCCACATCAGCCGCAGGTTCACCACCGCAAAGCGCGGTGCGATCGCGTCGAGGGCGGCGGCCACCGGCCCCGGCGTGGGCCTCAGCCGGTCGATGCTGCCGGTGCGGCCCGGCGCCACCGCCGCGGTCGGGTCGATGCGCACCCAGCCATTGCCGTCCAGCCACACCTCCACCCAGGCGTGCGCATCGCTTTGCCGCACCGTCCAGAAGCCGTCCACCGGGTTGATGTCGCCGCCCTGGTAGCCGGTGACGATACGGGCCGGCACGTCGGCAGCGCGCATCAGCACCGCGAAGGCCGAGGCAAAGTGCTCGCAGAAGCCGGCCTTGCGGTCAAACCAGAACTCGTCGGCCGCGTTGTCACCGTACACCCCGGGCTCCAGCGTGTAGGTGTAGCCCTGGGTGCGCAGATGGTTCAGCACGAACTGCACCAGCCCGGCGTCGTTGCCTTGCGCAAAGCGCGGGTCGCGCCGCAGGTCCACCGCCCATTGCAGGGTGCGCGGATTGAAGCCGGTGGGCAGATCGCGGTCGTCCACCGACACGCCGCGCCGCGTGGCTGGCCCGTAGCGGAAAGTGGTGTGGCTTTCGGCGCGGTAGCGCACGAGGTCGGTCAGCGGCGACTCGGACAGCCACAGCAGATCGGGCGTGGGCTTGATGCGCTGCCCGGCCATTTGCGGCGGCTGCGGTGTGGCCTCGAGCGTGAACACCCAGGGCCGGTGCGAGGGCTCCAGCGTCACCTCGTAGCGCACCGGCTCGCCGGCGATCTGCAGGTTGGCCGGCGGCTCGTTGGGGCGCAGCAGCGCTCGCGGCCGCCACTCGCGGCCATCAAAGTCACTGAGCACCGGCCCGCGAAAGTACAGGTCTTGCCGGCGCGGCGGGGCGCCGTCGAAGCGGATGCGCATGGCCACGCTGTCGTCCAGCACCAGCTGCGCGATCTGCCCCACGCGCATGCTCGACGACAGACCGGTGCGCCCCAGCTGTGAGTCCGATGGCAAGCCCCACAGCGGTGCCAGCCGCGGGAACAGCAGGAACAACGCGATCATCACCGGCGTGCCCACAGCGGCCAGCCGCAGCGCGATGCGGGCCGACTGCCACAGCGTGGGCGTGCCGGCCGGCATGTGCGCATTCACCAGCGCCGTCATCAGGCCCAGCAGCGCCAGCAGGATGGCCAGCGCGGTCAGCAGGGACTGCGAAAAGAAGAAGTGCGTGAGCAGGGTGAAGAAGCCCAGAAAGAACACCACGAAGGCATCGCGGCGCGCGCGCAGCTCGAGCGTCTTGAGCGCCAGCAGCACCACGATCAGCGTCACACCAGCGTCGCGTCCCAGCACCGTGCGGTGACTGAACCAGGTGGCGCCCACCGCCAGCGCCAACAGTGCTACGCGCACCAGCACGCCGGGCAGCGGCCGGGCCTGCCAGGCCAGCACCGCGCGCCACACCAGCACCGCACCCGTCATCACCGCGCACCACAGCGGCAGCCGGGCCGCATGCGGTAGCACCACCCAGGCGAGGACCGCCAGCAGGAACAGCGTGTCGCGGCATTCGCGCGGCATGGGCAAGGGCGCGGTCACGCCGGTGCCGCCAGCACGCGCAAGGGTGGGCCACTTCAGCATGTGGCCAGCACCTCGAGGCAACGGCGCCGATGCGCCTCACCGGTGTCAGGGGCGATCTCGGTGCCGCCCACGCGCAGGCCAAAGTCCAGGCCCGCGGCGTCGGCGGCCAGCACCCAGGCGCACAGGCGTGACAGCCGCGCCTCGGTATCGGCCAGGCCGGTGTGCGCCGCGTCCAGCCACAACTCGTGCCGCTGGTGCTCGCGCGCATCGCGGCTGACCAGTTGATCGGACTTGGCGGCCTTCTTCCAGACGATCTGTCGCAGCGGGTCGCCACGGCGGTAGGGGCGCACGCCGTCGAATTCGGCACCGGCGTCGCGCGCCATCACCGGGCCCTGGCCGCCGCGCGGCTCGCCGGGCGGCAGGGGCGGGGCGTGCAGCTCGGGTGCGGGATACACCAGCACCTGTGCCGCTGGCCGCCACAGCGCCCACACCCGGAAGGCACCGATCGGAAAGCGGGTGAGTACCGTGATCGGCGGCACCGGCTGCAAGCCGCGACGCGCAGACTGAAAGCTCAGCGTCGCCCGCGCACTGCCGCGCTCGGGCACGTCGCTCCAGGCCCAGGTGGTGTCGTGGTCCGCCTGCGGGCAGGCCAGGCCGATGCCGTGCCGCGGCCGCGCCGCATCGCTGGCCAGCGTGATCTCCAGCGACACGGGCGTGCCCAGAAACTGTGCTGCCGGCGGCGCCATCAGCAGATGCAGCTCGCGCAGCGTGGCATGGCCCACATGCATCGCCGCCACGGTGCTGCCCGCCAGCAGGAAGGTCAGCAGATACCCCAGGTTGAGCTGGTAGTTGATCGAGGCCACCAGCAGCACCAGCAGCGTGGCCACCAGCATCAGCCCCGCCCGCGTGGGCAGGATGTACACATTGCGGTGGGTCAGCGCCAGTGCGTCGGTGCGGGGCTGGCGGGATTGCCACCAGGCTTGCCACGCCGTGAAGACTTGCAGGCGCGTTGCGGCCAGCATGCGCGCGTCCTCAGGGCAGCGGCACCGCGTCGAGCATGGCGCGCACCTGCTCGACCGCACCGCGACCCGCGTCGCTCACGGGCACCAAGCGATGCGCGATCGTCTGCGGCAGGATGGCGCGCACATCGTCGGGCGCCACGTAGTCGCGCCCGCTCAGCAGCGCCTGCGCTCGCGCGGCGCGCAGCACCGCAATGCCCGCGCGCGGTGACAGCCCCTGCAGAAACCAGCGGCCCGAACGGGTGGCGGTGATCAGGTCTTGCAGATAGTCGAGCAGCGCATCCGACGCATGCACCTGGCCCACCAGCGTCTGCAGCGCCTTCAGCCCCGCCGCATCCAGCAGCGCGGGCAAGGTCTCCAACTGCTCGCGGCGGTCGTGGCCGGCCAGCAGGCCGCGCTCGGCCGCGCGGTCGGGGTAGCCCAGCGAGATGCGCATCAGGAACCGGTCGAGCTGGCTCTCGGGCAGGGCAAAGGTGCCCAGTTGGTCGTGCGGGTTCTGCGTGGCGATCACGAAGAAAGGCTGGAGCAGGGCGCGTGTCTGGCCCTCCACCGTCACCTGCTTTTCCTCCATGGCCTCGAGCAGCGCGCTTTGTGTCTTGGGGCTGGCGCGGTTGATCTCGTCAGCCAGCAGCACCTGCGCGAACACCGGGCCGGGGTGAAAGACAAAGGATTCGCTGGAGCGCTCGTACACCGACACCCCGGACAGGTCGCTGGGCATCAGGTCGGCAGTGAACTGCACCCGCGAAAACTGCAGCCCGAAGCTGCGTGCCAGCGCATGCGCCAGCGTGGTCTTGCCGACGCCGGGCACGTCCTCGATCAGCAAGTGCCCGCCGGCCAGCAGGCAGGCCACGCTGTCGTTGACCTGTGCCGCCTTCCCTGCGATCACCGTGTTAAGCTGACCGAGTAGTCCCTGAAGTTGTTGTTGTGTCTGCATGCGTGGACATTACCTGAAATCGCCGCGGCGGCGCGATGCTCAGAAGCACAACCCCGGGCCGCGTTGTGACTGGATACGCCCGATGGCCACGACTGGATTCTTTTCCCACCCCGATTGCCTGCGTCACGAGATGGGCGCGGGCCATCCGGAGTGCCCCGAGCGCCTGTCGGCCATCCACGACCGGCTGCTGATCACCGGCCTGGCCGATGTGCTGGACCGGCGCGAAGCACCCGAAGCCCCGCTGGCCGATCTGGAACTGGCCCACGGCCGCATGCACGTGGCCGCCTTGCGTGGCCTGAGCGACGAACTGCGCGGCGAGATCGCCGCCGGCGGCCCCACCCATGCGCAGATCGACCCTGACACCGCCCTGAATGTGCACACCTGGAGCGCGGCACTGCGTGCGGCCGGCGCGGCGATCGCTGCCACCGACGCGGTGATGGCCGGCGAGCTCGAGAACGCCTTTTGCGCGGTGCGCCCGCCCGGCCACCATGCCTGCCGCGATCAGGCCATGGGCTTTTGCTTCTTCAACAACGTGGCAGTGGCCGCGCGCTACGCGCTCGACCGTCACGGCCTGCAGCGCGTGGCGGTGATCGACTTTGACGTGCACCACGGCAACGGCACCGAGGACATCCTGCGCGGCGACCCGCGGGTGTTGATGGCCAGCTTCTTCCAGCACCCGTTCTACCCCTACAGCGGCGCCGAGGGCGTGGCCGACAACATGCTCAATGTGCCGGTGCCCGCCTACACCCGCGGCGGCGCGATCCGCGAAATCGTCGACACGGTGTGGATGCCGCGGCTGGAGGCCTTCCGCCCCGAGATGGTGTTCATCTCGGCGGGCTTCGATGCGCACCGCGAGGATGATCTGGGCCAGCTGGGCCTGACCGAAGCCGACTACGCCTGGATCACCCAGCGCATCAAGGACTTGGCACAGCGCCATGCGCGCGGACGCATCGTCTCGTGCCTGGAAGGCGGCTACAACCTGTCGGCGCTGGCGCGCAGCGTCGAGGCGCACCTGCGGGTGCTGGCCGATGTGTGATGCGTGGCATACCGCATGCCTGCGCGCCGGCCTGAATCGCTTCTGGAGATGAATCCATGACCGCATCGACCATGAACACCGCCAACACCGACGCACCCGTTTTGGCATCGCGCGACGAACGCGGCGTGTGGACGCTGACGCTCAATCGTCCGGCCAGCTTCAACGCCTTGAGTGAAGAGGTGCTGGCCGCGATGCAGGCCGCCATCGACCGCATCGCACAGGACGACGCTGCGCGCGCGGTGGTGATCGCTTCGGTGGGCAAAGCCTTCTGCCCGGGGCATCACCTCAAGGAGATGATTGCGCGGCCCGAGCTGGCCTACTACCAGGACCTGTTTGCCCGCTGCAGCCGCATGATGCTGAGCCTGCAGAAGCTGCCGGTGCCGGTGATCGCGCGGGTGCACGGCATCGCCACCGCGGCGGGCTGCCAGCTGGTGGCGCAGTGCGACCTGGCGGTGGCCAGCGAGGATGCGCGCTTTGCGGTCAGCGGCGTGAACTTTGGGCTGTTCTGCGGCACCCCCAGCGTGCCGCTGCTGCGCAACATGGCGCCCAAGCAGGCGATGGAGATGCTGGTCACTGGCGACTTCATTGACGCCCACGAAGCCAGGGCACGCGGCCTGGTCAACCGCGTGGTGCCTGCGGGCGAACTGGACGACGCGGTGGCGCAACTGGTGCGCAGCATCCTGGCCAAGCCGCGCGAGGCCCTGGCCATCGGCAAGGACCTGTTTTACCGCCAGCGCGAGCTGGGCATCGAGGCGGCCTACCAGCTGGCCGGGCAGGCGATGGCGGTGAACATGATGAGCCCCTGCGCGCTGGAAGGCGTGACCGCCTTCACCGAAAAGCGCGAGCCTGCGTGGCGCAGCGCTGAGCAGGCGGGGGGCGCTGCATGAGCGGTGTCGATGCGCTGCTGGCCGACCTGACGCGTCCGCACACCCTGCTGGAGCTGGCGGCGCTGCTGGCCTGTCTGGTGCTGGCCTGGGGCCTGTCGTGGTGGCTGGGCCGCGGTCGCGGTGAGTCTCAGGCAGACGTCTCGATCTGGTTCGGTCGCACCACGGTGGATGGTCTGCTGTTTCCGCTGCTGAGCCTGGTGCTGGTGTACGGGGCGCGCCTGGCGGTGGCCGAGTTTCAGCGCCCAGGTGTGCTGCGCGTGGCGGTGCCGGTGCTGGTGGCGCTGGTCGGCATCCGCTTTCTGGCGCGGGTGTTGGCGGTGAGCTTTCCGCAGTCGGCTGCGGCGCGGCTGGGCGAGCGGCTGTTTTCGTGGGTGATGTGGTTGCTGGCGGTGCTGTGGATCGCCGGCTGGCTGCCGCTGGTGACGGCCGAGCTCGAGTCCATCCGCTTCAGCCTGGGCAAGAGCCGCGTCAGCCTGCTGGACCTGATGCAGGGCGTGCTGTGGTCGGGCGTGGTGCTGGTGGGCACGCTGTGGATCTCGGCGGCGGTGGAGCGCAAGCTGCTGCGCGACGCGGTGTCCGACCTGTCGCTGCGCAAGGTGGCGGCGAATGCGGTGCGCGCGCTGCTGCTGCTCACCGGCTTGCTGGTGGCGCTGTCGGCGGTGGGCGTGGACCTGACCGCCCTGTCGGTGCTCGGCGGTGCGCTGGGGGTGGGCCTGGGCTTTGGCCTGCAGAAGCTGGCCGCCAATTACGTGAGCGGCTTCGTGATCCTGTTCGAGCGCAGCGTACGCATCGGTGACACCGTGCGGGTGGACGAGTTCGAGGGCACGGTGATGGACATCAAGACGCGCTACACGCTGATCCGTTCGCTCAACGGCCGCGAGTCGGTGGTGCCCAACGAGAAGCTGATCACCGAACGCATCGAGAACCTGTCACTGGCCGATCCGCGGGTGCTGCTGTCGGTGGGCGTGACGGTGGGCTACGACGCCGACACCGATCGCGTGGCCGGTGTGCTCGAGCAGGCGGCGCTGTCGGTGGCGCGGGTGCTGCGCGAGCCGGGCCCCAGCGCCAAGCTGGCGCGCATCGGTGCTGCAGGGCTCGAGTACGAGCTGACCTTCTGGATCGAGGATCCGCAGAGCGGTCAGCTCAATGTGCGCTCGGACGTGAACGTGGCGGTGATCAAGGCGCTGCGCGGTGCAGGCATCGACATCCCGACACCGCAGCATGTGGTGCGGCTGGAGGGCGCCGTCAACCCATCTTCGACGGCAACCACAGGCTGAGCTGCGGAAACGCGATCAGCAGCGCCAGCGCCACGATCATTGCCACCACCAGCGGCCACACGCCGCTGAAGATGGCGCGCAGCCCCACCTTGGGCAGCAGCGAGTTCACCACGAACAGGTTCATTCCCACCGGCGGCGACACCAGGCCGATCTGGATCACCATCACGATCAGCACGCCGAACCACACCGGGTCAAAGCCGAGCTGAACCACGATGGGGAAGAACAGCGGGATGGTCAGCAGCACCATGGTCAGCTCTTCCATCACCGTGCCCAGCAGCACGTAGGTGGCCATCATCGCGCACACCACCATGATGGGCGACAGGCCCATGCCGGTGATCCAGCCGGTCAGGTCGCGCGGCAGGCTGGGGAAGTTGATGAAGTTGGCGAAGATGGTGGCCGCAATCAGCAGCGTGAACAGCATCGCGGTGGTGCGCGCCGATTCCACCAGCACCTCGAACAGGCTGCGCCAGGTCAGCCGCCGGCGGGCCAGCGCGAACAGGAAGGCGCCCGACGCGCCCATGCCCGCGCCTTCGGTGGCGGTGAAGAAGCCGCCGTAGATGCCGCCCAGCACCACCACCACCAGCAGCAGCACGCCCCAGATGCCGCGCAGCGCCTGCAGCCGCTCCGACCAGCTGAACTTCTCGCCGGCGGGTGCGTGCTCGGGGTCGTGCGCGGCCATCAGCACCACGGTGATCATCATCAGCAGCGCCGTCATGATGCCGGGGATCACCCCTGCCGCGAACAACTGGCCGATGTTGGTTTCGGTGACGATGCCGTAAATCACCATGATGGTGGATGGCGGGATCATGATGCCCAGCGTGCCAGCACAGGCGATCACGCCGGTGGACAGCGAGTCGCTGTAGCCCAGGCGCTGCATCGACGGGTAAGCTACCTTGCTCATGGTGGCGGCGGTGGCGATCGACGATCCGCAGATGGCGCCAAAGCCTGCACAGGCCGCCACGGTGGCGTGCGCCAGGCCGCCGCGCCGGTGACCCACCAGCGTGTAGGCTGCATGGAACAGTTCGTGCGCCAGGCCGGCGCGCGCCACAAAGTTGCCCATCAGCACGAACAGCGGAATCACCGACAGCGTGTAGGCAAAACCCGTTTCCTGCACCACCTGCATCGCGCCGGCAAAGGCGGGTATCCAACCCTGGGTGAGCCCCAGGCCGGTGATGCCGACGACACCCATGGCAATGGCCAGCGGCACCCGCAACAGGGCCAGCACAAAGATCGCAAAGAAACCCAGCAGGGCGGCGGTCACAGGGCGCTCCCTTCGTCTTCCTGGGCGTCATGGGGCAGCAGTGCCAGCGCCACGTGGGCCACACCGGTCAGCACGCACATCAGCGCCATCACGTACACGAACGGATAACGCGGAATCTGCAGCTGTGCGCTGGTTTCGCCGGCGCTGGCGATGTCGCCGGCCTGGCCCCACATCAGCCAGCCCATGCCCACCAGCGCAGCGGCGCACAGCAAGTTGACCAGCAGGCGCTGGATGCGGCGCACCGTGGCGCCCAGGTGGCTGTCCAGCGAGTTGAACACCACATGCTCGCCGCGCAGCGATACCAGCGGCAGCGCGGCAAAGATCACCAGCACCATCAGCATTTCGGTGAGCTCCAGCGAACCGGGGATGGAGCTCGACAGCAGCTTGCGGCCGCCGACGTCAAAAAAGGTCAGCACCATGGTGGCAAACAGGGCCCCGGCGGCCACGCTGCCGCACAGCAGTTCAAGCGGTTTTTTCACCATCACGGTGTGCTGCTCCTCAAGCCAGAAAAAAGGCGGTACGGGCACGAAGCCGGTACCGCCTCGCAAGCCCCGCCGTCTGTCTGCACACCGGCACCGCCGGCACGCATGGACGAGGCTTGATCGCGAGCTTACTTCACTTGAGCTTGGCCGCTTCTGCGCGGAACTCGGCCAGCACCGATGCCGCGCTCTTCAGGCCGCCCTTGGCGGAGGCCTCGGCGCCCCAGTCGCGCTCGAGCTTGTTGATGACCACCGTCACCTCGCTCACGAAGGCCGGATCGGCTTTGGTGACGGCAATGTTGTTTTTCTTCATGTTTTCGGTGGCGATGCGGTCCACGCGGTCCCAGGACTTGCCGAACATGCGCGCGACGAACTCGCCGGAGATGGCGTCGATCACCTTCTTGTCATCGGCGCTCAGGCGGTCGTATTTGGCCGGGTTCATCATGAACACGAAGCTGGTGTTGTACAGGCCACCGGGGAAGGTGGTGGCGTGCTTGACCACCTTGTCGATCTTGAACGAGTCCAGCGACTCGGCCGGGAACAGGGTGCCGTCCATCACGCCAGTGGACAGCAGCTCGTACGAATCGGGCGCCGGCTTGAGCGTCACGTTCATGTTGAGCTGCTTGGTGATGTCGTTGATGAAGCCACCGCCCACGCGGAACTTCAGGCGGGTCAGGTCGTCGGCGCGGGTGATCGGGCGCTTGGTGTTGAACACGATGCCGGGGCCGTGGGTGAAAAAGGCCAGCGGCTTGACGCCCTGCTTGACATGCTCGGCCACGAACTCGGGGTACTTTTGCGCGATGCGCTGGTAGGCCACCGAGGTGGCCTCGGCGCTTTCACCCAGGAAGGGGAACTCGGCCATCTTGGTCAGCACGAAGCGGCCCGGGGTGTAGCCCTGCACCGTGAACGAGATGTCGAGCACGCCGTTCTTCACCGCATCCAGCGTGCCCGGCGCGGCCACGGGTGCGCGCGGCAGGATGTTGCACTTCATGCGGCCGTTCGAGTTCTTCTCGAGGATGTCGCACCACTCCTTCTGGGCGGTGCTCAGGCCATGGGTGGGCGGCACCCAGCTGGAGACGGTGAACACCGTCTGGGCGGACACGGCGCCGCTGGCCAGAAGGGCGGCGGCACCAAGAAGGGTGAGGGGCTTTTTCATGTCAGGTCTCTCTTCGCGGGTCTCAAGAAGGATCGGAGGGATTCCGATCAGCCACTATAGGCAGGGACCGCGGCGTCTTTGCTCCTGACTTACCCCAATTAGCCGACCGCGCGGTCGGGCTTTTGTCGTTCGGTGGACAGTGTGGAGCGGCACAGGCGGAGGCAGGCTCACGCTATACTTAAAAGCACGGTCGTTCGTGTTTGTGGAAGATCCATTTGCGCTATCCCCGTCGGTCTGCCGACTGCAAGCCGGCCGAGCCCCGCAGGCCGTCGTACCGCAGGGCGGCCGCATAGAATGCGGGATTGACGTACACGTCAATTCCATCCGTTTTCCCATCCTTGGAGCCCACCCCCGATGAAGGTCCTCGTTCCCGTGAAGCGTGTGGTCGACTACAACGTGAAGGTCCGCGTCAAGTCGGACAACACGGGTGTGGACATCGCCAACGTCAAGATGAGCATGAACCCCTTTGACGAGATCGCCGTCGAAGAGGCGGTGCGCCTGAAGGAAAAGGGCGTCGTCACCGAGGTCATCGCCGTGTCGTGCGGCGTGGCGCAGTGCCAGGAAACCCTGCGCACCGCCATGGCCATCGGCGCCGACCGCGGCATCCTGGTGCAGACCGATGAAGAACTGCAACCCCTGGCGGTGGCCAAGCTGCTCAAGGCCTTGGTGGACAAGGAACAGCCCGGCCTGGTGATCCTGGGAAAGCAGGCGATTGATGACGACTGCAACCAGACCGGCCAGATGCTGGCGGCCCTGGCCGACCTGCCGCAGGCCACCTTTGCCAGCAAGGTCGAAGTGGCCGATGGAAAGGCCAAGGTCACGCGTGAGGTGGACGGCGGCCTGGAGACGCTGGCCATCAGCCTGCCGGCTGTCATCACCACGGATTTGCGCCTGAACGAGCCGCGCTATGTGACGCTGCCCAACATCATGAAGGCCAAGAAGAAGCAACTCGACGTGGTCAAGCCCGAAGAGCTGGGCGTGGACGTCACACCCCGCATCAAGACCCTCAAAGTGACCGAGCCGCCCAAGCGCAGTGCCGGTATCAAGGTGCCCGATGTGGCCACCCTGGTGGACAAACTCAAGAACGTGGCTAAGGTCATCTGAGCGTCCCAACCCCGAA
>JBJTCL010000083.1:0-34279 GCA_046091865.1 Burkholderiaceae bacterium | reverse complement strand
CTGGAGGCCACCCGCAGCATCCGTGCCGCCGAGGCGGCTGAGGGCCTGCCGCGTACCCCCATCGTGGCGATGACGGCCAACGCCTTCGCCGATGACCGGCAGGCCTGTCTGGATGCGGGGATGGACGGCTACCTGTCCAAGCCGGTGCGGCCAGAGGTACTGGCCCGGACGCTCAGCGAGACAGCGGCGCCGGCAGAAGCCAGCGGGCCCTGAGACGCTGGTAGGGCGTGCTGGACTTGAACCAGCGACCAAGGGATTATGAGTCCCCTGCTCTGACCAACTGAGCTAACGCCCCAACCGGGCGAAATTGTCTCACCAGCGAAAGCCGCGCTCGCGCAGCACCTGCGCGCCCAGGGCCGGGTGATCGGTGACGATGCCGTCCACGCCGATGTCGAGCAGGCGGTTCATCGTCTCGCGGTCGTTCACCGTCCACGCCAGCACCGTCAGGCCCAGCGACTGTGCCTCGCGCACCTGCGCGGCATCCAGTTCGCGCCAGAACGACGACCAGTGCGTGCCGCCCGCCACCTTGATCATGCGCGGCACCGATCCGTGCTCGCGGTGTTGAAAGCCGGCCGTCCATGCCGAATCGCGGCCGCTCTTGATCTGCAGGTTGTCCAGCGCGCTCAGCTGCGCCGTGATGTACACCGTGGGCAGGCCCGGGCGCAGCTGCTGCACCCTGCGCAGCGTGCGCCAGTCGAACGACAGCACCTGCGTGCGCTGCGTCATGCCGGCGTCGTCGAGCTCGCGCAGCAACAGGTCCACAAAGCGCTCGGGCGTCGGCGTCTGGTCGGTGCGCAGCGGCGTGATCTTGGTCTCGATCGCGAACTTGACCGTGGTGTTGCCGGCGGCCTTGACCCGCTCGAACAGGTCGCGTAAGCGCGGAATGCGGGTGCCGTCCAGCGGCAGCTGCTCGGCAAAGGTGCTGGCATAGCGGCTGCCGGGCTTGATGCGGCCCACGTCGTAGGCCTGCAGTTGCTGCCAGCTCAGGTCGATGATGTTGGGGCCGGTGGACGGCAAAAAGCGGCCCTGGGCATCGCGCGTGATGTCGGGGTTGAGCGCCGGGTCGTGGCTGATGACAAGCACCTCGTCGCGGGTGACGGCCAGGTCGAGTTCGAGGGTGGTCACGCCGGCCTGCAGCGCCAGGTCGAACGAGGGCAGCGTGTTCTCGGGCAGCAGCCAGCGCGCGCCGCGATGGCCTTGCAGATCGATGCGTCGCCCGGCAGGCGCCGCGGCCAGCACCGACAGGCTGCAGGGCCACGCCAGTGCCGCGCCCAGCAGGGTTCGCCGCTGCGGGCTGCTGGGTGCCGGCATGCGCAGGCTCAAGGGCTGGGTGGGCATGGGCGCCATGATCGGCGGGTCCGCGACGGTTGACAACCCCGCATCGCGTAAGGATTTCCGCCCGGCCCTAGGATCGTGCCTTCCCTCAAGGGGAGTAGCGAGCCTTGCGTGGTGGTTGCCCACGACGCACGGCGGACAGGATCGTCCATACGCGGTGTGCCGCAGCGCCCCGTCGGTCCTGCCAAGCCGGTTCAAGCAGCCCGGCATACGCCAGACCTTGCAGGTGTGTGCAACACCCGTCGCAACTTCTGGAGGTTCTCTTGGATACCATCGCGCCCCTGTGGCTGTGGATCGTTTTTGTCGCGTTCGTACTCGCGGCGCTCTTCGTCGACTTTGTCGTGCTCAAGAAGCAGGGCGCCCACGAGGTGGGCGTCAAAGAGGCACTCAACTGGTCCATCATCTGGATCGCGCTGAGCTTCCTGTTCAACGGCCTTCTGTGGTGGGCGGTGCGCGACACCTCGGGCTCGACCGAGGTGGCCAACGAGAAGTCGCTTGAATTCCTCACCGGCTACCTGATCGAGAAGAGCCTGGCGGTCGACAACATCTTTGTCTTCCTGATGATCTTCACCTACTTCGCGGTGCCGCCGGCGTACCAGAAGCGGGTGCTGATGATCGGCATCATCGGTGCCATCGTGCTGCGCACCATCATGATCCTGATCGGTGGCTGGCTGCTGCAGCAGTTCCACTGGGTGCTGTATGTGTTTGGCGCCTTCCTGGTCATCACCGGCATCAAGATGTGGTGGGCCGCCGGCAAGGAATCCGACCTGGATGACAACCCCGCGCTCAAGCTGCTGCGAAAGATCATGCCCGTGAGCCAGACCTACGACGGTGAGAAGTTCTTCACCCTCGAAAACGGCAAGCGCATCGCCACGCCGCTGTTCATGGTGATCTGCCTGGTGGGCCTGACCGACGTGATCTTTGCGGTGGACTCGATCCCGGCCATCTTCGCGATCACCAGCGATCCGTTCATCGTGCTCACCAGCAACGTGTTCGCCATCCTGGGCCTGCGCGCGATGTTCTTCCTGCTGCAGGCGGTGGCCGCCAAGTTCCACCTGCTCAACTACGGCTTGGCGATGATCCTGGTGTTCATCGGCACCAAGATGATGCTGATTGACATCTACAAGATTCCGGTGGCGGTGTCGCTGGCGGTGGTGGTGGGCATCCTGGCCGTCACCATGGTGCTGAGCGTGCGCTCGGCCAACCGCATGCTCGGCCGCATCGAGGACGCCAACCGCGACAAGACCGGCAACGGCGCGGCGCACTGAAACCCCATCCACAAGGAGCACGCCATGCAATGCCCCTGCTGTGCCAAAACGGCGCTGGTGATGAGCGAGCGCCAGGGTGTCGAGATCGACTATTGCCCCAAGTGCCGTGGTGTCTGGCTCGACCGCGGCGAACTTGACAAGCTGATCGAGCGCAGTGCACAGGCCGGCGCCGCACCAGCCGCACCAGCCGCTGCACCGGTGCCCGCGCCTGCGCCGCACGGCCATGCCCACGGCCACCATCCCTATCCGTCAGGCCACGGGTACCCGCCCAAGCGCAAGTACAAGTCCTGGCTCGACGAGATCTTCGACTGATGGACGCCCTGGCGGGCCGTCTGCGCGCCGCGGCCCAGCGCTGGCATGGCCAGCCCGTGTCGCTGCGCCGCATTGCCAGCCTGCACGGCCGCAGCGCGCACGGGGCCCTGCTGGTGCTGCTGGCCATTCCGTGCCTGCTGCCTCTGCCCGGCGCAGGCACGGTGCTGTCGTTTGGCATTGCGGCCTTTGCCTGGATGATGTGGCGCGGCCGCGCGCGGCTGGTGCTGCCCTGGCGCGTGGGACGCATGCGGCTGCCGCCCGAGCCAGCACGTCGCACCCTCAACGCACTGGCCTGGCTGTATGCGCGGGCAGGCCGCGTCAGCCGGGCGCGCCTGTGCGCCATGGCGCATCACCGCCAGCGATGGTGGATGGCGCCGCTGGTGGCGCTGATGTCGCTGCTGATCTTTCTGCCCATCCCGTTCGGCAATGTGCTGCCGGCACTGGCCCTGGCCTTGCTGGGCGTGGGCCTGATGTTCCGTGACGGCGTGGTGGTGCTGGCCGGCGTGTCGGTGGGCGCACTGGCCGTCATCGCGATGGCGCTGCTGGGGCTGGCCACCTTCGAGATCGGCAGCACCCTGCTCGGGCACTGGCTGCCCGCCTGAGACTCTGTCTCGGGGTCTGGCTCAGGGCGTGGCTCAGGGTCTGGCTCAGGGCGTGGCTGAGCGCAGCAGTGCGCCTTACTGAAAGGTGATCTTGCGTTCGCGGATCACGCGGCCCCACATGGCCGTTTCGCGCGCCATGAAGCGCGCCAGTTCGTCGCGGCTGCCAGGCGATGGCGTCAGGCCGTGCTTGTTGAGCGCCTCCACCACGTCGGGCGACTGCAGCACCTTCACCAGTTCGGCGTTCCAGCGATCCAGCACCGCTTGCGGCACCCTGGACGAAGTGACGAACGCATACCAGTTGGTGGCCGCAAAACCCGGGTAGCCCGATTCGGCCACCGTGGGTACGTTGGGCAGTGCCGACATGCGCTGGGTGCCGGTGCTGGCCAACGGAATCAGCTTGCCCGCCTCGATGTGCGGCTGCGCGGTGGCGTAGGTGGCAAACCAGCCGGTCACACGCCCGGCCAGCACATCCTGCAAAGCCGCGGCGCCGCCCTTGTAGGGCACATGCAGCGTGTCGATGCCCGCCATCTCGTTGAGCAATTCACCCGCCAGGTGCGACGCCGAGCCGGGGCCGGTGGAGGCAAAGTCGATCTTGCCGGGGCTGCGCTTGGCCGCAGACACAAAGTCGGCAAAGGTCTTCATGCCCGCGCCAGGGTGTACCACCAGCACGTTCGGAAAGCTCACCGCCAGCGTGAGCGGTGCCAGGTCCTTCACCGGGTCGTAGGGCAGCTTCATCACGTTGGGGGCAATCGACAGCGGCCCCACCGAACCCAGCAGGATCATGCTGCCATCGGTCGGGCCATTGGCCACCTGCTGGTGCGCAATGTTGCCGCCTGCACCAGCGCGGTTGTCCACCGTGACCGACACGCCCAGGTTGTCGCCCAGCTTCTTGGCAATGATGCGCGCGCCGGTGTCGGCCGCGCCGCCCGCCACAAAGCCCACCAGCATGGTGATGTTCTTCTTGGGCGGAAATTCCTGCGCCATCGCGCTGCTGGCCAGTGCGCAGCATGCGGTCGCCAGGGCACACAGGATGGTTCGACGGAGCTTGGGCATGTTCGTCATCAAGAGGGTGCTTGTGTGTGAGGGGAATGAAGGAGGTTCGTGATGCCGGCAGATCAGCGCGTCGGGCTCGCGCCCACCAGCACCTGGGCGGCCTGCGCCACCGCATCCACGCCCACGCGCGACTGCGCCTCGAGCACCGGCGCATAGCCCACCGGAATGCGCGGCGCACCCAGGCGCTTGACGCGAATGCCCAGTTCCTCGGCGGCGGTGGCGGCGATCTCGGCGCCAAAGCCTGCGGCCTGCACCGCTTCGTGCACCACCAGCAGGCGCTTGGTCTTGCCGCACGACGACAGCACCGCATCGCGGTCCCAGGGCCAGATGGTGCGCAGGTCGATCAGCTCGGCCGAGATGCCCTGCTGCGCCAACTGCTCGCAGGCCTCGCGGCACACCTGCACCTGCCGGCTCCAGCTGACGATGGTCACGTCGCTGCCCTCGCGCAGCTGCGCGGCCTGCCCCAGCGGCACCACACGCTCCACATCCACGTCGCCCTCGGCGCCCCACAGCGTCTTGTGCTCCATGTAGACCACCGGGTCGCCGCTGGCCAGCGCCGCGCGCAGCAGCGAGCAGTTGTCCTGCGGGGTGGACGGGCACACCACGGTGAGCCCGGGCATGTGCGCAAACCAGGCCTCGAGTGACTGCGAATGCTGCGCCGCCGACGCGTCCCAGATGCCCAGCGGCATGCGCGCGACCAGCGGCACGCGGCCCTGGCCACCGAACATGTAGCGGTTCTTGGCGGCCTGGTTGACGATCTCGTCCATGCCGCACAGCGCAAAGTCGACCACGCGCATCTCGATCACCGGGCGCAGGCCGGCGAGCGCCATGCCCACACCGGCGCCCATGATCGCGGCCTCGCTGATCGGTGTGTCGATCACGCGCTGCGCACCGAACTCCTGCTGCAGGCCCTTGTACTGGCCAAAGATGCCGCCGCGGCCCACGTCTTCGCCCACCACCACCACGCGCGCGTCGGCGCGTATCTCGGCCTGCAGCGCCGCCACGGCGGCCTGCGCATAGCTCATCGTCATCAGCGCCATTGCCCGGCTCCCGTGGTCTGGATATCGGTGAAGGCGGCCGCGGCTTCAGGCCAGGGCGCCCGCTCGGCCGCGTCCATGGCGGCCTTCACCTCGGCCTGTGCTGCGGCGTCGATGGCGTCCAGTTCGGCGGCGGCGCCGCCCAATTGCACAAAGGCACTGCGCGCCTGCGCGATCGGGTCGAGCTTGAGCGCGGCCTGTACCTCCTTCGCGTCGCGGTAGGCCGCAGGGTCCACCGACACATGACCCTTGACGCGATAGGTGACCGCATGCAGCAGCCGCGGCCCGCTGCCGCCACGCACATCGCACACCAGCACGCTGGCGGCGTCATGTACCGCCATCACATCGTTGCCATCCACCCGCGTGGCCGCAATGCCCAGGCTTTCGCTGCGCGCTGAGGCACCGGCACCCGCGATCATCGGACCGCTGGCAGTGGTGGCGCTCCAGCGGTTGTCCTCGCACACGAACAGCACCGGCAGGCCGTACACCTGCGCCCAGTTGAGCGACTCGAGAAAGGGCCCACGGTTGATCGCGCCATCGCCGAAGAAGCACACGGTGATCGCGTCGCGGCCCAGCAGCTTTTGCGCATGCGCCGCACCGGCGGCGATCGGCAGGCCGGCAGCCACCACGCCGTTGGCGCCCAGCATGCCCACCGAAAAATCGGCGATGTGCATCGAGCCGCCCTTGCCGCCGTTGAAGCCGGTGGCCTTGCCATACAGCTCGGCCATCGCACGGCCCATGTCGGCGCCCTTGGCCAGGGTGTGGCCATGGCCGCGGTGGGTGGAGGTGAGGTAGTCGTCGGCCTTGAGGTGCGCGCACACGCCGGCGGCCACCGCCTCCTGCCCGGTGGACAGGTGTAGCGGCCCGCGCACGCGCGCCGTGCCGGCCGCCTGCTTGCCATAGGCGCTCACGCCGCCCTGGCTCAGCTCTTCGGCCGCGTTCTCAAAGGCGCGGATGCGCGCCATGCTGCGGTACAGGGCCGCAAGGGTGGTCTTTCGGTCGTCAGATGCCACGCGTGGGCTCCGTTTTCGTCTTGTTGCAATTCAGTGGCGGCGGGTGGCTTGCACTGCAGATTGGCAGTGCCCACCCCGGCGCACGGTGCATGCACTCTAGCGGCATCGCAGGGCATCCGTGCCGTGACACGAGGCGCACAGGCGACATTCAGGCGCGCAGGCAGCCGTGGGCGCTGCGCTATGCTGGCCCGCGATGAAAAACCAAGCGTCGTCCCGCCCGGTCTTTGAAGACCACCTGGGCTCCGTGTTGCTGGGCCTGCTGCTGCTGATCACGCTGGTCAATGTGGGCGTACGCTATTTCACCGACCAGTCCTTCGCCTGGACCGAAGAGATCTCGTGCTTCCTGATGCTGCTGCTGTCGATGGCCGGCAGCGCCGCAGCCATCGTGCGTGACACGCACATCCGGGTGGAATACTTCTTTGAATCGGGCTCCGAGGCACGACAGCGCCGCCTGGCCCGGCTGTCGGCCCTGGCCAACGTGCTGTTCTTCGCGGCGCTGGGCGTGCTGTCGTCGCAGCTGGCGTGGGACGAGTTCCGCTACGAGGAAACGTCGCCTGCCATCGGCATTCCCAAGTGGTGGTACTCGGTGTGGCTGCCGGTGTTCTGCGGCATCCTGTGCGCGCGCAGCATCCAGCGGCTGCAGCGCCTAATGCGCACGGGCGGAGGCACCGCATGATCGGCGCCGTCCTGTTTGCGCTGTTCGTGGCGCTGATGCTCGCCGGTGTGCCCATCGGCGTGGCGCTGGGCGTGGGTGGTGCGGCGGCCATTGCGCTGGCCAATGTGTCCACCGCCAACTTCGGCTTGCTGGCGGTGCCGCAAAACTTCTACGCCTCGCTCACCAAATACCCGCTGCTGGCCCGATGTTCGTGCTGGTGGGCTCGATCTTCGACCGCTCGGGTGTGGCGCAGCGGCTGGTGAACTTTGCCGCCGCCATCGTGGGGCGCGGGCCGGGCATGCTGCCGGTGGTGGCCATTCTGGTGGCCATGTTCCTCGGCGGCATCTCGGGGTCGGGGCCGGCCAACGCGGCAGCCGTGGGCGGCGTGATGATCGCCGCCATGGCGCGCGCCGGGTACCCGGGTGGATTCTCGGCCTCGGTGATCGGCGGTGCCGCAGCCACTGACATCCTGATTCCGCCGTCGATTGCGCTGATCCTGTACAGCGTGCTGGTGCCCGGCGCATCGGTGCCGGCGCTGTTTGCCGCGGGCATGGTGCCCGGCATCCTGGCGGGGCTGGCGCTGATCATTCCCACCATCTGGCTGTCGCGCAAGTACGGGCTGGGCAAGAGCGAATCCGAGCAACCGCGTCCGCCCTTTTGGCGCAGCCTGCGCGAGGCGGCGTGGGGGCTGTTTGCGCCGGTGCTGATCCTGGGCGGCATGCGCATGGGCTGGTTCACGCCCACCGAAGCCGCCGCGGTGGCGGTGGGCTACGGCCTGTTCGTCGGCATGGTGGTGTACCGCACGATCGGCCTGCGCGACCTGGCGCCCATTTTTCGCGAGGCCGCCGAGATCTCGGGCCTGATCCTGTTGATCATTGGCCTGGCGTCGATCTTTGCGTATTCAGTCAACACGCTGGGCATCATCGATCCGGTGGCCAAGGCCATCGTTGATCTGGGGCTGGGCTCCACCGGCACGCTGCTGGCGGTGATGACGCTGCTGATCGTGGTGGGCATGTTCCTCGACGGCGTGTCGATCTTTCTGATCTTCGTGCCGCTGATGGCGCCGCTGATGCGCGCCTTCAACTGGGACCCGGTGTGGTTCGGCATCCTGCTGACCATGATGGTGGCCATCGGACAGTTCACGCCACCGATGGCGGTGAACCTGATGGTGTCGTGCAAAATGGCCGGCGTCTCGATGGAAGAGACCTTCCGCTGGGTCTGGTGGCTGGTGCTGTCCATGTTCATCAGCATGCTGGCCGTGCTGTTTTTCCCGCCCCTGGCCACGTGGCTTCCACGCAGCCTGGGTTACTGACAAGGCAACCTGAAGGAGACTGCCATGAAACTGTTCAAGCAACCGATCACCCGCCGCCTGGTGGCCGCACTGGCCGTGGGCCTGGGCCTGGGCCTGGGCGCTGCCCATGCGCAGGCACCGGCCAACTACAAGGCCGAGTACAAGCTGTCCACCGTGGTGGGCACCGCCTTCCCTTGGGGCAAGGGCGGCGAGATCTGGGCCAACCTGGTCAAGGAACGCACCCAGGGCCGCATCAACATCAAGATGTACCCGGGCGTGTCGCTGGTCAACGGCGACCAGACCCGCGAGTTCACCGCCATCCGCCAGGGCGTGATCGACATGGCCATCGGCTCGTCGATCAATTGGTCGCCGCAGGTGAAGGAACTCAACCTGTTCTCGCTGCCCTTCCTGGTGAAGGACTACGCATCGCTGGATGCGCTGCTGGCCGGCGAGGTGGGCAAAGAGGTGTTCGGCATCCTCGACAAGGCAGGCGTACAGCCGCTGGCCTGGGGCGAGAACGGTTTCCGCGAACTCACCAACTCCAAGCGCGAGGTGCGCAAGCCCGATGACCTCAAGGGCATGAAGATTCGCGTGGTTGGCTCGCCGCTGTTCATCGAGATGTTCACCGCGCTGGGCGCCAACCCGGTGCAGATGAGCTGGGCCGACGCTCAGCCGGCACTGGCGTCGGGTGCGGTGGACGGCCAGGAGAACCCGGTGTCCATCTTCACCGCCGCCAAGCTGCACAACGTGGGCCAGAAGAACGTGACCATGTGGGGCTACATGATCGACCCGCTGGTGTTCGTGGTGAACAAGGACGTCTGGAACAGCTGGACGCCGGCCGACCGCGAGATCGTGCGTCAGGCCGCCGTGGATGCGGGCAAGCAGCAGGTGGCGCTGGCACGCGCCGGCCTGGTGGAAGCCGGCAAGCCGCTGCTCAAAGAGATCGAGGGCTTTGGCGTGAAGATCGCCACCCTCACACCGGCCGAGCGCGAGCAGTTCGTTACGGCCACCCGCCCGGTCTACACCAAGTGGAAGGGCACCGTGGGTGCCGGCCTGGTGGACAAGGCCGAGAAGGCGCTGGCGGGCCGTTGATCAGGCTCTGACTGCACACGGTGCAGGCGCTGCGGCGCCAACGACCAGGGCGTCCTTCGGGACGCCCTTTTTCTTACTTGTGGCTCAGCGCGTTGCTGACCAGCTTGGCGGTGATGTCGACGATGCGGATCATGCGGTCGTAGGGCATGCGGGTGGGGCCGATCACGCCCAGCGTGCCCACCACCCGGCCGTCCACCTCGTACGGCGCGCTCACCACCGACAGTTCCTCGATGGGCACCACCTGGCTCTCGCCGCCAATGTAGATGCGCACACCCTCGGCCTGGCTCGAGGTGTCCAGCAGCCGCATCAGCTGCGTCTTTTGCTCGAACAGGTCAAACGCGCGGCGCAGGTGCGTCATGTCGCTGGTGAAGTCGCTCACCGCCAGCAGGTTGCGCTCGCCGGAGATCACCACCTCGTCCTGCGCCTGCTGCAGCGCCTCGGAGCTGGCCTGCACCGCCGCCTGCATCAACGCCGCAATCTCGCCGCGCAGGGTGTCCAGCTCGCCCTTGATGCGCTCGCGCACCTGCTCAATGGCCTGCCCCGCATAGTGCGCGTTCAGGAAGTTGGAGGCCTCGATCAGCTGGTTCTGGTTGTAGTCGGACTCGGTGAAGATCACGCGGTTCTGCACATCGCCATCGGGCGCGACGATGATCACCAGGATGCGCCGCTCTGACAGCCGCAGGAACTCGATGTGGCGAAACACCGAGGTGCGCCGCGGCGCCATCACCACGCCCACGAACTGCGACAGGTTGGACAGCAGCTGCGCCGCGTTGGAGATGACCTTGTGCGGCTGGTCGGGCGCAATGCTTGACGACAGCGATGGCGCATCGGGCAAATCGCCGCGCTGCACCGTGAGCATGGTGTCCACGAACAGGCGATAGCCGCGCGCGGTGGGGATGCGGCCAGCCGAGGTGTGCGGGCTGACGATGAGCCCGAGCTCTTCGAGGTCGGACATCACGTTGCGGATAGTCGCCGGCGACAGCTCGAGGCCGGAGGCGCGCGACAGGGTGCGTGAGCCCACCGGCTGACCGTCGGCGATATAGCGTTCGACCAGGGCCTTCAACAACAGCTTGGCACGATCATCGAGCATGAAAACATTTTAGTGATGTAATTTGCGCATGGACCTGCGTTTCCGGCATGTCGCGCTGATTGGCAAGTACCAGGCGGCCAATGCCGCCGCGCTGCGCCGTGCGCTCGATGAAGTGGCCCAGTTTCTCTCGGCCCAGGGCTGCGAGGTGGCGCTGGACGAAAGCACCGCCCTGGCCAGCGGCCTGGCCGGCTACCCGGCCTTGAAGCTCGAGCAGATCGGCACCCGCTGCGACCTGGGGCTGGTGGTGGGCGGCGACGGCACCCTCATCAGCGTGGGCCGGCAACTGGCGCGCCACGGTGTGCCGCTGATCGGCATCAACCAGGGCCGGCTGGGCTTCATCACCGACATCCCCTTCGACAGCTTCCGCACGGTGCTGCCGCCCATGCTGCACGGCGACTACGCCGAGGACCTGCGCAGCCTGATGCACGGCCAGGTGTGGCGCGACGGGCGCTGCGTGTTCGACGCGCTGGCCATGAACGATGTGGTGGTCAATCGCGGCACCAGTTCGGGCATGGTCGAGCTGCGCGTCGAGGTGGACGGGCACTTCGTGGCCAACCAGCGCGCCGATGGCCTGATCGTGGCCACCCCCACCGGCTCCACCGCGTATTCGCTGTCGGCTGGCGGCCCGCTGATGCACCCGGCCACCGCCGCCTGGGTGATGGTGCCGATCGCGCCGCACACGCTGTCCAACCGCCCCATCGTGCTGGCCGACCCGGCCGAGATCGCGATCGAACTGGTGAGCGGCCGCGACGCCAGCGCCAATTTCGACATGCAGTCGCTCGCCTCGCTGATGATCGGCGACCGCATCACCGTGCGCCGCTCGCAGCACGGCGTGCGGGTGCTGCACCCGCACGGCTGGAACTACTTCGACACGCTGCGCGAAAAGCTGCACTGGAACCGGGGGGCGGTGTGAGGGCCACGCCATGAGCCTGCGCCGCCTGGAGCTGCGCGACTTTGTCATCGTGCGCGATCTGGCACTCGACCTGCAGGCGGGCTTTACCGTGCTGACGGGCGAAACCGGTGCGGGCAAGTCCATCCTGATCGACGCGCTGCAGTGCGTGCTGGGCGCGCGCGCCGACAGCGCCACCGTGCGCGAGGGCGCCTCCCGCGCGGAGATCAGCGCCGAGTTCGACACACCGTCTGCGCTGGCCGCCTGGCTGGACGAGGGTGGCTTTGAGCGCGCCGACACGCTGCTGCTGCGCCGCACCGTGGACGCGCAGGGCAAAAGCCGCGCCTGGATCAACGGCAGCCCGGCCACCGCCACTCAGCTGCGCGAGGCCGCCGATGCGCTGATCGACATCCACGGGCAGCACGCCTGGCAAAGCCTGATGCGCGCCGAAGCGGTGCGCGGCCTGCTGGACGCCTACGGCAGCATCGACACGCAGGCCATGAGCGCGCGCTGGCGAGACTGGCGCGACGCACTGCGCGCGCTGGACGAGGCCCGCAAGGCCCAGGGTACGCTCGAGCAGGAGCGCGAGCGCCTGGCCTGGCAGGTGGGCGAGCTCGACAAGCTGACGCCGCAAGCCGGCGAGTGGGACGAGATCAACCGCGACCACACGCGCCTGTCCAATGCGCAGGCGCTGATGGACGCGGCGCAGCAGGCACTGGCGCGACTGGAAGACGACGATGCCGGCGCCCTGCGCGCGCTGTCGCAGGCGGCCGATGGGCTGCAAGAGCAGTCGCGCCACGCCAGCGAGCTGGGTGCAATCGCCGATGTGCTGGCCTCGGCGCTGGCGCAGGCCGAGGATGCCGCGCACTCGCTGGGCGCCTGGCTGCGCCACACCGATCTCGACCCCGCGCGCCTGGCCGAACTGGACGAGCGTGTGTCGCAATGGATGGCGTTGGCGCGGCGCTTTCGGCGGCCGCCCGCCGATCTGCCCGAGCTGCTGGCCGGCTGGAAGGCCGAGCTGGCCCGGCTGGAACAGGCGGCCGATCTGGCCGCGCTGGAGCGCGCCGAAGCGCAGGCGCGCGACGCCTTTTTGCGCGAGGCCCAGTCGGTGTCGCGCTCTCGCGCCAAAGCCGCGCCGCTGCTGGCGCGCGCCATCACCGAGGCGATGCAGGGCCTGGGCATGACCGGCGGCGTGTTCGAGGTGCGCCTGGAGGCGCTGCCCGCGCCCGCTGCGCATGGCTGCGAAGACGTCCAGTTTCTGGTAGCGGGCCATGCCGGCAGCACACCGCGCCCCGTGACGAAGGTGGCATCGGGCGGCGAGCTGTCACGCATCGCGCTGGCGATTGCGGTCACCACCAGCCGCCTGGGTGTGGCGCAGACGCTGATCTTTGACGAGGTGGACTCGGGCGTGGGCGGCGCGGTGGCGCAGACCGTGGGGGAGCTGATGCGCCGTCTGGGCGCCGACCGGCAGGTGCTGGCCGTCACCCATTTGCCGCAAGTGGCGGCCTGTGCCAACCACCACCTGGTGGTCAGCAAGCAGCGCGAGGGCGATGGCAGCGCCAGCCGCACCACCAGTCATGTGGCGCCGGTGCAGGGCGAGGCCCGCACCGAAGAGATCGCCCGCATGCTGGGCGGCGCGTCGCTGTCGGACACCTCGCGGGCGCATGCGCGCGAGATGCTGCAGGCCCCCGCGGGCAAGCCCACCAGTCAGCCTGCAGCCAAGCCCACCGGCTCCCGGGCACGCGCCTGAGCATCCACGGCATGAAGAGCGCGCTGGATCTGGTCGTCATCACCGGCATGTCGGGCTCGGGCAAGTCGGTGGCGCTGCATGCGCTGGAAGACGCCGGCTACTACTGCGTGGACAACCTGCCGCCCGAACTGCTGCTGGATTTCATCGCACTGGAAAAGCAGTTTGACTCGCGGCGTCTGGCCATCGCGGTGGACGTGCGCAGCCGCTTGTCGCTGCCGCGCGTGCCCGAGCAACTGGCCGAGCTGAAGCAGCGCGGCGTGGGCGTGCGGCTGCTGTTCCTCGATGCCACCACCGACACGCTGGTGCATCGCTTCTCGGAAACCCGCAGGCGCCATCCGCTGTCGCGCGAGCTGGCTGGCACCGAAGCGGCCGCCGATGCCGCCGACCTGCGCCGCGCGGTGGTCGATGCGATCGAGCTCGAGCGCGAGCTGCTGTCCGAACTGCGCAACGCTGCACTGGTCATCGACACCAGCGTGATCCGCTCGTCGCAACTGCAGGGCTATGTGAAGAACCTGGCGGCGGCGCCCACGGGGCAGCTCACGCTGGTGTTCCAGTCGTTTGCCTTCAAGCGCGGCATTCCGGTGGATCCCGACTACGTGTTCGACGTGCGCATGCTGCCCAACCCGCACTACGAGGTGGCCCTGCGACCGCTCACCGGGCTCGATGCGCCGGTGGCCGAATACCTGGCCCACAGCGCCGAGGTGGCCGACATGCAGCGCCACATCGAATCGTTCCTGCAGCGCTGGCTGGATGCGCTGGCGCGCGATCACCGCAGCTACGTCACCGTGGCCATCGGCTGCACGGGGGGCCAGCATCGCTCGGTGTACCTGGTGCATCAGCTGGCGCAGGCCTTGGGCGCGCGCTGGCCCACCCTGGTGCGACACCGCGAGCTCGATGGACGCCAATAAGCGGCTTGTGGCCCTGCGCTCAGGGCTGCAGCAACCTGCGTACCGGCGCCGGCAAGCCCAGCGCATTCAGTTGAGACGGCGCCACCCACAGGCCCTCCAGCGACGGCTCTCGCCGCAGCGTCCAGGCCAGGCGCACCGGATGCAGATGCAGATCGCGGTGCGTCAGCACATGCACAAAGGCCGGATCGTCGATGGCCCGTGCGCGCAGGGACGCCGGCAAAGCGTCCATCAGCGCCTCGCGTGACTCGAAAGCCGGCAGGCTGTGCAGGCTGGCCCACACGCCGCGCGCGGGGCGCCGCTGCAGCCACACGGCATCGGTACGCGCATCGGTACGCTCATCGGTCAGCCACAACAACCACAACGACTGCGCGCTGCGCTTGAGCTTGCGGCTGCGCACCGGAAACGCCTCGGGCGTGCCGCGCGCATGGGCCAAGCAGTCCGCTTGCATGGGGCAGGCCTCACAGCGCGGCCGGCGCGGTGTGCACACGGTGGCGCCCAGGTCCATCAGGCCCTGGGTGTACGCGGCCATCACGCCCGGATTCGCCTGTACCTGGGCGGCAGCGGGCAGCAGCGACTGCGCGTGCGCCCACAAGGCGCGTTCGTTGGCCAACTGCGCCAGGTCCGCGTCAAAGCCGCTGTAGCGCGTCAGCACGCGGCGCACATTGCCGTCGAGGATGCTGATGCGTTCGCCAAAGCAGAACGAGGCGATCGCCGCCGCGGTGGACGGCCCGATGCCCGGCAAGGTCTGCAACTGCTCGGCGCTGCGGGGAAATTCGCCGCCAAAGCGCTCCATCACCTGCTGCGCACAGCGGTGCAGGTTGCGTGCGCGGCTGTAGTAGCCCAGCCCGCCCCACAGGGCCAGCACCTCGTCCTCGTGCGCTGCGGCCAGGTCGGCCACCTGCGCAAAGCGATCGATGAAGCGCGCAAAGTAGCCGCGCACCGTGCTCACCTGCGTCTGCTGCAGCATGATCTCGGACAGCCACACCGCGTACGGGTCGCGCCGCTGCTGCCAGGGCAGGTCGTGCCGGCCGTGCGTGGCCTGCCAGCGCACCAGCCGCTGCGCAAAGCTGCCGTGCGTCATCGGTGCAAGGCTTTCACGGCTTCTGGCATGCGGGGCACAAGTAGGTGGACCGCTGCCCCTGGCGGATCAGCCGGATCGCGGTACCGCACACACGGCAGGGCTCGCCCGCGCGGTCGTACACCATGGCCTGCAGCTGAAAGTAGCCCGATTCGCCGTGCGCGTTGGAAAAATCGCGCAGCGTGCTGCCGCCGGTTTGCACCGCGCGCGACAGCACATCGCGCACAGCCGCATGCAGGCGCGCCGCACGCGGGCCGCTGATGCGCGACGCCCGGGTGGTGGGCCGGATGCCGGCGATGAACAGCGCCTCGGACGCATAGATATTGCCCACCCCCACCACGATGTCGCCGGCCAGCAGCACCTGCTTGATCGGCGCGTTGCGGCGCTTGAGCTCGGCATGAAAGCGCCGCGCGTCAAAGTCGTCCCCCAGCGGCTCGACCCCCAGGCCGCCCAGCAGCTTGGTGGCCACCGGCGCGGCTTCGTCATCGGCATGCACCACCGCACCAAAGCGCCGCGGATCGTGCAGGCGCAACACCCCGTGGGTGGTGACGAGGTCAAAGTGGTCGTGCGCGCCAGGCGCGTCGGTGCGGTGCGCAAACGACAGGCTGCCCGACATGCCCAGGTGCAGCAGCAGCAGGCCGCGGTCCAGGTCGATCAGCAGGTACTTGCCGCGCCGGCGCACCTGCCGCACGGTGCGGCCACGCAGCAACTGCGGGTCGCAGCCCAGCGGCCAGCGCAGCGGTTTGCCCATGCGCACATCGTCGATGCGCGCACCGGCAATACGATCGGCAAAACTCAGGCGCGTGACTTCGACTTCGGGCAGTTCGGGCATGGCATCACAGGGCGCACCGGGATTTGCTTGGGGCTGACATCACGGCTGCAGCGCGACGATTATCATGGGTCGATGAGTTGGATATCGCTGCGCCGCGTCGCCCGCACACCCGTGGCTGCCTGCCTGCTGGGGCTGGCGGCTTTGCACCCGGCCATGGCCGCATCGGTCACGCTGGCCCAGGCCCCTGCCGCCACCGACGCGGACGCCGAACTGCAGCGCGCCACGCCGCCTTCGCGCAGCGCGATGGACGCGCGGCTGCTCTATCAGCTGCTGCTGGGCGAGCTCAATGCCCGCGGCGAAGACCCCGGCGCCGGCTACTCGCTCATCCTGGACGCAGCCCGCAAGACCAACGACGCCAACCTTTACCGCCGCGCGGTCGAGATCGCGCTCAACGCACGCTCGGGCGATGCCGCGCTGCAGGGCGCGCGCGCCTGGCGACAGGCCATGCCCGAGTCGCTGGAGGCGCACCGCTATGTGCTGCAGATCATGGTGGCGCTCAACCGCCTGGACGAATCGGTCGAGGTGCTGCGCTCCATGCTGAACCTGGCGCGCGGTGATGAGCGCCAGGCGCTGATCGCTGCGCTGCCGCGCCAGTACGGGCGCGCTGCCGACAAGGCGCAGGCCGCGCGGGTGGTGGAGCAAGGCATGTCGCCCGTGCTGTCGCCGGCGGGCCGCGCCGCGTCGACACCGGCACAGGTGGCTCTGGCCTGGAGCAGCGTGGGCCGCTTGCGGCTGGCCGCCAACGACGCGCCCGGTGCGCTGGATGCCGCACGCAACGCGATGGACGCCGATGCCAGCGCCGAGATGCCGGTGCTGCTGGCGCTGGAGTTGCTGGAGTCGCGCCAGCGCGGCGCCGAGCCGCTGGTGCAACGGCACCTGGAGGCGCTGGGCCCCAAGGCGCGCACCGACATCCGCATGGCCTATGCGCGGGCGCTGATCGACATCGATCGTGCCACCGATGCCGCAGCGCAGATTCAGATCGTGACCAGCGCCAACCCGCAGCAGGCCGAACCCTGGCTGGTGCTGGGCAGCCTGCAACTGCAGCAGGGGCAATCGGCCGAGGCCGAGGCCTCGCTGCAGCGTTTTTTGCAGCTCACCGATGCCGCGGGGGGCAGCGGCAACCGCAGCGGATCGGGCGGCGACGAACGTCCGCGCAGCCGCGCCCAGGCCTTCGTGATGCTGGCGCAGATCGCCGAGCAAAAGCGCGACTTTGCCGCGGCCAACGCCTGGCTTGACCGCATCGACAACCCGCAGGACCTGTTGAGCGCACAGGTGCGCCGCGCCTCCATACTGGCGCGGCAGGGGCGGCTGGACGACGCGCTGGCACTGGTGCGCCGGCTGCCGCAGCGCAACGAGGCAGAAACCCGTGCCCGCCTGCTGGCCGAAGTGCAGTTGCTGCGCGACCATGGCCGCGCCGCGCAGGCGCACGAACGGCTGCGCGAAGCGGTGGCGCAGCAGCCGCGCGACGCCGACCTGATGTACGAACTGGCGATGGCCTCCGAGAAGATCGGCCGCCACGACGAGATGGAAGAGGTGCTGCGCCGCCTGATCGCGCTCAAGCCCGACTTCCACCATGCCTACAACGCGCTGGGCTATTCGCTGGCCGATCGCAACGTGCGCCTGCCCGAGGCGAAGGCGCTGATCGTCAAGGCGCTGGAGTTCGTGCCCGGCGACCCGTTCATCACCGACAGCCTGGGCTGGGTGGAATACCGCATGTTCAACCTGGGAGAGGCGGCGAGCCTGCTCGAGCAGGCCTACAAGACGCGCCCCGACGCCGAGATTGCGGCGCATCTGGGCGAGGTGCTGTGGGTGATGGGTTCGCGCGATCGCGCCCGGCGCATCTGGCAGGAAGGCCTGCTGCTCAATGCCCAGAACGACACGCTGCGCACCACGCTGCAGCGCTTTGGGGTGAAGCCCTGAGCCGGGCGTGCACGGCGTGCGATCCGTCGCGAACACCGTGATCCGCTGCGTTGTGCCGGCCAAGCCCGTGAAGGGTGTGTGGGTGGCCCGTCGCGCCGGCCTGGTCCACCTGGCCCACCTCGGCCGGCTGGGCCTGCTGGCCACTGCACCGGCCCTGCTCTTGGCCGGTGGATGCAGCACCACGCCCACAGCGGGCTTGCCATCCGGAACCGGCATCGACCGCAGCATCCAGCGCAGCTTCAGCGGTCGGCTGGCCCTGCGCCTGGTGCCGCCCGGGCAGGATCAGGCGCTGGCCTTCAGCGCCGCGTTCGAGTTGAGTGGCTCGCCGCAGGCTGGTGAACTGGCGCTGCGCTCACCCGTGGGCAGCACCCTGGCCCTGCTGCAGTGGCAGCCGGGCGCTGCCGTGCTGCGCAGCGAACGCGGCGAGCAGCGCTTTGCGTCGCTGGACGCTCTGGTGCGATCACTGGAGCGGTCACTGCTTGCGCCTCCAGCGGCAGAACCCGCCGACACCCTGGCCGGATCGCTGCTGCCGGTGGCTGAACTGTTTGGCTGGCTGGATGGCAGTGCCGCAGCCGCTGACGTTGCTGAAGCCGCACCAGGCTGGACCCTGGACGCATCGCGCCGCCACGACGGCCGGCTGCTCGCCCGACGCCGCAACCCCGAGGCCGAACTGCGCCTGATCCTCGATCGCTGACACCTCCGAAGGCTCTCAGTGGCCCACCAGGCCGCTGCGTATCATCGGCGCATGACGGTGACATCGCAGCCGGCGCGCCCCCTTCAAGCCTTGTACGACGTGCCGGCGCCGGCCAAGCTCAACCTGTTCCTGCATGTGACCGGGCGCCGAGCCGACGGGTATCACCTGCTGCAGTCGGCCTTCATGCTGATCGACTGGTGCGACACCTTGCACTTTGCGCTGCGCGCTGATGGGCAGCTCAGCCGCGAAGACCTGACCACGCCCCTGCCGGCCGACGATCTGGTGCTGCGCGCCGCGCGCGCCCTGCAATCGGCCAGCGGCACCGCGCTGGGCGCGCACATCGGCGTGGCCAAGCAGGTGCCGGCGCAGGCGGGCATGGGCGGCGGCTCGTCGGACGCGGCCTCGTGCCTGCTGGCGCTCAACCGGCTATGGGGGCTGAACTGGCCCCGCGAGCGGCTGGCCGCGCTGGCGCTGCCGCTGGGGGCCGACGTGCCGTTCTTCCTGTTCGGGCGCAACGCCTGGGCCGAGGGCGTGGGCGAGGCACTGACCGCGCTCGACCTGCCCGCGCAGCGCTTCGTGGTGGTCAAGCCGGCGGCGGGGCTGGAGACAGCCCGCATCTTCGGTGACCCGGCTCTGGTGCGTGACACCGAAACTGCTACAATCTCGGGCTTTGCTGCAAATCCGTTCGGCTTTGGCCGCAACGACCTGCAGCCGGTGGCGCAAAGGCTGTGCCCCGAGGTGGCGCAGGCCCTGCGCTGGCTCGAGGCCCAGGGGCTGCCGGGCCGCATGACCGGCTCGGGCAGTGCGGTATTTGCGCCCCTGGCACCCGGCAACGGGCCTGCGGGCAGCGGTCTGACACCGGCTCCGGCCGGTTGGCAGGTTCGGGAATGCGCAAACTTGGAGGTCCATCCGCTGTTGGGTTGGGCTTCCAGCGACGGTTCAACGGTGGTCGGCTGATTGTTTGGCCGGTCTCCTGTGTAGGGGAGTCGCCAAGTTGGTTAAGGCACCGGATTTTGATTCCGGCATGCGAGGGTTCGAGTCCTTCCTCCCCTGCCAAATACCTTGTCTGGCCCGCTGCGGCGGGTCGCGGGTGGCAGTTCAGTAACTCCAGTTCAGCGATCCGGCGGGATGCTCATGCAGGCCAACTCGAACTCCGACTTCATGGTCTTCACCGGCAACGCCAATCCGGCGCTCGCCGCAGAGATCGCTTCCCATCTGGGCATTTCGCTGGGCAGCGCCACCGTGGGTCGCTTCTCCGACGGTGAGGTCACCGTCGAGGTCAATCAAAACGTGCGCGCCCGCGATGTGTTCGTGGTGCAGTCCACCTGCGCGCCCACCAACGAAAACCTGATGGAACTGCTGATCATGGTGGATGCGCTCAAGCGCGCATCGGCCGAACGCATCAGTGCCGTCATCCCCTACTTTGGCTACGCCCGCCAGGACCGCCGTCCGCGCTCGACCCGCGTGCCGATCAGCGCCAAGGTGGTGGCCAACCTGCTGCAGACCGTGGGCGTGGCCCGCGTGCTGACCATGGACCTGCACGCCGACCAGATCCAGGGTTTCTTCGACATCCCGGTGGACAACATCTACGCCTCGCCGGTGCTGCTGGGCGACCTGCGCACCAAAAACTACGACGACCTGATCGTGGTGTCGCCCGACGTGGGCGGCGTGGTGCGTGCGCGTGCGCTGGCCAAGCAGCTTGGCTGCGACCTGGCCATCATCGACAAGCGCCGTCCCAAGGCCAATGTGTCCGAGGTGATGCACGTGATCGGCGAGATCGAAGGCCGCAACTGCGTGATCATGGACGACATGATCGACACCGCCGGCACCCTGGTGAAGGCGGCCGAGGTGCTGAAAGAGCGCGGCGCCAAAAAGGTGTACGCCTACTGCACCCACCCGATCTTCTCGGGCCCCGCCATCGAGCGCATCGCCAAGGGCAGCGCGCTGGACGAGGTGGTGGTGACCAACACGATTCCCCTGTCCGACACGGCAGGGGCCTGCAGCAAGATCCGGCAGCTGTCGGTGGCGCCGCTGATCGCCGAGACGATCCAGCGCATCGCCCGCGGCGAGTCGGTGATGAGTCTGTTCTCGGATCAGGAGAACCTGTTCTGAGACTGAAGCGGACGGGCCTTTCACTTTGAGCCTGTCCATCTGAAACGCCCGCTTCACACTGGTCGCGGTGGTGGCGGGCACGAAACCGGAGAGAAACCATGAAATTCGTCGCTTTTGAGCGCGCCAAGCAGGGAACGGGTGCGAGCCGCCGTCTGCGCAACACCGGCAAGACGCCAGGCATCGTCTACGGTGGCGAAGGCCAGCCGCAGCTGATCGAGCTCGACCACAATGCGCTGTGGCACGCCCTGAAGAAGGAAGCCTTCCACTCGTCCATCCTCGAGATGGAACTGGGCGGCAAAAGCAGCCAGGTGCTGCTGCGTGATGTGCAGTACCACCCGTTCAAGCCGATGGTGCAGCACGTGGACTTTCAGCGCGTGGACGCCAAGACCAAGCTGCACATGAAGGTGCCGCTGCACTATGTGAAGGCCGAAGAATCGCAAGCCGTCAAGTTCGATGCCTGCGTGGTCAACCACGTGCTGTCCGAGCTTGAGGTGACCTGCCTGCCGGCCGACCTGCCCGAGTTCGTCGAGGTCGACCTGTCGGGCCTGAAGAAGGGCATGTCGCTGCACCTGAGCGACATCCAGCTGCCCAAGGGCGTGACCGCCGTCACCCACGGCAAGGGCAACCCGGTGCTGGTGTCGGTGGTGGCCATCGGCGGCGCCGACGAGCCGGCTCCGGCGGCCGCTGCAGCGCCCGCTGCTGCCGCACCCGCACCGGCTGCCAAGCCGGCGGCCAAGAAGTAACGCAGCCCGCCTGTGTGCACAACGGCCTGCTTCGGCGGGCCGTTTGCTTTGTGCCACCGGCACACCCACCGATAATCCGGCGCCATGATCAGACTGTTCGTCGGCCTGGGCAATCCGGGCACCGAGTACGAAGGCACGCGCCACAACGCGGGCTTCTGGTGGATCGATGCGCTGGCGCGCGAGTGCAAGGCGTACCTGGTGGCCGAGCGCAGCTATCACGGACTGATGGCGCGCGTGACGCAGCACGGTCAGACCTTCTGGCTGCTCGAGCCGCAGACCTTCATGAACCTGTCGGGCAAGTCGGTGGCGGCGCTGGCGCGCTTCTACAAAATCGCGCCACACGAAATTCTGGTGGTGCACGATGAGCTGGACGTGGTGCCCGGCCAGGCCAAGCTCAAGCTCGGCGGCGGGCATGCGGGCCACAACGGCCTGCGCGACATCCATGCGCAACTGGGCACCGGCGACTACTGGCGGCTGCGCATCGGCATCGGCCACCCCGGCGTGAAGGCCGAGGTGGCGAACTGGGTGCTGAAGAAGCCCGCCCCCGAGCAACGCAGCGCCATCGAGGACTGCGTGTCGCGCACCCTCAAGGCAGTGCCGGCACTGCTGGCCGGCGAGATGGAAAAAGCGACGCTGCTGGTGCACACCCACAAGCCGCCGCGCCCCAAGCCACCGCAGCCAGCCGCCGATTCAACCGAGGCAGCACCAAATCAGGCACCGCAGAGTGCCGCCGCCAAGGAAGCATGACGATGATTCAGGGAGGAGACCCATGCAAAAGCACCCCGCCGCAAGGCCACGCGCCACGCTGCAATCAACTTTTGCCTTGGCCGCAGGCCTGCTGATCGCCGCGGCACCTGTTCAAGCCCAGACCGCTGGCGCAGGCAAGGCCACTGTGTACCGCTGCGGCAACACCTACAGCCAGACGCCTTGCGCCGATGTCTCCACGCCGGCCAGCCCGGTGGAAGTGGCCGACCCGCGCAGCCCGGAGCAGGTGCGTGCCGCACGCGAGGTGGCCGAGCGCGATGCCAGCGCCGCCAAGGCGCTGCAGACCGAGCGCGAGAAACGCGAACGTGAGCAGCGCGAAGCCCAGGCGGCCCGCGAGCGGGCTACCGCACGCGCGCAGGCCCAGGCCGCCGATCAGGCGCGCGCCGCCGAGCGTGCCGCCATCGCCGAGCAGCAGCGTCGCGAGCGCGAGATGATCGTGATTCCGCGCAAACCGGCAACACCCGCCAGCGGCAACAAGCCGTTCACGGCCGTTGCGCCCGAGCCGGCGCGGCCGGCAAGCGCGCCTCAGGGCAAGCGCTGAGCGCGCACAGCGTCAAGGAGGCCGTTCAGGGCGCAGCGGCCGGCGGCGTGGGGCCGCCGTTGGGACCGCCGACTGGGGTGCCGGTGGTCGTCAGCCGCTGGTACTTCTGCATCAGCGTCTCGCGGCTTTCCACGCGCTCGGGGTTCACCGGAATGCAGGCCACCGGGCACACCTGCACGCACTGCGGCTCGTCGAAGTGGCCCACGCACTCGGTGCACTTGTCCGGGTCGATCTCGTAGATCAACTCGCCCAGGTAGATCGCCTGGTTGGGACATTCGGGTTCACAGACGTCGCAGTTGATGCACTCGTCGGTGATTATCAGGGCCATGGTGACAAGGGGCGTATAAAGCTTCTGGCATTATCCGCCGCGCAATGGGCCTGTTCCTCCTCAAGCGCTTCATCACCCTGATCGCGACGCTGGCCGGCGCGTCGGTGGTGGTGTTTCTGGTGCTGGAAATCCTGCCGGGCAATGCCGCCGAACTGCTGATGGGCCCCGACGCTGCGCCCGAGGCAGTGCAGGCGCTGGCCGCCAAGCTGGGGCTGGACCGCCCGCCGCTGGTGCGCTACCTCGACTGGATCGGCGGCCTGCTGCGCGGCGAACTGGGCAACAGCTACGCCTACAGCACGCCGGTGGGCGAACTGGTGCTGGAGCGACTGGAAGTCACCGTGCCGTTGGCGCTGATGGCCATGGCGCTCACCGCGGTGATCGCCATCGCTGCCGGTGTGTATGCCGCCGCGCGCCACAACCGGCTGGGCGATGTGGGCTTGATGGGACTCACCCAACTGGGCATCGCCATCCCCAACTTCTGGTTCGCGATCCTGCTGATCCTGCTGTTCTCGGTGCATCTGAAGTGGTTTGCCGCGGGTGGCTTTCCGGGGTGGGACGACGGTGCGTGGCCGGCCCTTCAGTCGCTGATGCTGCCGGCGCTGTCGCTGGCGGTGGTGCAGTCGGCCATCCTGGCGCGCTTCACCCGTTCGTCGGTGCTGGAGGTGCTGCGCGAAGACTTTGTGCGTACCGCACGCGCCAAGGGCTTGTCCAGGCGCGCTGCGCTGTGGCGGCATGTGCTGCGCAATGCGCTGATCCCGGTGGTCACCGTCATGGGCATGCAGTTCGCCGAACTGCTGGCCGGCACCATCGTGGTCGAGAACGTGTTTTATCTGCCCGGCCTCGGTCGGCTGATCTTCCAGTCGATCGCCAACCGCGACCTGATTGTGGTGCGCAACTGCGTGATGCTGCTGGCGGCGATGGTGATCATCGTGAACTTCGTGGTCGATGTGCTGTACGCGGTGATCGACCCGCGGGTGAAGACCAGCCGCCTGTGACCGGGCCAGCGACATGACGCCGTCTGCACCGACGCCCGCCGGGTTGACCCCGCCACCCACGCTGACACGGCGCGCGCTGCGCCATCCGAGCTTTGCGGTGGGTGCTGCGCTCACGCTGCTGCTGATCGGTGCGGCAGTGTTGTCCCTGCTGTGGACGCCGCATTCGCCCTACGAGATGAACCTGCCGCAGCGGCTGCAGGGGCCCGATGCGGTGCACTGGCTGGGCACCGACGCGTTTGGCCGCGACGTGGCCTCGCTGCTGCTGGTGGGCGCGCGCGCGTCCATCCTGGTGGGCGTGATCGCAGTCGGCATCGGACTGGTGGCAGGCACGGCGCTGGGCCTGCTGGCTTCAGCCCGCCGCGGCTGGACCGAAGAGGCCATCATGCGGCTGTCGGACTTCAGCTTTGCGTTCCCGGCCATCCTGTCGGCCATCATGATGACGGCGGTGTTCGGGCCGGGCATCGTCAACGCGATCATCGCGATCGGCATCTACAACATCCCCACCTTTGCGCGGCTCACCCGCGCTGCGGCCAACGCCATCTGGGCGCGTGAGTTCGTGCTGGCCGCGCAGGCCTGCGGCAAGGGCAAGCTGGCCATCACCCTCGAGCATGTGCTGCCCAACATCGCCTCGGTGCTGATCGTGCAGGGCACCATCCGCTTTGCGGTGGCCATCCTGGCCGAGGCCGCGTTGTCGTACCTGGGCCTGGGCACGCAGCCGCCGCAGCCCTCGTGGGGCCGCATGCTGAGCGAGGCGCAGACGCTGATGTTCCAGGCGCCACTGCTGGCGGTGTTCCCGGGCGTGGCGATTGCACTGGCGGTGCTGGGCCTGAACCTGCTGGGCGACGGCCTGCGCGACCTGCTCGACCCGCGACTGGCCAGGCAACGATGAGCACGATGAGCACCAGCGACACGCCACTGCTCGACGTGCACAACCTGCGCGTGGTGCTGCGCACGCCGCGCGGGCCGGCTGCTGCGGTGCGTGACCTGTCGTTCACGCTGCAACGCGGGCAAACGCTGGGGCTGGTGGGCGAATCGGGTTGCGGCAAATCGATCAGCGTGATGGCGCTGATGGGCCTGTTGCCCGACGGCGCGCAGGTCAGCGGCAGCATCCGCTTTGATGGGCAGGAGCTGGTGGGCGCCGATGAGCGCAGCCTGTGCGCGCTGCGTGGCCACCGCATCGGCATGATCTTTCAGGAGCCGATGAGCGCGCTGAACCCGGTGCACACCATCGGCCAGCAAATCGCCGAGCCGATGCGGCTGCACCTGAAGCTGGCAGCGCGCGAGGCGCGCGAGCGTGCGCTGCAGCTGCTGGACCGCGTGGGCATTACCGACGCTGCGCGGCGGCTGGACGCCTATCCGCACCAGTTTTCGGGTGGGCAGCGTCAGCGCATCACGATTGCGATGGCGCTGGCGTGCAACCCCAGCCTGCTGATCGCCGACGAACCCACCACTGCGCTGGACGTGACCATCCAGAAGCAGATCCTCGACCTGATGCGCGAGCTGGTGGCCGAGCGCGGCATGGCGATGATCCTAATCTCGCACGACCTGCGTGTGATCGCCCGCAACGTGCAGCGCATGATGGTGATGTACGGCGGCACGGTGGTGGAAAGCGGCAGCACCGCCGCGGTGTTCGGCGCCCATGCGCACCCCTACACCCGCGGACTGTTCGGCGCGCGGCCGCGGCTGGGCGCACCACGCGGTGCGCGGCTGGCCACCATCCCGGGCAGCGTGCCCGAACTGGCCGATCTGCCCGCAGGCTGCACCTTTGCCGGGCGCTGCGCACACACCCTGCCCGCCTGCCACACGCAGGTGCCGCAGTGGGTGTCGCTCGATGCCGGACATCGGGTGCGCTGCGACCGGCTCGAGGCGGTGCGGGCATGAGCCACACACCGGCCCTGGTCGAGGCCATCGGCCTCACACGGCACTTCAGCCTGCCGCGCGAGCATCTGTGGAAGCCCGCGCCGGTGGTGGAGGCGCTGCGCGGCGTGAGCTTTCGCATCGAGGCCGGGCGCAGCCTGGGCATCGTGGGTGACTCGGGCTCGGGCAAGTCCACGCTGGCGCGCATCGTGATGGCGCTGGACGTGCCCACCGCGGGCACAGTGCGCTTTCAGGGGCGCGACCTGCATCTGCTGACACCGGATGAACTGCGTGCAGCGCGCGCCGACTTCCAGATGGTGTTTCAGGACCCGTATGGATCGCTCGACCCGCGGCAGACGGTGGAGCGCATCGTGAGCGAGCCGCTGGCCGCGCAGGCCCATCGCCTGCCGCTGTCGCGCGGCGAACGCCACGCCCGTGCGCGCGAGGCGCTGCAATCGGTGGGCCTGCGGGCGAGCGACCTCGATAAGTACCCGCATGAGTTTTCGGGCGGCCAGCGACAGCGCATTGCGATCGCGCGCGCCCTGATCACCCGGCCGCGCCTGATCGTGGCCGACGAGCCGGTGAGTGCGCTGGACGTGTCGGTGCAGGCGCAGGTGCTCAACCTGATGGCCGACCTGCAGGCGCAGTTCGGCGTGACCTACATGCTCATCAGCCACGACCTGGCGGTGGTGAACCACCTGTGCGATGAGGTGGCGGTGATGTGGCAGGGCCGCATCGTCGAGCAGGGCACGCCCGAGCAACTGTTCACCCGGCCGCAGCATCCCTACACCCGCACCCTGCTGGAGGCGGTGCCTCAGGCACAACCCTGAGCCTGCCGCGCCACGAGTGTGCGAACATTCCTCTCACTGTTCAACGTCACGGAGCTTGTCATGATCCAGCGTCGCACTGTTCTTTCGTCCGCCGTGCTTGCCGGCGCGGCGCCCCTGGTACCGCTGGTGCTGCCGTCGAACGCGCTGGCCCAGGGCCGCAAGGATGCGATGGTGCTAGCCATGGCGCTGGAGCCGCCGGGGCTGGACCCGACGGCAGGCGCTGCATCGGCGATTGCCGAGATCACGCAGTACAACATCTACGAGACGCTGACCAAGATCAACCCGGACGGCACGGTGTCGCCGCTGCTGGCCGAGCGTTGGGAGGTGTCGCCCGACCTGCGCACCTACACCTTCCGCCTGCGCAAGGGCATCAAGTTCCACAACGGCGAACCCTTCAATGCGCAGACCGTCAAGTTTGCGTTCGAGCGCGCCGGCGGCGAGAAAAGCACCAACAAGGACAAGCGCACCTTCTCCAGCATGGAGAGCGTGGCCGCCATCGATGAGCACACGGTGGTGATCATCAACAAGGAAATCGATCCCGACTTCCTGTTCCTGATGGGCCAGGCCACCGCGGTCATCGTCGAACCCAAAAGCGCGGCCACCAACGCCACGCAACCGGTGGGCACCGGCCCCTTCCAGCTAGAGAACTGGGTCAAGGGATCGTCGGTCACGCTGCGCAAGTGGGACGGCTACCGCAACGCGGCCGCCATCAAGCTCAAGCGAGCCAGCTTCCGCTTCATCTCGGACCCGGCGGCGCAGGTGGCGGCGCTGCTGGCCGGCGACGTGGATGCCTTCCCGCGCGTCACGCCGCGCAGCGTGCCGCAGTTCAAGGACAACCCGCGCTTTCAGGTGATGTCGGCCGGCTCGCGCGCCAAGACCATTCTGGCGATCAACAACAAGAAGAAGCCGCTGGACGATGTGCGGGTGCGCCGCGCGATTGCCGCCGCCATCGACCGTAAGGCCGTCATCCAGGGCGCGGGCGACGGCTACGGCACGCCGATCGGTAGCCACTATGTGCCCGGCGCCTTCGGCTACATCGACACCACCGGCATCAATGCCTTCAACCCGGACCACGCCCGCGCGCTGCTGCGCGAGGCCGGCGTGAGCAACCTCGAGCTCACCATCACCCTGCCGCCACCGCCCTATGCGCGCCAGGGTGGCGAGGTGATCGCGGCCATGCTCGACAAGGTGGGCATCAAGGCGCGGCTGCAGAACGTCGAATGGGCGCAGTGGCTCAGCGGCACCTACGGCAACAAGAACTACGATCTGACCATCATCTCCCATGTGGAGCCGTTCGATCTGGGCAACTTTGCCAAGCCGGGCTACTACTGGAACTACGAGTCCGCCAAGTTCAACGAGCTGTTCAGCAAGTACAAAAACACCGCGCGCGAGGCCGACCGCAAGAAGCTGATCGCCGACATCCAGAAGCTGATCGCCGACGACTGCGTGCATGCCTTCCTGTACCAGCCGCAGTGGGTGACGGTGGCCAACGCGCGGGTGCGCGGCCTGTGGAAGGACATGCCGGTGTTCGTGAACGACCTGTCGGCCCTGTCGTGGGCCTGAGCCTCATCACCCCCGCACGCATCACCGCATGACCGCACTGCATACCCTGAGCGCGGTGGCGCTGTCGCGCGCCTACCGCAATAAGTCGCTGTCGCCGCTGGAGGTGGCGCGCGCGGTGCTGGCGCAGGCCGAGCGCTGCGAGCCCACGCTGCACGCCAGCTACCTGCTGCGCCCGGAACTCGCGCTGGCGCAGGCGCGCGCCTCCGAGCAGCGCTGGCAGCGCGGCGAGCCGCTGTCCGATCTGGATGGCGTGCCCCTCACCATCAAGGACAACATCGCCACGCAGGGCGACCCGATGCCGCTGGGCACCGCGGCCACCACCGATGCGCCCATGCCGGCCGACGCACCGCCCGCGGCGCGCCTGCGCGAGGCGGGCGCGGTGTTCATCTGCAAGACCACCATGCCCGACTACGGCATGCTGTCCTCGGGCACCTCGAGCTTTCATGCCACCGCGCGCAACCCGTGGGATGTGCGCAAGACGCCGGGCGGCTCGAGCTCGGGCGCCGGCGCCACCGCCGCTGCCGGCTACGGCCCCATCCACCTGGGCACCGACATCGGCGGCTCGATCCGCCTGCCGGCCGGCTGGTGCGGCGTGTTCGGCCTGAAGCCCAGCCTGGGCCGCATTCCCATTGATCCGCCCTACACCGGCCGCGCCGCCGGGCCGATGACGCGCAGCGTGGCCGACAGCGCCTTGGCGATGCGCTGGCTCAGCCTGCCCGATGCGCGCGACACCATGAGCCTGCCGGCGCAGGACATCGCCTGGAGCGATCTCACCCTTGACGACGCACCCGCGCGCAGTGTGGCATCGCTCAAGGGGCTGCGCATCGGCTTGTTGCTCGAGGCAGGTTGCGGCCTGCCGGTCGATGCAGAGGTGCGGGCGGCGGTGCAACGCGCTGCGCGCGTGTTCGAAGCGGCGGGCGCCATCGTCGAGGAGATGCCGCCCTTCTTCACCCGCGAGATGCTCGACGGCATGGACCACTTCTGGCGCATGCGATCGCATGTGGACATGGCGGCGCTGCCGCCCGAGCGCGAGGCCCGGGTGCTGCCCTACATCCGCACCTGGGCGCACAGCGCGGCCGGCATGGGCGGCGAGGCGGTGTTCCGCGCGCAGCACCAGTTCTACCTGACGCGCAACGCCACGGTGAAGGCCACCGGCCGATTCGACTACGCGATCTCGCCCACCTCGCCGGTGACAGCCTTCGACGCCGAGTGGCCCTCGCCCACCAACGACCCGCTGCGCCCGCTGGAGCACATCGCCTTCACCGTGCCCTTCAACATGTCGGAGCAGCCGGCGGCGTCGGTGAACTGCGGCTACAGCAGCGCGGGCCTGCCGATCGGCCTGCAGATCGCCGGTGCGCGCTTTGACGATCTGGGTGTGCTGCGTGTGGCGCAGGCCTTTGAGCAACTGCGCGAGGCCCAGCGCCCCTGGCCGATGGATTGAGCGCCGGCCGGTGTGCGGGCGGGCCTGGCGGGAAACCGCACCCGCTCAGGCTGCGGGCTTGTGGGCCAGCTTTTCTTTCAAGCGCTGCACCACCAGGGGCGAGACGAACTTTTCGACCTCGCCGCCCAGCGTGGCGATCTCGCGCACCAGCGTACTGCTGATGAACTGGTAGTGGTCGCCCGGCGTCAGAAACACCGTCTCGACGTCGGGAGCCAGCGCGCGGTTCATGCCCGCCAGCTGGAACTCGTAGTCAAAGTCGGTGACCGCGCGCAGGCCGCGCACCATGGCCTTGCCGCCGCGCGACACCACGAAGTCGCGCACCAGGCCCTTCAGCGGCTCCACCGTCACCTGCGGATAGGGCTTGACCAGCTCGCGCACCATGTCCAGCCGCTCGTCCAGAGTGAACAGCGTTCGTTTGTGATGGGCGGTGGCCACACCCACGATCACCTTGTCGAACAGTTGCGCAGTGCGGCGGATGACGTCTTCGTGGCCGAGCGTCATCGGGTCGAAGGTGCCGGGGTACACGGCGATCACGTTGCGGGACATGCACTTCTCCTGCGCACGCGCAGTGCGCGCATGAATTCAGCCGATTATGCAGTCGGCATCAGCAGGTGCGCGTGCACCGCACCGGCCTTGAGATGCCGCAACAGTTGGTAACCCAGGGGCGCCAGTGCGGCGTCGGTCCACGCCTGCGGCGCCTCGAGAAACACACGCCCCTGCGGCTTGAGCGCCGCCCGCACCGCGCGCAGCGCCGGCTCGAACAGGTCCGACGCATACGGCGGGTCGATGAAGGCGAGATCAATCGATACCGCGGGCAATGCATGAGCCAGCGCCAGGGCGTCGCCACGCGTCACCTGCACCTGCGTGGCCTGCAGCCGCTGGCATACCGACAGCAGTGAACGCACCGCCGCCGCATCGAATTCGAACAACTGCACCTGCAACGCGCCGCGCGATGCGGCCTCAAGGCCCAGCGCGCCGCTGCCCGCGAACAGGTCCACGCAGTGCCAGCCTGAGAGGTCTTGCCCCAGCCAGTTGAACAGCGTCTCGCGCACGCGGTCGGGTGTGGGGCGCAGGCCGGGACGGTCGACCACCGCCAGCTTCGTGCGACGCCACTGACCGCCGATGATGCGTACCTCGTGCGGTGCACCGGCTGCAGCCTGCGTGGCCGTGTGCTTGGCCGTGTGCTTGGCCGGGTGCTTTGGCCGGTCGGCCTCAGGACGGTGTGGCACCCACCACCACCACCACGCTGCGCTGCGGCTGCAGCTTGCGTGCAAAAGCCGCACGGATGTCGGCCACCGTGACGCGCGCCACCTGCTGCGTCCAGGTCTGCAGGTAGTCCAGCGGCAGGTCGTTCCACGCGATCGACGACAGGTTGTCCAGCAACTTGGCATTGCTGTCGATGCGCAGCGCAAAGCCACCGATCAGGTTGTCCTTGGCCGCTTGCAGCTCGGCCTCGGCGGGGCCATCGGCCACGAAGCGCTCGAGCACCTCGCGCGCCACGCTGACCGCCTGCCGCGCCTGGTCGGGCCGGGTCTGCAGGCCCATGGTGAAAGCACCTGCGTGCAGGCCCGGCGCAAAGAAGCTGTAGACGCTGTAGCTCAGGCCGCGCTTTTCGCGCACCTCGCCATACAGGCGCGACACGAAGCCGCCGCCGCCCAGGATGTGGTTGCCCACGGTGAGCGCAAAGAAGTCGGGGTCGTTGCGCTTGAAGCCCGGCTGACCGATCAGCACATGCGCCTGCGCTGAATCAAAAGGCACGATGTCTTCCACCGGCGCGGCCAGCGGGCTCACCTCGGGCACGGGTGGCAGATCGCTGCAGCGGCCTGCGGCATGTGCAGCCGGTGCGGGCAGTTGCGACAGCAGCGTGCGCACCAGCGTATCGGCCTGCGCGCGCGTCACGGCACCGACGATGCTCACCCGCGCGCGGCAGGCCTGCAGATGCGTGGCATGCCACTGGCGCATGTCGTCGACCGCGATGCGCGACAGCGTCTCGGGTGTGGCTTCGGCGCCGTAGGGATGGCTGCCAAACACCGCCCGCGTGAAGCGCCGGCTGGCGATGGTGCCCGGGCGGGTACCGGCCTCCTTGTAGGCTGCCGAGATGCGTTCGCGCTCACGCTGCCACACCTCGGCCGGAAACGCGGGCTGGCCCAGCTGACGCGCCGCCAGGCGCACCGATGCATCGAGCAGGTCGGTATAAGTGAGCGAGCGCAGCAAAAAGCTCATGCGGTCTGAACTGGCGCGCGCTACGAACGACGCGCCCAGATCGGTCCACGCTTCGGCCAGCTGGTTCTCGTCGAGCGCGCCCTGGCTGCCCGCAGCCCGCAGGCCGCGCGACATCATCGACGCACTGGCCGCTGCCAGGCCCGACTTGGCAGACGGATCGCGCCGGCTGCCGGCATCAAAGTCGATCTGCACATCGACCATCGGGATGGCCGGGCTTTCGGCCAGCCACACGCGCGCGCCGCCGGGCAGCGTCCAGTGCTGGATCTGCAGCGAAGCCTGCGCTGCGGTCGGCAGCAGGCACAGGGCCAGCAGTGCCGCGAATACCGGCTGCATCCATCGGCGCAGCGATGAGCGCAAGCCCGCGCGCTGACCGGGCCACGCTGCCTGTGCAATGGGTTGGAACCGTTGGATCATGTGGTTGTCACTTCCTGAAGCGGTGGCGCTCGGCATCAGTGCCGGGGGGATGCAGCCGATGCACTGGACGCACCGGAAGCAGCGGGTACACCGCGCAGTCGACGCTTGCCCGCCGCCGCGGCGTCGATGGGCTGCGGACGCAACACCGCCACCGTCATCTGGTCATCGCTGAAATAGCGCTGCGCCACCGACTGCACCTGCGCTGCGGTCACCGCCCTCAGGCGCGTGATGACCTGCTCGCCAGCGTCCAGCGGCAGGCCCAGCGCCCAGAACACACCCAGCTCGCGCGCCTGGTTCATCACCGAATCCAGCTTGTACACCTCCGAGGCCACCCACTGCGTTTTCACCCGCTGCAATTCGGCCTCGCTCACACCCTCGCGCGCGACGCGGGCCACCTCGGCGCGCAGGGCCGCCTCGAGTTGTTCGGGGGTCTTGCCCGGCGCGGGCACGCCCGCCAGGCTGAACACCTGCGGACCCCGCGCCCACAGGCCGGCCCAGGCACTGGCCGAGTCGGCCACGCGGTCGTTGCCCTGCTCCAGCGCACGGTTCAGGCGCGCGCCGGCGTGCCCGTCGAGCACGGCGGCCAGCACCACCAGGGCCAGGGCGTCGTCGTGCTCGGGCAAGGGCTGCAGGCTGGCCAGGCGCGGCGTGCGAAACGACAGCGCCACATAGGCCTGCTCGGCCGGCCACTTGAACTCGATGCGGCGCGCACCCGACTGCGGCGGCTCTTCGCGCGGCTTGCGCTGCGCCGTCTGCCCCGCGGGAATGGCGCCGTAATGCTTTTCGGCCAGGCGGCGTACCTCGGCCGGGTCCACATCGCCGGCCACCACCACCGCCGCGTTGGACGGCACGTACCAGCGGCGGTAGAAATCGCGCACGTCGTCGGGCGTCATCGCGTCCAGGTCGTTCATCCAGCCGACGATGGGCCGGCGGTACGGCGACGCGACAAAGGTGGTGGCATTGAGCTGCTCGTACAGCAGCGCGCGCGGGCTGTCTTCGGTGCGCAGGCGGCGCTCTTCCTTGACCACCTCGATCTCGCGGCGGAACTCGTCATCGGCCCACCGGTTGTGCATGAAGCGGTCGGCCTCGAGCTGGATCACGTCTTCCAGCCGGCCGGCGGGAATCTGCTGAAAGTAGCCGGTGTAGTCGCGGCTGGTGAAGGCGTTCTCGCGGCCGCCCAGTGCGGCCACACGGCGCGAGTATTCGCCCACGCCCAGTGTGCGCGTGCCCTTGAACATCATGTGCTCCAGCACATGGGCCACGCCGCTGGTGCCGTCCACCTCGTCGATGGAGCCGGCGCGCACCCACAGCATGTGCACCGCGGTGGGCGCGCGGCGGTCGGGCTTGACGATCACCGTGAGGCCGTTGGCCAGGGTGAACTGCACCACCGAAGCCCGGGCCGCAGTGGGGGCTGCGGTGGGGGCTGCGGCGGTCGATGCCAGGGCCATCGGCCCGGCGGCGCCCAACAGGGCAGACGCGCAGGCGGCGATCAAGGCGGTCCGGAAGAGGCGTTTCATAGAATCCAATGATCCCAGAAGCGCCCGAATGTTCAGTTTCTTCCGCAAAAAGTCCCCGACACCCGAAACGCCAGCGGTGTCGGCACCGGCATCGGCGCCCGCATCGGTACCTGCGGCCACCCCCGCCGGCG